>JACWAE010000068.1 GCA_014874385.1 Dehalococcoidia bacterium | reverse complement strand
GATATACCCTGGCGAAGAGAAATCTCATGAAGTTCTAGTGGGTAATGTCGCAAAAGTGAGTTTTGAATTGAACTGGCTGCAACACAGACTCGGTTTGAGCCTGACTGCTCCCAGCGGCAAGACCTACCTCAGTTGCAGCCACGATGACGGCACCTGCGGGGGTACATTTGCGGATTGTACAATCGATAACCCCGAACAAGGTAAATGGATTATACATGTAAGCGCACTGGATGTGCCACCGGGCGGCAAGGACTACGTCTTGCTGGTTTCCGGCGATACAGACATAAACTTTTACCTTCATCTAGAATCGCAGAAATACACGCCCGGAGAACCCATACCCATCATGGCGGGGCCTGGACTTACATTGGGGGGCCCTGTGTCAGGCGGTGTAGGGCCGATTTCAACTACAATAGAACCCGAAGGTAGTGGCAAAGTCATAACATATTCGTCCGTAGTGGCAGATATCGTGACGCCGGGTAATGTGACCGAGAGACTGGTTCTGTACGATGATGGCCAGCACGGTGACAGGCAGGCAGATGACGGGACATACACCAATGTGTTTACGGACACAAGTTCCCCGGGCATTTATGGCATTAGCATAACGGCCTCCGGCACTGAAAACGGCGTGAAGTTCCAAAAGCGGGATGCAACACTGGTGTGGGTATCTCCGCCCCCTGACTTGAGTATAGACGCCTCCGATATCGTCTTCTCGGATGACAATCCCCATGATGGTGAGTCTATTTCGATAACGGCGACCATCCACAACATCGGGGAAGGAGATGCACCTAACGCTGAGATCTGGTTCTACTATGATCAGCGCTGGAGTGGAGATATTGCTATACCGTTCGTTGATATACCGGCCGGTGGAACTGTCGAAGTGAAGGCATGGTGGGTAGCCAGGGCTGGAGACCATAATATATATGTGGATGTAATAAATCAGTGCGGTATCGACGAGCAAAACCTGTCAAATAACCAGGCATATCGGCCAATCCACGTAAGTGCAGAGCCGAAGCAATAGGGTAGACTTTGTGGCTCGACATCGCAAAGGGCGACCCTACGGGTCGCCCCTACGATTACCCCTCCCTTTAATCCCTCCCGCCAGGGGAGGGAAATTTTTAAATTCCTCTCCCTTGACGGGAGTGGTCAGAGCTTGTCCTGAGCTTATCGAAGGATGAGGGTGATGTAAAGGCGTTCAATTGAACGCCCTTACAAGATAGTATCTGACCGTTCGCCCTGAGCTTGTCGAAGGGCGATACCAATGCCTACCGAGGCTCCGTTCATGGTTCGACAGGCCTGTCCTGAGCCTGACGAAGGGCTCACCACGAACGGATTGATTGATTCACCCACGCTAAGCTGCTACACTAATCGTACTGCTATGAGCTACACTTACGCCCCGCAGAGTTTCGACAGCCTCGCTTCGTCATGGGATGACCTGCAACGCATACTCAGGTGGGAGACCACATTCGTGCTGCCGAGATGGCTCAAGGTATGGTGGCAGGTTTTCGGAGAGGGCTCCGAATTATATTTATTTGATGTTAAACAGGGCAAAAATATCATCGGAATCGCGCCCCTGATGGCCAAAGAGGGCAAGGCTTACTTCATCGGGAGCGCCGATGTCTGCGATTACATGGACTTCGTGGTCGCCCCCGGTAAGGAGATTGCGTTCTTCACCGACGTCCTGGACAAGTTGAAAAGGGACGGGATAAAGGAGCTGTGCCTGGACTCGTTGAGGTACGATTCCACGGCGATAACATGCCTGGTTGACCTGGCAAAAAACGAAGGATACGAGGTTACCGTCACCCGGCAGAATGTTTCCCTGGACCTGGACTTGCTCTCAACGTGGGAGGAGTATCTACGCACGTTGACCCCGAAGCAGCGCCGAGAGACAGGCCGCAGATTCAGGAGGTTGGAGGAGGAGGGCGACATCAATTACCGTGTCGTGGAGAATGCAGCGCCGGAGGTCCTGGACATCTTTTTCAGACTGCTGCGTAAAAGCAGAGAGGACAAGGCAGCCTTTATGACAGCCAGAATGGAGTCCTTTTTCAGGGCGCTAGCTGACACTATGGCGGAAGCTAAACTCCTGAGGTTCGGTATCCTGGAAATCTCAGGAAAACCTGTTGCCGCCGTGATGTGCTTCGATTACAATGAAAGGGTGTATCTTTACAACAGCGGCTACGACCCGGAATACGGCTATTTGAGCGTGGGACTGATGTCCAAGCTCCTCTCTATCAAGGACAGTATCGAGCGAGGCAGGAAGGTTTACGATTTTCTGAAGGGGCCGGAGGAATATAAATATCGCTTGAAAGGCAGGGAGATACCGATATACAGTTGCAAGATAATTCTTGCAACAAATCCTAAAATCTAAATCTGAAATCCTAAGGGAAGTGCAGAGGGGCGAAGCCCCTTTGCTGGGGGCTTGGGGGTATCCCCCAACCTTAAATTCCCCCAAGAGTGGGGGACACAGGGGGTTGAAGCAGTATAATCCATTCACCCTGAGCCTGTCGAAGGGCGTATTTTGAGATTACAGAAGAGCCGTTCATGGTTCGACTGGCTCACCACGAACGGCATAGGAAGATAGACCTAACTTTGGTAGAGCAATTGAAAATAGCCATGCTCAGTGTCCATAGCTGTCCGGTGGGCAAGCTGGGAAGCAAGGACACCGGCGGCATGAGCGTCTATATCAGAGAGCTGGCCCGTGAGCTGGGGAAGCGAGGCCACACAGTAGACATCTATACCCGCGCCCATGACCCTGTGGAGGAGCGGATTGTGCAGCTCGGCGATAATGCGCGCGTCATCCACCTGCAGGCGGGCGAGGTCGAGCCCATAGATAAGCTAGCAGTCTATTCCCATCTTGAGGACTTCGCCTGCTCGATGGAGGATTTCAGGGCCCGCAACGGGCTACGCTACGATTTGATACACAGCCATTACTGGCTTTCAGGCTGGGTGGGCAGACGGATACAGCGCTGGTGGGATGTGCCGCATGTCATAATGTTCCATACCCTGGGCGCTATCAAGAACGCCATCGGGGTAGGGGAGTGCGAGCCGGCGCTCCGCATCATGGCGGAAAGGGAGCTGGTCAGGGACTGCCACCGTATCATCGCAGCCACGGAGAAGGGCAAAGAGGAGCTGGTGAGCTATTACGGCGCTTCTCCGGAGAAAATCAGCGTAATCGCCTGCGGCGTGAACCTGGAGCTGTTCCGACATCTGGACAAAGAAGAGGCGCGCAGGAACCTGGGGTTCAACGGCGACAACATTATACTGTTTGTGGGGCGCATAGACCCCCTGAAGGGCATAGACAGGCTGCTGATGGCCTTGCGCAGGCTGGACACAATACAAAACCTTAAGCTGCTGGTGATTGGCGGCGACAAGGATAGCCTGCCTGAAGTGGAGAGGCTGCAAAGGCTGTCCCAGAGCTTGTATATCCAGGATTCGGTCACCTTCACCGGCATCGTGGAGCAAAAAGAGCTGCCCCTTTATTACAGCGCTGCCGATGTCTGCGTTATTCCGTCGTATTACGAGAGCTTCGGCCTAGTGGCGCTGGAGTCCCTGGCCTGCGGCACGCCCATAGTGGCTACCAGGGTGGGAGGAATGGAAAGCATTATCAACCCTGGGCAGAACGGATATATGGTAGAAGACAATGCGCCCCTGCGCCTGGCGGACAGGATAGCAGCGCTCCTTTGGCAAAAACAGGTGGACAAAAAGTCTGTCGACTCGATTCGGGCGTCGGTGGATGGATTTAGCTGGTCGAACATCGCCGAGGCGATAATCCCCGAGTATAAGGCGTTATTAGCTAATAGTTGATGGCTCACTACGAAGAATGAAAAATTATCTCACATAAGAAAGAAACAATCCCGTTCATGGTTCGACAAGCTCACCACGAACGGGACAGATATAGCCGTTCACCCTTCGACAGGCTCAGGGCGAACGGTTAATAGACTATTCCCGTGATAGTGATTTGGGGAAGGTTGTGATTTCCTCCCCTAAAAAGGAGCATCAGGAGTATAACCCGTAGGGGCAGACCCATGTGTCTGCCCACAATTCGAGGGCGAACCTGTATGTTCGCCCCTACATATTTAAAATCTCCAATTGCGCTTGTACAGTCAGTGTTGTACAATCAACAGGCGAATTAGTCGAGGAGATTCTTTCTGATGGTCAAGCCAGCTTACGCCATGGTGGTAACGCCACACCCGGACGATGCAGAATACGGCATCGCGGGTACAGTGGCACGCTGGGTCAAAGAGGGCAAGGACGTCATCTACGTGGTGTGCACCAACGGCGATAAAGGCACCACTGATATCAACATGAAGCCGGAGAGGCTGGCTAAAATTCGAGAGAAAGAGCAACTGGATGCAGCTAAGGTGCTGGGCGTGAGGGAGGTCATTTTCCTGCGCCAGCCGGACCAGGGTCTGGAGGACACCTACGAGTTCAGAAAGCAGCTTGTGCGCCTGATAAGAACGTACCGCCCTGATATTGTGGCGACCACCGACCCCTATATCCGCTATACTTGGCACCGCGACCACCGCATCGCCGGCCAGGTTGTGCTGGATGCGGTCTTCCCTTACGCCAGGGACTTCCTCTCCTATCCCGATTTGATGCTGGACGGGCTGCAGCCCCATAATGTCAAGGAGATACTATTGTGGGGCTTCCTATTATCCTGTAACCCTGAGGAGATAAATTACCGCTCCGATATCAGCGATACCTTCGACCTCAAGATAGCTGCACTGCGCTGCCACAGGAGCCAGGTCGGGCACCTGCCCTCGCCTGATCTGGAGAACACGCTGAGGCAGCAGCATGAGGCTATGGCTCAAGGGGAGAGCTTCAAGCTGGCAGAGACTTTCCACCGCGTGGAGATATTTTACTAGCCCGGGTGTTCTGTAGAGGGAAAAAACAGCGGAGGTTGGCTGCTTTACACAACCAACCTCCAGAGGTTTCACGTTTACTGAACGGGGGAGGGTTAGAACGACCTGCGTCTTCCCCCACCGCCACCGAAGCCACCGCCACCACCTCTGCCTCCACCGCCGAAACCACCCCTACCACCACCACCCCTGCCACCCTCGGTCCTGGGGCGTGCCTCACTGACATCGATGGTGCGGCCCTGCAACACCTTGCTCTTGAGCCCGGTAATCGCAGCCTGTCCCTCAGCCTTCGCCGGCATCTCCACAAACCCGAACCCTCTAGACTGACCACTATACTTGTCCTTGATGATGTTGACCGACTCCACCTTGCCGAAAGCCTCGAATTCCTTCCGCAGCTCCTCGTCAGTCACCTCACGTGACAGGTTGCCCACATAGATATTCATAGGGGGCTCCTTTCTTTAATAAAATGAGGTTGGAATGAAAGCCCTTAGTAACGGAGTTTAAGCAGTGAAGGCCAGGGACAGCCCCGGCCTCCACTATCTTGTCTTAACCAGATTACCGCCTGTTGCTTGACCTTACTTTGTCGTAGCAACGGCTGCAATACACTGGTCTGCCTTCACGGGGCTCAAAGGGCACCTGTGTCTCAGTGCCACACTCAGCGCACACCGCAGGGAACATCTGGCGATTAGCTGATCTTCCGCCGCCACTAAAGCCACCACTGCGCTGCCCTCTTTTTGCTTCACGGCAGGACGGGCACCGCTTGGGCTCGTTGGTGTACCCTTTTTTAGCGAAGAACTCTTGTTCCTCGGCGCTGAAGGTGAAACTAGTGCCGCAATCAGAACATTGCAGCGACTTGTCCACGAAGCTCATATGGATGACCTCCTCTCTTATGCTAGTTGGTTAAAGCTCGGTCATCCAAGGGCTTGGGGATATCGCTGAAAAATGAGGATCCTTCAGCGGATTGGCAACCTATACTATTAACCACCGAAGGGCACTATAACAGAAAAAGTCAAGATTTGCAAATGTCAAGAGCAGAGGAACTGCCGGCGGTCAGTTTTTATCAGCGGCAAGCCATTCGTCATAGGGTTGTGCTGCTCGTTTCGTTTTGCGAACCCGGTTGCGTAGCCCCACAACCCCACCGCGAATCACGTTTCGAGTCGCGCCCGCCTGAGGCGGGCAGCCATTTCACTTAACCAAAGCATATCGGGTGCCGAGCGGCTCACCGGTACGGACACTGCGGGTCCGGGCCGAGACAATCTTCATGGCCGCTGGCACGGGCATAGGCCAGCGCTATGGCGCGACAGCCCCTGCATACTGCCCAGTAACGGCAGGACTCGCAGCCGCCGTGATAGCCCTCCCTCCTGCGCAGAGACCACAGCACCGGCGATTCCACCCAGAGCTGGCGGAAGGACACCTCTTTGATATTCCCCACCGGCAGGTCCATGCGCCGGCAGGGCATGATGGTGCCATCGGCAGTAATCGTGACGCCGAAGATTCCCGCAGCGCAGCCGCCTATGGGCATTTCTGCCTGGGGGACATCCCCCACCATATCGGAGATAGCGGCCAGCGGGTCGCGCGAGGTAACTACTACCCTGCTCTTGTCCTTAAACTTCCGAAGCTCATCATAGAAATGCGCCACTTCCTCACGGCTCAATGCCTCGCTGCTGAGGCCCTTGCCCCTGCCGGTGGGCACCAGGCGTGAGAAAGCGATAGCGCCCACTCCCAACTCCTCCGCAAGACGCACAAGCTCGCCAGTTTCACTCATGTTAAGCCTGGAGACGGTTAGATTGATATTGGCCTCAACGCCCTGAGCTACCAGATTCCTGATGCCTGCCAGAGTGCGGTTGAAAGACCCTTTGCCTCTCAGGCTCTCATGGGTCGCCTCAAGCCCGTCGAGGCTGATCTGTACATCGCTTACCCCTGCCTCTTTGATGCGCCGCGCCATGTCGCCATCTATGAGCGTGCCGTTGCTCATCAGTGATACTGAGAAACCGCAATCGCGGACATACCCGAGTATTTCGAAGAGGTCCTGGCGCAGAAACGGCTCGCCTCCGGTAAAATGAAAGCTGGGTGACATCTGCATATCATATTCTGTCACCCAGCTTTTTAACGCGCTTCTTACGTTGTCGATTGCCCCACAGATCTCCTGGCAACTCATCTCCGACACTGCTCCCCACTGGTAGCAATGTCGGCATCTTAAATTACATCTCTCAGTCAGATGCCACTGGACGAAGAAATCGTAGGGCGTGCCTTTCATTACAACTGCCTTATTGCCGAACTGGCAATTTACTTACCCTTTCAGGACTTTCAGGCGAGGCAGCTCTTTCCCAGACTCTTACTCTTCTCCAGGGCCTCTTTCAAGCTCTGGAAGAGTCTGGTCTCCTTCTCCCTCAATTCCTCAGTCATGACCCTCACCTCCTTCCAGGCTAAGATGACACCAGCTTGTAGCCGCATTCTATCAACACATAAGAGATTGTCAAGGCTTGAGGCAATCTCAGCAGAAAAATGTAAGAGATTTGTAACACCAGGAGGATTAAGAGGCTTGCACATCAGATGGAAAGTTTCATCTGCTCAGAAACAACAGCCTTTGATCCGATAGGGTTCTCAGAATTTCCCCATAAAGCTGGCGAAGATGGATCATGTTCTTTGTAACGACGTTCAGCAAGAGCGTAGTTTCTAGTCGAATAGCAGTAGGGGCAACCGTGGATACAAGTGTCATTCATCCCTATATCTTTGCTCACCATACATAGGCAGAATTCGCGTTGGGATGGATCTTTCTTGTATTTGAGATGTAGTACCCAAATTTTTCGCAGAAGCTCCTCATCAATACACCGCCCAGGGGGTATACCAAATTCGCTATAGTCGCGGGCCTCGGCACAAGTATATATCTCCATGCCCTGTTTTCGCGCAATGTCGGCCATATCTTTCAAGAGAATGACCATCTCTGTAGAATACTCCGCTTCTTTATCGAATAAGAAACCCTGCCCTTCAAGCTGGGCCAACCGTCGATCAGTTTTCTGGTAGAAATCAACAATGCTTACCATAACTCGATTGGTAGCTCCCCGCAATTCTTCGGCAATCGAGCGGAATCTTTCCCTGTGGAAATCAAAGGGGGTCACATTGGATATAATAATTGGATCGTAGCGCCACACCACTCGAATCGACCCTATGAGTTCACTCAACTTCAGAAACGTTCCAAGCCTGTTATCGAAGCTTGGTATATTCGGTTCCAGTTCTCTAGGATAGTCATTCAAGGTAAATTGGAAGTAATACCTAAAGCCCATTGCACTCAATTCGCCAAGGTAGGGGATCATCGGAGCAGGATTTTTTGACCAGAAGATAATAGCGTCAACTTCTTGGGGCCTCAATGAAACAAGTGATACCTGTTTCGCGTTCATTGGATTAGGTACATAACACCAACCAACCCGAATCCTGTTCATAAACCAATCACTGTATAATGCCGGAATATCTGTTCTACGGCTTGCAGAAATAATCATATACATTCCTTACTTTAAAGTAGGCCAACTCGATGGCTAATAACTCAAGCATTTAATGCTAAATCCATTATAATCGTTAAAAGGGTAATAGTTAATTCTGGCTATCATTTTATTCCTCTTTTGACTTACTTGGCGGGTAAAAGTAACGTACTTCAGAGAAATCTTCAGAGAAGCCTATAATCGATCCACGTTTTGCTGTTTCTTGACTCGAAAAATCTATTATGTCCGCCTTCCTCCTACGAACAAGCTCTTGCCTTCCCTTACAGGTGCATACCCCTAAACGTTGCTCCGACACGTCATCCACTACTCTCTTTTTGCCTGGCGCTACTGCTCCCCAAATAAGATTAGGGTACTGCGACTGAAGTCCATCGTATATGGAATAAGGCCGTGTGCTCAGAATAATCCAAGACGCAGGAAAGATACTTGTTGGTTGAAGGGATTCATCCTTTACGTCTATCGCAGGGCACACAAACTCATCTCTGCGCCAAACCCAGCAACCTTTGCCTGCTACTTTCGGACACTCCAGCTTGGGCGGACATGGATAATATACATGTAAATCAAGAGCCCTCGCCATATTAGATATTCTCGCAATCTGTTTTATCACATAATCTCTTGGTGCCTCCGCTATAACCACTACTCCCATTCCATTTAGCATTGTCGGTAGTTCTTTAATAAGAGCATCAACAGAAGTGGGGTCTAATTCGGTAAGCAGACTCCCCGAAAAAATCAAATCATAAGGAGCATAATGCTGTAATACCTCTTCACAGGATTCTATCGCTGATAGGTCTGCACTATGATACTTAAGCACTGAATTGGAGTGCCCTATATGCTTGATGATTTCTTTTTGTCTCCCCAAAGCTGCTTTCGATAGGTCAATGGCAACTATCTCCAAGAAAATATTTGATAAAGCGTCATTGTTAAATAAATCCAGTAATCCGACTACCACTCCCCCCGTTCCGCTGCCCAGGTCAAGTATTCTTAACTTTTGCGGAATCTTTTGAAAACCTTCGCAATACGAGAGTAAATCTATCGCGATCTTTGGGATTAGCGTGCTCCGTGGCATGTAATATACCGTATAAGCATCGAGAATAATTTCATCTGAGTAATCTATTTGCGCCGGCTCTGATTTTCTATTACGCTCATACTCTTGATAAAGATTTTTTAAAACAATTCCTTGCGCCTCGATTTTCTGGGGAGTTGAAACCAAACACTTATCTATAGCTTTTAAGATCGAGTCAGGAATAAGCAAAGACTCATTCTCGGTTATTAAACCCTCTATAAGTTCTGGAGTAATGATATTCTTGTCTTTCCGCAAAATCTTAACTCCTGTGTTTGTCAATTATATATAATAAAACATTTGTTCTGTCAATATTCTCAATTGATGAAATCCGTTTCTAATGAAAACAAATTCTACTCCAAACAATTAATATATTGTAAGTATAAACCTGTAAAATAATCTTGTAAATCTATGATATGGTTATTAGACCAAATCATTAAAATCTCGCTTATATTTGGTTAATTTACGAAGCAGAGAGGTTTCTTCTGCTAAATTACCCCTTCCTGCTGCAGACGGTCTATGGTCTTCTGGTCGTAGCCCAGAAGCTCGGAATATACCTCAGCGTTGTGCTGGCCGAGGAAGGGGGCAGGCTCGGCGGGGTCGCCCGGCGTCTCGCTCATCTTGAATACCGAGCCGAGGACTCTAAGTTTCCCGCTTATCAGTTGCTCCACATCCACCTGCATATTGCGGCTGGCAAGCTGGGGGTCGTTCGCCACCTGACCGAAGGTGGGGACCGGCGAACAGGCCAAATGCTCCAGGGTGGGCTTTGGGGCTAAGGGCTGCCCCAGGCACGAACTGCTAGCCGTCAAAAGGGAGAGACCGTGGACTTGACAGTCAGGACTGGAGGGGGGTAATCTTACTGGCAGATGCGGTGAGGCACGAAATGTCTCATCCCCGAATTTAAATAGGAAATGTCGGTTTAGTGCTTTGTCTACCTGATGGTAAGAGTTTTCAGCTGGTTTGAACTGTGACGAGGCCTGAATCAACGGCCTTATTGTGAAATCCTGGTTTTAGACGCCCAACCGACTGACATAATCAAGGGACCTAGGCGAGACACTGCAGACACGTGTAGAAAGGAGTATATATTTGTCAGTGTTTAGCTTTAGCGAAGCCCATGATTTCTTACGTCACGAATTGAGAAAGTTCGCACAGAAAGAAATTGTACCTGGTGCAAGAGAAGAATCCAAGCTAGACCAAACGATACGAGATTTAGTAAGGAAAGTAGGTGACGCAGGATATTTAGGTGTGAATATTCCTGCGAAGTACGGTGGCATGACCGCTGAATGGGTCAACTGGGTATCATGGGGTATTACAATGGAAGAGTTGGCGAAGGCTGATCCTGTGCTTGGCTTGGCCTTTCTTATGCCCATGATTGCCAACCAATTATTGGCAAAATCAACCGATGAGATGAAGCAGCAATGGCTGACACCGATTATTAGAGGGCAGAAACTGACATGTTTTGCCTTAACCGAGCCCGAGTGTGGCTCTGACGCCGCTGCAATCAAAATGCGGGGGGTAAAAGATAGAGACTATTACATCCTCACTGGTGAAAAAACGGCGGTTACCCTGGGAATGTATGCCGACGTGGCGATTGTTTTCGCTAAGACCGACATGTCCAAGGGAATCAGAGGTACGAGTTGCTTCCTCGTACCGTTAGATCTGCCTGGGATTACTAAGTCACCATTTTCCGATATGGGGCTTAGGGCAGCAGGGCGCGCTTCGATAACCATGGACAATGTGCGAATTCCAGCTAAGTATCTCCTTGGAGAAGAAGGGCAAGGATTCTATATGGCTATGGAGCAGTTTGATTTCATGCGAATAGGACTTGGACTTGCAGCATTAGCTCAAGCCCAAACCGCACTAGAAGAAACAATGGATTATGCCAAACAACGCATTGCTTTTGGGCAACCCATAGCCAAGTTTGAAGCGGTTTCTTTCAAGATCGCTGAGGCAGCTACGCTTATTGAGGCAGGGAGATGCCTATGCTATCATTCTTTCTCTCTTATAGATCAAGGCCTTTCGCACACCAAGGAAGCAGCAATGTGCAAGTGGTGGTGTCCCCGAATAGCGGCAGAAATAGTTCATAATTGTCTGCTTATTTTTGGTCACATAGGATACAGTGAAGAGCATTCGATTTCACAGAGGTTTAGAGACGTTATTGCTTTTGAAATTGCCGACGGTACAGCAGACATAATGAAGATAATCATTAGCCGAGAACTTATGGGGAGGGAATTTCGGCCCTATTGAACTCCAGACGGGGCTAGACAATTACTCAAAGGTACATATATATTGACTACCAAGTAACAACTAAAAAGATCGTGGTAGACTGGTTGCTCAAAATAATAGCGTTCTGATTGCTGTAATGAGATTCGGACATTGAACTGTGCATTAGGAGACGCTTGATTCGCGACTCTTAAATGGGAAACACTTGAGGAGGATAAATAATGACTACTGACGAGCAGACCAAAAAGAAACGTTGGACAAAGGTTTCAGGTTTCAATTTTTCAGATATCATCTACGAAAAGAGGACCGGTGTAGCCAGAGTAACAATAAACCGTCCTGAGGTATTCAATGCCTTCACGACCAATACCCAGCGGGAACTGTTAGAGGCCTTCACAGACGCCGCCGATGACGAAACCATCGGAGTCGTAGTGTTTACGGGTGCCGGAAATAAGGCCTTCTGTACGGGGGGAGATGCTAAGGAAGCAAAGGCTGGTTATCGCAAGGGTATGCTGGAATTGGATCACCGTGTCAAAATGGTTATTCGGGAGATGCCCAAGCCCGTGATCGCTTCAGTCAACGGCTTCGCTATAGGTGGAGGCCACGTGTTACACCAACTATGCGATCTCACGATTGCTTCAGAAAACGCCCGATTCGGCCAGGTGGGACCGATGGTGGGCAGTGCTGATTTAGGCATCGGAGCCCTTGACTTAATGCTAGTGGTCGGGGAGAAGAGAGCGAAGGAGATATGGTACTTGTGCCGGCGCTACAGTGCCCAGGAAGCACTGGAGATGGGCCTGGTGAACAAGGTGGTACCGGCCAATAAGCTTGAGGAGGAAACGGACAGGTGGTGCGACGAAATACTAGAAAAGAGCCCAACCGTGATAGCGGCACTCAAGGCCACCTTCAATACCGCCACGGCCTATATGCATGGCATTGAGAACCTCGGCTTCCAGTACTTGTGGAAGTATTACGGTTTGGAGGAGGCGGAGCACTGGAAAAAGTCCTTTTGGGAGAAGAAGAAGCCGGACTGGCAAAGGTTCCGCAGGAAAGAGACGTATGCTGGCGTATATGAAGGTGAATAGTGAATAGTTGCAAAGGAGCATAGAACTACAGAACAAGCTACCCTTGAACAGCATATTTCCAATGCAGAGAAAGCGATAGCATCAGGGAACCCTTAGCCATATCCTATCTCCGATTATAGTCTCATGTTTAAATCAGCCGCGTGTTGCACGACAGCCCTATCCCTCCATCACTGCTACACCCATGCCGCCAGGGCCGGCATGAGTCCCCAGCGAGGAGCCAACCCTGGTTAAATATAAAGGCACATCCGGGAAAGCAGCCTTCAGGCGGTCGGCAAACGCCTGCGCCTCATCATGAGCGGTAGTGTATGACACTGCTACCTCCTTCACCCTGGAAAAGCCTTTGACAAATTCGAAGAGCCGCTCCACAGCCTTGGCCTTGGTACGAGCTATACCCACCAGAGAAAGGTCGCCCTCCTTCAAAGTAAGCAGAGGCTTTATCCTCAGCGCCGACCCCAGAATCCCATAAGCCTTGCCCAGACGCCCGCCTCTGACCACGTATTTCAGCGTATCCAGCATAAGAATAAGATGCACCTTGGGCACAGCCTGGCGCACCAACTCGGCTACCTTATCCAGGCTCGCCCCAGCCTTAGCCTGTCGCCCGGCCTCAATGACCAGAAGGCCTAAGGCCATCGACATAGATAGGGAGTCCACGACCTCAATGCGGCATTTCCCGGTGACAAGCTCCTTGGCCATCACCGCTGCGTTGAAGGTGCCGCTTTCCTTGGAGGTAATATGTATCGATATAATCTCATCGGTTTTCTCAGCAAGCTGGTTGTAGACATCAGCGAAATCTTTGGGGGTGGGTATCGAGGTGGAAGGGTGCACAGGACCATGAATCAGTTTATCGTAGAACTCATCCTCGCTTATATCCAGTTTATCGCGATAAGATTTGTCTCCAAACACCACATATATCGGTACCACGGTGATGTCCAAATCCCGCATCAACTGAGGCGGAATGTCGCAGGTACTGTCGGTCACCACTTTAACCGTCATATCTCTCCTTTGTGCAGATTATTGAAATTTTATCATTTCCTGACAACTCCCAGGTACTCGCTATATTCTACCAGACGGGACAGGACTTTGGCAGCCCTGTCCGGGGTAGGATAGGGAGTCAGGTAGTTCTTCTCCAGCTTCCTGTAGAGTTTACTATCCTTGACCTCGCGGTTGACCCAGGCCGAGAGGATAACCGGCTTCTGATATCGCTTCATGAGCTCCATCGTCACGTCAAGATTTCTCAGCGACTCCTCTTCGATAGCCTGGAGCAACTGGTCCAGGTCAGTCAGATTATTCCTATCCCAGGGAGGTGTACTCATGAAAGCAGAGAAGCCGGCGGCCGCCCAGACGGCACACGCAATCACTACTGCATCTATGTTCTCATCTTCCATAAGCGGCAGAAGGCAGGGATAGCTTAAGTCGCCGCTGGCGTCGACCGGGTTTCCCCGAGACCATCTTCCCGACAGCCTGGAGTTCAATTTATCAATCGTAGCTGGTGACAGATAAGGCAGTTGCAAACCGTGCTTTTTTAGAGCATCCGCAGCTATAACGCCCAGACCGCCGCCCACTGTCAATACCGCTACCCTGTTCCCTGCGGGCAAAGGCTGTCCCAGCAGAACTAAAGCGACTTCGATAAGTTCGCTGACCTCCTCCACCCTGATTACCCCGGCCTGCTTAAACGCTGCGTCGGAGACCGTGTCAGAGCCTGACAGAGCAGCGGTGTGTGACCTTGCAGCTCTGGCTCCGCTATCCGTGCGCCCCACTTTCATGATGACCACAGGCTTTTTTCTGGTAATCTCCCTCGCCAGCTTCAAGAAGCGCTTGCCCTCCCTGAGTCCCTCAACATAGCCCAGGATGACCTTCGTCTCCTCGTCCTGCCCCAGATACTCCAGGTAGTCCTCGAAGTGTAAATCAGCCTCGTTGCCGCTGCTGACATACTTGCTGAAGCCCAGCCCCATTTCACTTCCCATAGCCAGAACGGTGAGGCCTAGATTCCCGCTCTGAGTAACGAATGCTACGGGCCCCTGTTTTACAGGGGGTAAATATGTAGCGGTGAAGAGCTCGGAATGAGTATTGAAGTGTCCGGCACAGTTAGGCCCGATGAAGCGTATTCCGCCTCTGCGGGCGATTTCGACTATTTTTTGCTCGGCTTTAGCCCCTTCTTTGCCCGTTTCGGAAAACCCGCCGGAGATGATGAGGGCGGTCTTGACGCCCTTACGCACGCAGTCCTCCATAGCGACGGGTAGGGCTTCGGAGGATACGGTTATCACTGCGAAATCCACAGGGCCGGGCACTTCGGCCAAACTGGGGTAAGCCTTTACGCCGAGCACCTCGGCTCTGTTCTTGTTTATAGGATAGACCTTCCTCTCTCCTCCGGTCAATAAAAGGTTGAGGATATCGCAGCCCCATTTACCGGGAATGCTGGATGCTCCGATGACCGCCACCGAACGGGGATTGAAGAGGTAATTCAGATGCTGGATAAGATTCATGCCAAATATAGTTCTCTCGCAAGTTGAGAAGCCGAACCCGTTAGAATCATACACGAAGGCGAGATGGATTGCAATGTTGCTTCAAAAGCGAGAGTTATTACAACATTATCAATCTCCAGACACCAATCCCGCAAATTGTAGGGGCGACCCGGCGGGTCGCCCCTACACATCCATACGTCTGTCCTGCTCTGTAGGGGCGGGTTTCCAACCCGCCGTTTTTAGACACAACGCATTGTGCCAGGGGCATTATCTTAAGATTTGACTTTTCCTCATGGATAGGAGTAATCTATGGGATAATTCGATCTTCCCTAAAAGAAACGGAGTGCAGCTTAAATTGAAAATACTTCTGGTCTATCCACGGTACCCGGATACCTTCTGGAGCTTCAGGCATGCCCTGAGAATAATCGCTAAGCAGGCTACTTTCCCGCCCCTGGGCCTATTGACTGTGGCAGCTATGCTTCCCCGGGAGTGGGACAAGAAACTGGTGGATATGAATGCAGCTACCCTGACCGATAAGGACATCAAGTGGGCTGACTATGTATTCATCAGCGCCATGATAGTGCAAAAGACCTCGGCCGAGGAAGTTATCAAAAGATGTAAAAAGCTCGAGGTAAAAACAGTTGCCGGTGGCCCGCTGTTCACCTCAGAGTATGAGGAGTTCGACGATATTGACCACCTGGTGCTCAATGAGGCCGAGACCACATTGCCACCCTTCCTGGAAGACCTGACTAAAGGCTGCGCCAAACGTATCTACACATCCAGTGAAAGACCCGATATCAGCAAAACCCCTGTACCCCAGTGGTCACTATTAAATACGAAGAAATATACCACCATGAGCATCCAGTACTCTCGGGGATGCCCCTTCGATTGCGAATTCTGCGATATCATCGTATTGAATGGTAACAGGCCCCGAACCAAGACCCGGGACCAACTCCTGGCGGAGCTCGACGCCCTGTACCATCGTGGCTGGCGGGAGACCGTGTTCCTGGTGGATGATAACTTCATCGGCAACAAGAGGAAGCTCAAGGAGGAGATCCTGCCTGCCATGATTAAATGGCAGGAGGATAAAAAATTCCCCTTCGGATTCCTTACGGAAGCCTCCATAAATCTGGCCGATGATGAAGAGTTAATGCAATTGATGATTGCGGCCGGATTCGATACTGTATTCATCGGGATTGAAAGCCCTAATGAAGAGAGTCTGGTTGAATGTCACAAGAATCAGAATATAAACCGCGACCTCATTGCTTCGGTCAGGACAATTCAGAACCACGGCATGCAGGTGCACGGTGGCTTCATCCTGGGATTCGACAGCGACCCGGACTCTATTTTCAAGAGCCAGCTCAACTTTATCCAGAAGAGCGGAATCGTCACCGCCATGGTCGGTTTGCTGAACGCACCGCGCGGCACCAAGTTATACCAGCGCTTAAAGAAGGAGAACCGTTTACTGGAGGACGTTTCCGGCGACAATACCGATGGCTCCATGAATTTCGTCCCCAAAATGGGCCGCGAAAAACTCATCAATGGCTACAGGCACGTCCTGACCACTATCTACTCATCCAAGCAATATTACAAAAGGGTCAAGATATTTCTTAAGGAGTACAAGCCGCGGAAAAGAAAAGGGCTCCCCCAGTTGCGGTTCTGGCATATCAGGGCACTCATCAGGTCCATGTGGGTTCTGGGCGTTTGGGATAGAGACAGATGGTATTTCTGGAGATTCTACATTTCGACCCTGCTCAAGCGTCCGCGCTCATTTCCCATGTCTATGGCTTTCGCTGTATATGGATTCCATTTCAGGACGGTTGTCCGCAAGTACACTAAAACGCCGATACGGGATATTAAGGCCTAGAGTTACCTCAAATTGAAAAGATTACGCCCGGATTTAAGAGTTGCCGTCCTCGCCGCTCTTAACAAAATTCATTGGCCTCCACTAAGTTCAATATAGTAGTCCTATTAAATCTTCCACCTCAAAGAATAATGGAAGACCTGAGAGATTTGAGAGCCCTGTTGAACCGCGTGGCAAAAAGGCTTGAAACCGACGTCAGGAAGTCGGAGACAAAAGAGGAAGCCTGACCACAGAAGTAACAGATGAGCAAAGATATTAAAGAGCAGCTTGAACCCCTATTTTCCCCTAAGTCAGTGGCCCTTGTGGGCATCTCCAAAACAGCGACCAATGTAGCGTATATGTTCCTGCACAACCTCCTGGACGCAGGTTTCACGAAGGTCTATCCCGTAAATCCCAAAGGGGGTGAGCTGCTGGGTGTAAAGGTGTATCCCAGTGTAAAGGATATTCCGGGGGAGATAGACTTGGCCCTGGTAACCGTACCGCGCCATGCAGTACTCGAGATAACCAGAGAATGCGCCGCTAAAGGAATAAAGGGGATGATACTCTATACCGGCGGATTCAGCGAAAGCGGGCCGGAGGGCAGAAAATTTGAGCAGGAGATAGTCAAAATCGCCCGGAAGAGGGGCACACGGGTTGTGGGGCCAAATTGCGTGGGCACCTACAACCCATCGGCCAAGCTCATTCCCCAGGCCATTCTCCCTAAAGAAAGCGGCCCTGTGGGTGTAATCTCGCACAGCGGCTTCCTGTTCTACTACCTGCTCATGTCCATTAATGACGCAGGGCTCAAGCCCAGCAAGGGGGTCAGTTGCGGAAGCGACTGCGACCTTACCTGCGTGGATTTCTTAGAGTATCTCGGGCATGACCCCGGGACGAAGATAATAGTTGCCTATCTGGAGGGGATAAGGGATGGGGGAAGGCTGCTGCGGGTTGCCCGCGAGATCTCGCCCCAAAAACCCATCATCGTGCTGAAGGGCGGCAACACCGATGCCGGTAGAAGAGCATCGGCTTCTCACACCGGCACGCTCGCAGTTCCTACTGCTATCTGGAAAGCGCTCTGCAGCCAGGCTGGCATAATCTCCGTGGATAGCTTCGAGCAAATGATGGACACCCTGGTGGCGCTTCACCACCTGTCCAGACCGAAGGGAAGAAGGGTAGGCATCATCACGACACCCGGAGGGCTTGCCGTTACCTCGACCGATGCCTGCAACGAGCTGGGGCTGGAGATACCACAGCTTTCGGCAAAAACTCAGAAGGAACTGGCTGCAATTGCAGAAAGTGTGGGAACAAGTGTAAGCAACCCGGTCGATTTAGGTCTGATAGCGGCTCTTTCTCCCGACCATTATATCAAGAATGCCATCAGAATCGTGGCCAAAGACCCGAACATCGATATGATTCTCACTGCTTTCACCGGACCTCCGTTTGACGATGATGTCAGGGATAGAAAGGTTGCCGACATACTGCTCAAAGCGATAGCGGATGGAGGCAAGCCTACAGTGATTTGCGGCGCAACGCCGCAGGGGTGGCCCAGGGGTGAATTAAGGTTCCTGGCTCAAAGCAACGTTCCGGTTTACCCCGAGCCCAGGAGAGCGGCTTACGCACTGGCTAAGCTCACGCAGTACAGTGAGTTCTTGAGGTCTGCCCGGGCTTAGACAGTGACCTTCCCCGAACTAGTTTTTGTACCCTGGAACCTTATCTTATACACATAGATAAATAGCCAGCAAACAATATTTCTTTAATATCCCGGAGCTAAAAGTAACAGTATCAATTGTTAAATTCGATGGCTCCTTTGAATCCATCGGCCGCGCTATCGAGCTATGCGGAGGTTTCGATAAGCTTAACAGGAACGACCGGGTTCTATAAGGCCAAATATTACCTTCAGCGGGTGGATGCCGATCCCGCCCTACGGCATGGTGACCACCTCAAAGATGGTGGAGGGTGTTGACGAATACGCTGGTTTACTTTCGTCACTTTACCTGCTAAAATAGCTCCCTGGTTATATACGAGAATAAGAGACAGCAGCGACAGTTGCGGGAAATTATATATCCTATCGAATCAAGGAGAGCTGCAAGTGACTAGTAAAATAATCGATAACGTCCTGAAGAACGGGAGAACCGTCCTGACCGAGGTAGAGTCGAAACAGCTTGTGGCTGAAGCTGGCGTACCGGTTGTCGAGACAAAGCTGGCTAAAACGAAGGCCGAGGCCATCTCGATGAGCAAGAAGGCGGGCTTCCCGGTGGTGCTGAAAATAGTATCGCCCGATATCATCCACAAGAGTGATATCGGCGGCGTGAAATTGGGGCTGGTAAATGCCACCCAGGTGGGCAAGGCCTACACAGAGATTATGGCAGCAGCGAAAAAGGCAAACAAGAAGGCTGATATCCAGGGCATCTCCGTGCAGAAAATGGCCAGGCCCGGGGTCGAGGTTATCATGGGCATGTCCAAGGATGCCCAGTTCGGCCCGGTGCTGATGTTCGGCTTGGGCGGGGTATTCGTCGAAGTATTAAAGGATGTCGCCTTCAGAATCGTGCCCTTGAACAGAAGAGATGCCAGCCAGATGATCAGGGAGATAAAAGGCTATCCCCTGCTCGAAGGCTACCGTGGGCAGGAGCCCGCGAATATCACCGTGCTCGAAGACCTGCTGCTTAAGCTTTCCGATTTCGTGGACAAAAACCCCAAAATCAAAGAGATGGACCTCAACCCCATCTTCGCCTATAAAGACCGCGCTTTAGCTGTGGATGCAAGGGTGATACTCGAATCCTGAGCATGAGAAAATTGGGAGAGAGCGTAACAAAGAAGCTGGATAGAGTATTCAACCCCCGCTCTGTAGCAGTAGTCGGCGACAAGCAGGCACTGGGCTATATGTGGCTGAGGAGTTTGAGCCATTTTCAGGGAAAGGTTTATTCGGTGCAGATAGACCCCAACGAACTACCGGGGATAGCACAACTGGGTGTGAAGAACTACCTGAGCCTCAAGGATATACCCGGGCCTGTAGATTACGTTATCGCCTCAGTGCCCCGAGCAGCAGCCCCCACCATAGTCAAGGACTGCATACAAAAGAACGTGGGCGGCGTCTGTTTTTTCACCTCGGGATTCGCTGAGACCGGCACTGAGGAAGGGACAAGGCTCCAGCAGGCGATCACAGACCTGGCACACGAAGCAGGCTTACCTGTTGTCGGGCCCAACTGTGTGGGCGTCTACAACCCTAAGATCGGCCTGCGCCACAATCCCGTGCAGGAGTATGGCGACGGCGGGACGGTGGGCTTTATCGCCCAGAGCGGCACTCACGCCACACTCTTCACCCTGGCAGGGCCACGCAACGGAATCAGGTTCAGCAAGTCTGTGAGCTACGGAAACGCTGCAATATTAGACAGCACGGATTATCTGGAGTACCTTAAGACAGACCGGGAGACCGAGATAGTCGGCATGTACATTGAAGCCGTAAAAGATGGCAGGAGGTTTTTCAACTCCCTTCGAGAGGTAGCTGAGAAAAAACCGGTGCTGATATGGAGAGGCGGAGAGAGCGAGGATGGTGCCCGGGCAACGGCTTCTCATACAGGGGCACTGGCTCAGTCAAGCATCATCTGGCAGACGCTTATCAGGCAATGTGGCGCCATAAAGGTCGAGAACCTCGATGAAATGATTGACACGGTCAAGGCGTTGCTTTACCTGAAACCAGCCAGGGGCAACAGGGTGGGTCTCATTGCCATGAGCGGGGGGCAATCGGTGGCGATAGCCGATACCTTCGCCAGGGAAGGGCTTAAAGTTCCTCAGCTTTCCCGGAGCTCATATGAAAGGCTGTCCACTTTTTTCAATATCATCGGGGGAAGCTACAGGAACCCCTTCGATATATCCAGCTCGTTCCTGATGTCAGAGAACGCTATATCGAATTTAGCCAATATGATGGATGTAATGGAGCAAGACCCCAACATAGACAGCATAGTTCTCGAACTGTTTACCATAATCAGTCCATTCAGCCATGACCTGGGCAAACCGGACCCGCTCATGGATACCATCTTAGAATTCAAGGGCAGGAGTAAGAAGCCTTTCCTGACCATAGTGACTACGGCGCACACCGAGACATTAGCGATAGAGATAAGAGACATGCTGACGGGGAAAGGCATACCGTGCTTCCCCAGCTTCGAGCGTGGAGCAAGGGCGCTGAAGAGGCTCGTGGATTTTTACCGATTCCGACAGCAGCAATATCTGAATTAGATTGGGACCCGGGGGTTGATTAAAACCAATCTTTAATAGAAAATAATGGGGCAAGGGAGAACAAAGCATGGTTAAGATTAGACTGCAGAGGGTGGGGTCCAAAAAGAAACCTTCCTATCGAGTGGTGGTGGCCGATTCACGGTCACCTCGCGACGGTGCCTTCATCGAGATTATCGGTCACTATGACCCTCTAACCGATCCAGGGACCATTGTTATACAACAGGAGAAAACACTGGAGTGGCTGCGCCGTGGGGCTCAGCCGACTCAGACTGTCGCCGCCTTGCTGGGCAGGGCGGGGATCAGCCATAAATTAGTTAGTGCTTCTTCGCGAAAAATGACAGACCGCAAAACACTCAAGAAATCGGAAAAGAAAGCGGCTGCGCAAGCCAAGCCTGCCGCTGCGCCAGAGAGCAAGGCAGCTAAAGCATCAGAGGCCAAGCCTGCCGCTGCGCCAGAGAGCAAGGCAGCTAAAGCATCAGAGGCCAAACCTGCCGCTGCGCCAGAGAGTAAGGCAGCCAAAGCGTCAGAGGCCAAACCT
>JACWAE010000006.1 GCA_014874385.1 Dehalococcoidia bacterium | reverse complement strand
GGTAATAGGTGCACCCCCACACACGTGGGGAATACGCTGACATTTTGAACCTAGTGTAATAACAGCCTACGTTTGTTTACTGGCTGGTAGTGTCGTCGTTTTGCGTTGTTTCGGACCGCGAGTCGATTCTTCTTACCAGCGCCAGTCCTTCAAAGTCCACAAGCTCCCTTATGTTGGGTCCAAACTGACGGAAGCCGAAACCCTGAGGATTGTTGGAGTTCCAGATTTGCACAACACTCCCCTCACCTTTTATTAATGCTTTTAGGCTCCTTTCCCACAATTCATCGCGCACTCTGGCACTGGGGTTCCCCAGAAAGACCCCAGTCTTCGGCTCCACTAGCCAGCGTGATAATGCGCCCCTCAAGCTCATCGGCGCTCTCTCCAGTATCATTACTAACACCAAGCACCTCCGCAATATCGGGCAGGATTCGCTCTATAAGCTTGAACTCGTGAAATGCTTTGCGGCATTCCATTCTGACGTCTCTCTCCAACTCTGCAGGTTTTTGGGCGGTAACGCTGAAGGCAACCGGAATTGTCAGTTCTGTTTTGTAGAGGTCTGCAATATCATAGACGAAGCTGAGCATTTTGCCCGTATGGATGAAGCCCAGAGCCGGCGAATAGCCGGCAGAAAGCAGAGCAGCATGGCAAACCCCATAAAGACATGCATTTGCCGCTGACAGCGCTCGGTTGACGGGGTCGCTGGTAGACCAAGTGTCCTGGTCGTAGCGACGTCCCTTCCACTCTATGCCATACTTTTCTGCTGCCTGAGCATATACTCTTCTGACTCGTATACCCTCCATACCCCTTATCTGTTGTAAAGTGACCTCCTCCGGTATGGACTCCTTGAACCTGAAACGGTACATAAGCCAGGCAACCCTAAGGCGGCTGTTTTCATCGCTTACAAGTCGTGCCTGTCTTATCAACCTTCGAGCGCTATAGGTGCCTCCAGTGCTGGCAGCATAGAGCCGCACCCCGTCCTGCCCAGTCCAGGCAAGCAGGCAATTGTTCCGTGAAAGTGCTTTCACAGCGGCATGTGTAACCGTGGAGCCCGGGCCAAGCATGACCAGGGATAGCTGGTCGATTGGCACCGGCACTACTCCATTTCCCTGGTGAAAGGTCAGACCATCAGCGTCAACATCCAGCCTGCCCATCTCGAGGTAGAGATAGCTCCATCGGTCTCTAAAGCGTGGCAATTCATACAGCGTACGCATAGCTTAATCCTCTAGCGGTGCGATCGACAGGAGACCAAAGCCGAAGCCCTTGCCGCTGCCGATGCCTTGTTCGATAGTCCGGATTGCCTTGTCCTTATCAACGACTTTAAGTACACCATCAAATTGCACCGCAAACACCTTCAAGTCATGCGATTGATCAGCACGATTGATCGCCTTGACGTTCTCAATTTTTTCCTCTCGGCTGATTTGCACGCCCAATAATTGAAAACCACCCGTCGACTGGCGATGCTCATTGCCTTCCAGCTTCTCCTGTAGCCATTGGCGTTGTTCTTCTTCTTTGTAAATGCCAACGCGCTTGCCTTCGTCATCGCCCGCCGCCTTGCCGAGCCGTTTCGTCGGATTCGCACGTAAGCGAAACGCAAGCGCCTGCCCCTCCCCGAGTTTCTTTGAGAAATCAAACTTGGTCACTGCAGGATTGCATTTGCCGTCGCCGACCATTGAGGCGGGCAACAGATACGGATGCCCGCGCCTATCACGCAGATCATCCAAGAACGACCAATCAGGCTCGATTTTGGATTGCACTAGCACGACTATAATATTTTCGCGCGGTTTTTCGTCTACGCGGAAGAGAACGCCCGCAGACTCACCGTTGTCACGTTCCTTGCAAAATGTGTCGGGCGGAAACGCGCGGGAGAGCGTGCGGTGCATCTCATACGGGCGCGCGAGTTCGCTATGCACTTGGACGTTGCGCGGGTTGAGAGTGAGACGGGAGAGGTAGATAGGGATAATGGCGACTGTTGTCATCTTGGTTCTCCTTTCTTATCGAATAGCGTCTTAATCGTTCGAGGCTTGAACCGGCGCTCTTTGAAACACAGAGGCCAGTCATGTTGGGTTCTTTCGCCATCGAGGGTTTCCAGTACCACACGCTTGCTTGAGTCGCCAGACAGCAGGTGATCTTCCAGCTTTCCTGGTTTGATCGGGTTTGACGAATCAATGACCGGAGGCGCGGTGGGTGGGAATGACTTACGTCCGAGAAATAGTATCCATGTAGGAGACAATAAAGCCGTTGCTATATCCTTGAGAAGTTCCTTGTTGCTTGACTGCAACCCGATAGTGAACGAGGCATCGGCCAGATAGTCGCGGAAGGACACCACTGTGTCCGTCCCGCTGCTATCGGCTTTGATGACATCGAGGGCAGTGTGGTAGTCGCGTTCGAGCCTTCCATCTCTATCCACCCGCACTCCCATTCGGATAGCGTCAAATCTTGATATATCCTCACCACGGGCTATGCCCATTGCTGCACAGATAAGACCGATGACACCACTGCGCGTCGGTTCGAGAGCCGTGTCCCGGTAATCGAAACGGCTCCGGAAGCCCCATGACTGCATGGGACCGTCGAGACTTAACAGCAAGGTATAGACTTCATTCATTCTTTTACCCTCTTGATTCTAAAGGACCGCATTAATCGCCTTTTCAACGCTACCTTTGTCTGAGCCGGCAAGCCCATTCAGGCGACCTTTTTGCTGGAGATGGAAGCACGATGTCACCTCTACCCCCTGCTTCCCGTAGACTTTCTCCAGTTCATCCCAATGCTTTGTAAGGGCAGCTACAGAAAGGCCGACGAGATCATCGTCGTCTTTCGTGGGACGAACCGGTTTAGCAAAAGCGTTGGCAAGCGAGATCGGCACGCCACCTTTACGTCTAACAAACATGCCGAATGATGGCAGGTTCTGTGCGGCGAAGGAGTTCTGCTTTCCCGTCGGGATGGCGTAGGCCATCGCTTCGAGGAAGGCTTTGATGACCTTGTCGGCATCCTTGTAGTCTTTAGCTTCAAGTTCTTCCGCCCACTTGCCGTTGGACCGTTCAGTCTTTCGGGCAAGGTTACGAGCGAGTTGGTCACGATCCACGAGTGCGTAGCGATAATAGCAGGCGCTGTTAAAGCCGACTACACCCATCATCCCCGCACCAGTTTCCTCGGCCGGATTCAGGTCATCCACAGCGGTATAGAAATCCATTTCCATGTTCACCTTGTGTGTGGAGATGGGGTGGGCAACTTGACAGGCAGCTTCGACCCGCATATTGTGTTTTCCAAATGGCGTACTGCTCTTCACTTCAAGCATCCGACCAAACAGTGCGATATCAGGGGCTTTGACAGCCTCAAGCAGTAATTGCCCAACCTTGTCGCGTGCCGCCTCCTTCGTCTCCTTCTTGCCTTTGGAGAGGTTGGTCCAGTCTTCCTTGAATGCATTCACTAGCTTCGGCAAAGCCTCTTTGTCCAGAAAGAGGAGAATCTTCGTCGTGTTTTTGGATTCGGAAGCGGACCTTTCAAGTCCTCCAGCTTCGAATACCTCTGCAATAACCTGGACTGTGTCGCTATCGGGCTCGTCTTTCTTGTCAATGGCCTTCGCGATTTCCACAATCAATTGTCTCGTACGCACAGCACCGTGTTGTTCAAGAAGATCGGCCATGGGGCCTTCCCGTCGCGTGCTCCGCTTGCTGCATTGGCTCGATATTCGCGCCCGCCGGAAACCACCGAACGTGGCGCTCTTGGGCTGGCCAGTGTCATCGCGGTTCAGGTTAGACGGGGCAAAGTTCTGGATCAGGTGGACTTCGATTTTGATTCCGGAATCCTTCATGGTTATATACCTCCTTTTATTTGAGAATATCGT
>JACWAE010000067.1 GCA_014874385.1 Dehalococcoidia bacterium | reverse complement strand
CTCGGGAAGAGCCACGCAGCTAAGCGGCGTAAAGATACTCGACGACTATACCATTCAAGTCACCATCGATGCGCCGAGACCCTATTTTCTGGAAAAGATGGCATTCCCAACCGCCTTCGTAGTGGAAAAGACAAATGTCCAATCGGGCAGTACGTGGTGGCAGCACCCCAACGGCACGGGGCCGTTTAAGCTGCAACGATGGCAGCCGGGCCAAGTGCTTATTTTGCAGCGAAATGATTATTACTATGGCGAAAAGGCTCAGTTAAACCAGGTGGTGTTCAGGCTGACCGGCGAGGATCCGATGCAATTGTATCAGGAAGGAAGCATAGACGTAGCCTCTGTTAGCGCTGATTACATGGGGCTGGTGACCGATTCTAGCAACCCTATTTCAAAGGAGCTCGAGGTCTTCCCCGAACTGAGCTTGTATTACATCGGCTTTAATTGTTCCACGCCACCCTTCGATGATGCCAGTATCCGACAGGCCTTTTGCTTAGCGGTGGATAAGTCCAAGGTGATCTCGCTTGCTGCAGATAATGTGGTGGCCGTAGCCAATGGCATCCTCCCGCCGGGAATGCCCGGATACAACACTAATCTCCAGGGCCTCCAATTCGACCCCGAGAAGGCCAAACAGCTCATTGCAGCCTCGAAATACGGTAACGTTTCGAATTTGCCTCCTATAGTGTTGACCACATCCGGCGTGGGCGGAGCGATCTCAGGCATCCTTGGAGGAGTTATTGAAGAGTGGAGGCAAAACCTCGGCGTCGAAGTAACCGTAAGGCAGCTGGAGCCCGAAATATTCCTTTATAGAATCAACCAGGAGAAGGACCAGCTATTTGATTACGGTTGGCTCGCTGATTACCCTGACCCTCAGGACTTCCTCGATCTGCTGTTTCACACTGGGGCCCAAAATAATGTAGGAAATTACAGCAATCCCCGCTTAGACTCGCTGCTTGACCAGGCGGCGATTGAACAGGACCCCAGTACCCGTTTGCAGACCTATCAGGCCGCAGAGCAGTTAATAGTCGAAGATGCCGCGATACTCCCGCTGTTCTTCGGCACCAACTATGTAGTGGTCGAGCCGTACGTCAAAGATTATGTGCTGAGCCCGCTGGGTTACCCCCTGCTCAATCAAGTTAGTATTCAGAAGTGAGGTCACCGGGGAAACTGGTTTTAGGATGAAGAAACTGCCCCGCTGATTCTCAATGGATGCCCACGGAGCCATAAAACTCGTGAGGAGGTAGTCACATGCCGAAGAGTTTGAAAATATCTGTGATAGTTATCCTGTCTATCTTGGTGCTTTCCCTGGCTTTTGGTGCGGGATGCCTTACAAGTACAGGAACACCCTCATCTAGCCAGGGGCCTGACACAGAGTTGCTGGACCAGGCCTGGACTGTCCTAACGCAGAATTATGTAGTACCTTCTAAAGCAAACTCAACTATTCTTAACGAGGGAGCGGTAAAGGGGATGCTACAGGCATTAAATGACCCTTATTCGGCTTACCTGAGTCCGGATGAGTACAAATTAGCCCAGAGTGGTTTGCAGGGTACTTTCAGTGGCATCGGCGCTCAGGTAGGCTTGAACAATGCTAACCAACCGGTTGTTCTATCCCCCATAGCGAACTCTCCGGCGGCAAAAGCCGGCATCAAGACGGGAGACGTGATTCTTGCTGTGAACGGCGAGTCCACCCAGGGGTTGAGCTTAACTGAGGTGGTACTACTTGTCCGTGGTCCCGCGGGGACCACAGTCAAACTGCTTATCCAGCATGAAGGCGAGACCACGCCTGTTGAAATAGATGTAGTCAGGGCGCAAATTAGTGCTCCCAGCGTTACCTATCAAATGATGGGCAATATATCTTATATCGACATTAGCAGCTTTAGCGATAATACCAACGATGAACTTAACGCAGGTCTCCAGTCGTTGGACCTAAAGGACAGCACTGGCATTATTCTGGATTTGCGCGACAATCCCGGTGGGCTTGTAAGTGACGTGGTGGATGTCGCCAGTCATTTTATTAAAACAGGCGTAATCGTCACCCTGGTGGACAACAAAGGCGCTCGTTCTTCCCAGTCGGTCCATCCTAATGGCGTTTACACTGACCTCCCTATAGTGGTTTTGGTAAACCAGTATACCGCAAGTGGCAGCGAAGTCCTCTCGGGAGCCCTACAAGATTATCACCGGGCCACTATCGCCGGTAACACCACTTTGGGTAAGGGAAGCTATGATTCCTTCTTCCAACTCATCGATGGTTCAGCAATATACTTAACTATCGGCCGCTGGTTGACACCTGACGGACGGGAGATTGAAGGGAAGGGTATAACTCCAGACTATGTGCTGACACAGACAGGTGACCAGGAGATTCAATGGGCAATCGATTTCTTAAACAAAGCCCAGCAGTAGTGATGGCAGCGCATCCTGTACACGATCTCGTTCGGGGCTTTGAATTATCCGGGCAAGAGCAGTTATGAATAATCTTGAATCTGACCGGTCGTCGCAGACATCAAATCGGATGAGCTATAACTTTCGAGCGAAGCTCGAAGAGTACAATCTATTGCTAAAACCAATCTCTATTGAGACTCTTCAGGTGAATGTTACGAGGTTGTGCAACCAAACATGCAGCCATTGTCGTGTTGATGCTTCCCCGAAGAGGACCGAGCAGATGGACCACCGCACCGTTGATCGCTGTCTTGAGATACTGGCGCTTCAAGACGGCATCAACACCCTTGATATAACCGGTGGTGCACCTGAACTCAATCCAGACTTCGATTATTTCGTGGTCGAATCCAGGAAGTTGGGCAAAAAAGTGGCGGTGCGACACAATCTAACTGTTACATTTGATGGCAATCCTCAGACCGGCGAAGAGAAAACCTACCTGCCGGATTTCTTCGCTGAACAAAAAGTTGAAATCATTGCATCGATGCCGCATTATCGGAAAGACCCGGTAGAAGAACAACGGGGGGCTGGTGTTTTCCGCAAGAGCATAGAGGGCCTGCAGCTTCTGAATGCCAGCGGATACGGAAAAGCGGGCACTGGACTGATTTTAAATCTGGTACATAATCCCTCCGGCACATCGCTCCCCGCAGAACAAGCAGTTCTTGAAGCTGAGTTCAGGCGGGAGCTATCGTCTAGATACGGCATTGAATTCAACAGCCTGTACACCATGACTAACGTGCCTCTGAAACGATTTAAGGAGCAGCTGAGACTGTCAGGAACCTATGATAGCTACATGAAGACACTGGTTAATGCCTTCAATCCCGCTATTGCAGCAGAGGTAATGTGCCGCTCAATTATTAGCGTCGATTACAGCGGCAGGCTGTATGACTGTGACATCAATCAGGTACTCGATATGCAGATTATTGGCAAAGAACCCATGACAGTCTTCAACTTCGATTGGGATGCCCTGATGGCTCGGAACATTAAGTTTGCCGTCCACTGCTTCGCCTGCACAGCCGGCGCGGGCAGCGGTTGAAGGGGTACCCTAACTACCGCAGTTGCGGTGAATTAAACTGAAGCAAGGCAGTTTGCCGCCGATTTCTTCCTGCAGCCATTACCTTCTTGCTATCAGACCTTTTTGAATGTCATCACATAGTGCATGAAACCGCCGTGTGTGCTGACGAATTCCAGCCCCACACGACTGCACCAGTTAATGACGGACTTCTTGCGGGGATAGTCAGGGTCGGGGAATAATTCGCCTACGGACAGCAGGCCGTTGTCCTTGAGAACACGCCTCACTTCAGATAGTGCCTTGTCCTTATCTGGTATCTCCCCTAACACAGCGACCATGAAGACCAGGTCGAAGCTATTGTCCGTGAAGGGAAGGCTATCCGCAGGCGCAACCTTTGTGGTTGCTGTAGTTATGCCTTCTCTTCGAAGCCTGCGATCAAGTTTTGAAATCACTCCTGGCTGTATGTCCACAGCGAAGAGTCTGCCTGATTTACCCGCACGCTTGGCCGCCTCGATAGTAAAAGTCCCAGGCCCGGGGCCTATTTCGAGAACCCACATGCCTTCTTTTACACCTGCCCAATCTATCACTTGTTTCGGAGGTTGAAATGCTCTCCTTAGAGAGTTATCAATGAAGGATACGAGCACAGCAGGCACAGGATAGTGCACAAAATGCTTAAATGTTCGGTGTATGACTACCCAATAGAAAATAGCACCGCATGACGCAATGATTATCCACAGGATTACATTGACTGCCAGGGAATGGCCGAATAGCATCTGAGAATTTCCTTTCGATGATACTAATTGTGAGTAGAGCTCCTGTCAAGATAGTCATAAAGTTCTGGTCTATAAACATTACACTTCGCAAAAACTCAAGCTGTTTTCTATACATACTCTCATTTTCCCGAATGAAGGCCTGCTAAATCTTGCCGATGGTCTCAGCCTTTGATTTGCTATTACTTCGCAGGCTTTACCTTGCGTCAACGCTCCTAACCTAACTTCACTTATCCTCCGAATTATGGTACCGAAGTACTTATGCACATTGACATTTAATGCACGAAAGTATACATTACCTATCACAGGCTAGTGAATCAGTTTAGGAAACAAGGCCGCCGCGCACTCCGATTGCCGCAACTACTTTAGTGCGTCTAAACGATAAGGCACGGGATCAGTTGTTGTAGGGAGGCGTAAGAGTTGGAGTTGCAACTGAAATCAGAGTCCTCATCCCGGCTGCAACCTGTTAGAGCTTTTCTGACAAGAATACGCTTGGAAGCCCTCCAATCGGACAATCTTCAATCCAGAACCATATTCTGGCTCCTCTTGTTCCTCGCTTTGAATGTTGTTGACACTATGTTAACAAACAGGGCAAACGCTATGCTGGATTCTGTGGGACTCAACGGTAAAATGGCCGAAGCTAATATAATGCTGCAACCCCTGGTGGGATCATGGCTGCTTGTGTTGAAAGGGGCCGTTGCGCTGGTTATCATGGTAGGAGCTAACAAAGTCGCCCGAGTACCCCTGCGGAGATTGCTCATCTGGGCTTGCTTCGCCCTGGCAATAGTATGTTTGTGGAATGCCAGGTCGATAGGGATACTATAAGTTAGCTCCTAATATTTCTCCCCTCGCTGTGACTATCACTTTGCCCCTCTTTGATGAATCCCCACGTCAACATTTGAAGGTTGCCTCCGCATTGCAAGTAATGGTATCATCGTTGGGGAGGGATCCTCTTTGACAAGGAGGGATAAGATGCCGAAAGCGCCTGTGAACGGAATCAGTATGTACTATGAAGTTCAAGGCAAGGGAGTGCCTTTAGTCATGATACAGGGCTTCGCAGGAAATCATCAGTCCTGGTTTTTCCAAACCCCTGTTTTCAGGAAGTACTACAAGGTGACCATCTTTGACAACAGGGGCGTTGGGAAAAGCGGCAGGTCAGGCGAACCCTATACTATCAGGACGATGGCGGACGATGTCATCGGTTTGATGGATTATCTCGGCATCGATAAAGCTCATGTTCTGGGGCTGTCTCTGGGAGGCATAGTGGCGCAGGAGGTTGCCATCTCTTACCCTGAGAGGGTGATAAAGCTTGTCCTGGGCAGCACCTTTGCCGAAAGCCAGCGCAACGATGTCCATCCTGAGTTGATGAAGGCTCTCGGCATTCGAGAGGGCGACACCGGTGTCGATATCAGGAGCATCGATTTCAGGAAGCTGATGAATTTCATGGTCTCCTCAGCTTTTAATAAGAGACTGTACAGGATGGTGCTCTTGCCTTTATCTAGGCGCAGTATGAAATCAATCGATGCAAGCAGTTATTTAGAGCAGATGGGGGCTGTCACCAGCTACACTACGCTAGACAGGCTGCACTTGATAAAAGCCCCGACGCTGGTGATAACGGGGACGGGGGACAGGATTATATCGCCCGGCATGTCGGACTTGCTTGCCAGCCGGATACCTAATGCCAGGCTGGTCAAGGTTAAGGGTGGCTCCCACGCCTTCTTTATGGAAATGAGGGGCAGGTTCAATAAAGAGGTGCTGGAGTTTTTGAGGGGTGTGTAAAACACGAGGAGGGATTCTTATGAGCTACTACTTTAGCAAGACCCTGAAGATTTCTTTTGAGGAAGCTGTTGCCAGGGTAACCGAGACACTGAAGAAGGACGGCTTCGGTATCCTCACGGAGATCGATGTCAAGGAGACCCTGAAGAAGAAGCTGAATGTAGATTTCCGGAAATACAAAATACTCGGGGCCTGCAACCCGCCCTTCGCCTATAAGGCGCTGCAGGCTGAGGATAAAATAGGCCTGATGCTGCCCTGCAACGTGATAGTGCAGGAACTTCCGGGCGGAAAGGTGGAGGTTGCCGCTGTAGACCCTGTAGCATCGATGGCAGCCGTTGATAATACTAAGCTGGCGGAGGTAGGCCAGGAGGTGCGCGCCAAACTCAAAGCGGTGATTGATAATCTATAGCCGTGTATTAAAATAGTGCTGTGAGCCAGAATAATGTCCCCCGAGGTATAAAAGGGAATCTCTACATGGCTGGGGAGCTCTCCAGAGTCCAGGGGAGGCATTATTTTTTTATTTACATAATACTATGGGCGATAAGCCCGATTAGAAATGGTTTCAGTAGCCTTGGGGCGTCTCTGGTCGATGCTTACACGGTTCTCTATGTAAGGCTGCTCAATAAGCCGCTGATACATGTGATAGGGGACAGCCATGTGGTTCCCTTCCGAGGGAGTATGCCGTTCCTGGCGCACCACCTCGGCGCAGCCACAGCGTACAATCTCATCAAGAAGAACAGCACCACCAAATCCAGCGAGAAATTGTTCAAAGTGATTGAGAAACTAGGCAAGAAGGATATAGTGATGCTTTCCTTCGGGGAGATAGATTGCAGGATACACATCTATTACCAGCATAAAAAAGGCAACGAGGCAGACTCGATAAGCGAGTTGATTGACAGGACGATTGCGAACTACGGAGAGGTTATGGCTCAGCTTAAACAGCGCGGGGTGAATTTCTGCGTCTACTGCGTTTCGCCTGCTACAAATGTTGATAATGAGTATAAATATCCGTTCTATGGCACGGCAGAGGTGCGCAGCCGGATAAACAGGATGTTCAACGAAAAGCTGGGGGCGTTTTGCCAGAGTAAGGGCTATAAGTTCGTTGATATTTATGACAGGGTCGCTGATAAAGATGGCCTTATGTTGAAAGAATACGCTGGTGACGATATTCACCTGAATAAGAAGGCTGTGGGGTTGGTAAGAAGTGAGTTGAGAGACAAAATGGGGATAGATATGTAAATTAGAAATGCCCTTGCCCAAATCGAAAAACCGTGGTATGTTTGAGGTAATATAGTCAAGCAAAGGTAGGTGTGTAATACGATTAGAGCATATATACCCCTTCATGAGAACTCCAATATGTGCTAAAATTACAAGAATATGAGTTACTCTTTAGGTCTGGACGTCGGCTCCGTCTGTGCCAAGGTAGCACTAATCTCTGAGGAGGGCAAGGCGGTTTATCTGGACTCAGAGAAGATAACCGCCAGCCCCAAGTCAGCAGTAAACTCCCTTATCTCCAGGTTGGGCGAGAAGTTCAATCTCAAGGAAATCGCCACAGCTGGCGTCTCCGGCTCCGGCAGGGGTGTGATGCCCAAGGAGCTGAACTGGTCGGAATATTCCAGCTCTCTGGCGATTGCTTCAGGTCTCCTTCATTCCTATCCCAATGTGAAAACCATTATTCAAATCGGCGGGCAAAGCTCCTTCGTCATAACGCTTGAGGATGGCCTGAAAAAACCCTGGCAGGTTGTCTCTAACCCGCTATGTGCTGCGGGAACCGGCAGGTTCCTGGAGCAGCAGGCATACCGTATAGGCATCAGCCTGGATGATTTTGCCCGCACTGCGCTGGAATGTGAAGGCACTGCGCCGCGAATTGCCGCCAGGTGCAGCGTCTTCGCCAAGAGCGACCTCATCCATCTGCAGCAGAAGGGTGTCCCCATGTCGGCGATGCTCTATGCTTTGTGCGAGAGCATAGCCCGAATGGTCACCTCTCTGAAAAAGGGCGTCTTCGGGGAGCCCATATATTTTGTGGGCGGCGTCACTGCCAATAGCGCTATGGTGAAGGCTCTCAACGAAGCGCTCTCGGCACGCAATGGGCATCCAGTAGATATCATCGTCCCTGAGAATTATCTGTATATCGAGGCTATGGGTTCCGCTCTGCTTGCCCGGGAATCGGGGAAGAGTTCGAATGTGGTTGCCTCGACGGAAACTGAGGACAAGTCACGCTATTTCGAGATGCCGAGCCTGGAAAAGTCCGTTCAGAAAGATGGCTGGAGAGCTCCCAAGATAGAGTCGCCTTTTACAGGTTACCTGGGAGTGGATATTGGCTCTACCAGCACCAAGGCGGTGATACTGGACGAGTCAGGCACAAGGGTCATGGCGAAGAACTATCTCATGACGGCAGGGAAGCCGGTCGAGGCAGTCAAGCAGGTCTTCCGCAACCTGATTCGCGACATCAGCGATAACGCCAGGATAGCAGGCGCAGGTGTTACAGGGTCAGGTAGATACCTGGTGGGCAGCTTCATTGGCGCTGATTTGATCAAGAACGAGATTACGGCACAGACCAGGGCTGCCGCGGAGATAGACCCTGAGGCGGATATTATCGAGATCGGCGGACAGGACTCCAAACTGGTTATCAAACGAAATGGCGTTGTCGTTGACTATCAGATGAACAAGGCATGCGCTGCGGGTACAGGCAGCTTCATAGATGAGTTGGCTGAGCAGCTCGGCATCCACGTGCAGAATGGCGAGTTTGCCGGCCTTGCCTTTAATGCGCCTCATACCATTGACTTGGGCTCCAGGTGCGCTGCTTTCATGGGGCAGGCGGTGGCTTCAGCCCAGCAGGAAGGCGTGCCCATTGAGGTGATAACCGCCAGCCTGGCTAACTCCATCGCTGCAAACTATCTCTCCAAGGTCTTGGGTAATCGAAAGCTGGGCAACAAGGTGATGCTGACCGGAGCGGTGTTCTATAACGATGCCGTAGTCTCTGCATTTAAGAAAGCACTTGAGGGCAAGACCACGCTTGTGCCCGAGCATAAAGAGGTCAGCGGCGCTATAGGTGCAGCGCTTCTGGCCAAGGAGTCGATGGAAGGGCGGGGTTCCAAGTTCAAGGGATTCCAGAAGGTCGTTGACAGCTCCTACAAGCTTTCCACATTTATCTGCAAGAGGTGTGACAACAACTGCACTATAAGCAGGATGGAGATACCCGGCGAGAAGCCTACCTTCTATGGCAGCAGGTGTGACCTCTTCGACAGCACTGTCAGCCATGAGAGGGTGGAGACTGCTTTCGATGAGCGCGAGCGGCTACTGTTCAAGGACTACAAAGAGGGAGAAGGCACCGGGCCTTCAGTAGGTATCCCCAGGGCTCTCGTGGTGTATGATTATGCGCCGCTGCTCATCGGCTTTCTCAATGCGCTCGGCGCAAAAATATATTTCTCCAGCAAGACCAACAATCAAATCATGGAGCAGTCTGTCGAGCTGAGCTATACCGATAGTTGTTTCCCGGTCAAGCTGGTGCACGGCCACGCGGCGAGCCTCAAAAACGTGGACTACATTCTCTACCCCTGCGCTATACGCATGGGGTTGAAAGAGGGTGACGAGGACCAGAAATACTCCTGTCCTCTGGTGCAGGCGTCGCCTTTTATTATACGCCAGGCCCTGGGGCTGGGTAAGAGGCTTTTGATACCCCTGATTGACTTCAGCCGGGGCGATGAGGATGTGATAAATAACCTGGCCGATGTGGCGGTGAAAATGGGATACAGCAGAAGCCAGGGGAAGAAGGCTGCTCTTGCCGGCATAGAGGCAAAGCGCCGGTTCGAGGAAGCGCAGGCTGAGCTAGGCAAGAAGATAATGGTGCAGCTCAAGCAAAGCGGCCAGTTAGGTGTTGCGCTTATTGCCAGGTCTTACATGTCGCAGGACTCCGGGGCGAACCTGGGCATAGCCGAGAAGCTGGCCCAACTGGGTGTGGTGCCTATACCTCTTGACTTCCTGCCGCTTGACTCGGTGAATGTCAGGGAATATTCAGACCGTCCCTACTGGTTCAACGAGGCCAAGCACATAGCAGGTGCGGATATAGTCGCCAAGAACCCCCAGTTATTCGGTCTGGTGCTGACTAACTTCGGCTGCGGGCCGAATTCGTTTATCCTCAATATTGTTGAAGATGTTATGGGCGGCAAACCCTTGGGGCAGTTGGAAATCGACGAACATGCTGCAGAGGCTGGTATTGTTACCCGCCTCGAGGCTTTTGTGGATACCATCAGGGGCTTTGCCGGCTCGGGTAAAGCCGGCGAAGCTGCGGTGAGAGGCAGGGATATTCGGAGGGTGGCGTATACAAAGGTCAGTTCGAACAAGGTTATTCTCATACCGAGGATGTGTTCCGGCGCTGTAGCGCTGGGCGCAGCTATGCAGGCCTTTGGGGTTAACGCAGTGGTGCTGCCTGAGCAGGATGAGAGGAACATTCTGTACAGCAACAAAGTAACGTCTGGAAAGGAATGCCTCCCCTACCGGGTAACTCTGGGCGACTTCATGAAATTTTTCTACGAGAATGATAAGTACGGGATTGATCCTAAGGGTGTCGAGGGTTTCCTGGCCAGCGCCTTCGGTCCCTGCCGTTTCGGTAAGTACGCCGTAGAGGAAATCAGGATACTCCGTGAACTGGGCTTTGACTTCCCGATACGCACTACTGTATCCAACAATGGGTATCACGACTTGAAACTGGGTGCGGGGTTCGAGCGCTTGGCCTGGAGAGGCATCGTTGCTGTCGACTATCTGGAGAAATTGCTCTGGCGCACTCGCCCGTATGAGAAGTCAGCAGGGGTGGCAGAGGAGCGATTCGGCGAGTACTTGTTCAGGATAGCAGACTGTGTTCGGAGAAAAGAGCCTCTTGATGACATCTTGAAGGATGCCACCGTACAATTTAAGTCATTTATTGATCCTAATAAACCCAGAAGGCCGCTCGTAGGGATTAACGGAGAGATATTCCTGAGGTCTAATAAGTTCAGCAACAGCAATCTGGCCAAAGAGTGCGAGAAGGCGGGACTGGAAGTAGTCATCTCTCCCATAGGGGAGTGGCTTAAATATATTACATACAGGAACATCGAGGACGGCGTCAGGGACAGGAACTTGAAAAGGATTATAGCTGGCTATATCAGAAGTTTCTTGTTGAATCGCGATGAGCACTCGGTTACTGTAAATTTCGAGGAACTGCTTGACGCAAGCGAGTCTACAACCAAGGATTTGCTGAATAAATCGAAGCGGCATCTCTCACCGAAGTGCGGCAGCGAGGCTGTTCTCAGTATAGGTGCGGGGGTGGAGTGGCTGGAGGACCCAAGGTTCGACGGAGTGATTTCGGTGATGCCACACGGATGTATGCCGGGAGGTATTGTGGCTGCCATATCTGAGAAGCTCAGTGAGAAGTACGGCAAGCCCTGGATCAGCCTTACTTACGATGGCTTCCTTGAGACTAACAATCAGGGGAAGATTAACAACTTCGCCGAGATCATAAGGTTCTGTGCCAAGGAAAAGAAGCAGTCAGCGCGCTAGGCTGATAGCGGCTCAATGTGGCTCTGACTCACCCTGAATATGGATGCCTGCGCCAGGAAATCGGGTTCGAAGCGGTCAAGGTCGGTGGTGGTGATTAGGACCTGCTGGTAGCTGGCAGCAGAACCAAGCAGGTGATGACGCCGCCGGGCATCGAGTTCGGAAAGGACATCATCCAGGAGAAGGATAGGGTGTTCTTTAGTGGCGCTGAGCATTAACTTGGCCTCGGCAAGCTTTAACGAAAGAGCGACTGTTCTCTGCTGACCACGAGAGGCGTAAATCCCCGCATCTATATCATTGACAAAGAAGCGCAGGTCGTCACGGTGTGGCCCCACCAGCGACATCCCCTGGGCTATCTCCTTCTCTCGTGCTTCCTGCAAAGCTTTCGTGAATACCTCGGAGGTTTGCTTTACCTCGGAGTCTTCTTTCCCTCTCTGCTTATCGATGCTTCTAAGATAAACCAGGTTTAACTTACCCTGTCCACCGCTGAGCTCCTCATGGATGTCCTGTGCCAGTTGGTTGAGTGCTGCCACCGTATGTTCTCGCTGAACAATGAGATAGGCACCTTTTTCGACCAGTTGCTGGTCCCAGAAGGCAAGCTCATCGGGGTTCGCCTTGTTTTCGGCGATCATGCGCAGAAGCTGGTTGCGCTGCCAGAGGATGCGGTTATACCGTTGTAAATAGCGCAGGTATCGGTGGTCGATCTGAGAGTTAGTGATGTCCAGGTAGCGGCGGCGCAGCGCTGGCTCACCCCCGACCAGGTCTATGTCATAGACGCTGAATGTTACCACGTTAAGCTGTCCGATAAGGTCAGCAGCGTGGCGGATGACGCCATTTATACGGATGCGTTTCTGAACAGGGGATGACCTGTTCGTCGGTTGCCACCGAGAAAAAAGGTCATCTGAACGGGGAGGAGTGGCCGCCTTGGCGCTGAGAGCGAGCTCCAGCCTGAGATCATTTCCAGCCTTCCGGACTAAAGACGCAATGCGGCATGTCGGGATTTCTTCCTGGAAGGCATCCCAGTTGATTAGCTCCCTGTCGGATACCGTGCGAGGGGACCTGCTGGTTGCCAGGATATAAATCGCCTCAAGGAGATTACTCTTGCCCTGGGCATTGTCTCCTTGAAGCACCATTATATGCGGTGGAAGGTCAAACTCCAGGCTGGCATAGTTACGGAAGTTAGTCAAGCTCAGATGCGTAATAATCAAGGGTTCTTCTCTGGAAGATTTGCTGCCATTAACTCTAACCTGAATATGGGAAAGGTGCAATATCCTCAGCTTATTTAACTAGCTTTATTGATCGTCAGGTTGAAAAGAGGTCTGGAGTGCTCAAGATGCTGTGTAGTTAAAGCCTGGATGCCTTGCCCCGAAAAAGACATGAACCTAGCAAATCAACCTCTATATTTCTTTTCTGCCTTTGCTGCACCTGCGACAGGCACCTCTAAAAGAGGAATTGTACGGACTGCAGTAGCACCTGCGAGCATGAGAGGGTACGTTCTTGCAGCTATCTCATCAGCACTATCAGCTTCACTGATGCCAAAAGCGACCAATGAATTTGGGGGAACGTCTAACTGGGGGACACACAACATCACATAGCTAAATTCTGGTCTGTTCCCTTTTGGCACATTCGCCCATACCTTGTCGCTTGCCGCACCGATCTCCGCTATCTTCTCAGTAGGCTCAACAATCAAGGTCATGAACTTCATCTTGCCTCCTCCCTCCATCTTTGATATTGTTAAAAGGGCAAAGCACCCAGGCGGGCAGAGTTAAATCAACTAGCAAGACCGTTTTCGCTTCCTTGAATGACCCCGGCATGTTTTCGGGAGGAGGCATGGCAAGAGGTATATCGCCTAATGCGGGTCTGCTCTTCACAGAGAGCAGAGCAAAAATGGGAGATAGTAGATTAGTAGTATCTTAGAGGAGCAACGGAAGTGTTATAACACTCCCGTGAGAATTTGTCAAATTGCGTTGACACTCGAAGGAGATTGGATTAAGCTATCAGTAAATATTTTGATGGGGGCTGCAACGGCAAACAACCTGGACGAACTCCGCGATAAGATACTAAAGCTCAAAAAAGACCTCAACGCAGTCATAATGGCCCACAACTATCAACGCCCCGAGGTGCAGGATATTGCTGACTTTGTGGGCGACTCTCTGGAGCTGGCGCGCAAGGCAACTCAGTTGGATGTTGAGGTCATAGTTTTCTGTGCGGTACACTTCATGGCTGAGAGCGCTGCTATCCTCAATCCTACCCGTACTGTGCTCCTCGCTGAAAGCACTGCCGGCTGCCCTATGGCCGACATGATAGATGCGGATGACCTCAAGGAATGGAGGAAGCGCTATCCCAAGGCTACCGTGGTCTGCTATGTCAATACGACGGCAGCGGTGAAAGCTGAGAGCGATATATGCTGTACCTCCGCCAATGCAGTCAAGGTGGTAGAATCTGTGCCCAACGACGAGATTCTGTTTATCCCGGACCAGAACCTGGGACATTATGTTTCCACCAAAACCAAGAAGCGAATTATATCTTACCCGGGCTACTGCATTACCCACGCACGTCTTAATGCCAGGCAGGTTATTATGGCTAAGCAAGCTCATCCCGATGCAAAGGTCGTGGTGCACCCCGAGTGCACTGCCGAGGTCATCGAACTCGCAGATGCTGTGTTCAGCACGTCGCAGATGGCGAAATATATAAAAGAAAGCAAAGCGAAAAAATTCCTCATAGGCACTGAGGAAGGCCTGGTTCACCGCTTGAAAAAGGAGAATCCCGACAAGACATTCTATGTCATTTCCAGAGCTCTGATGTGCCCCAATATGAAGAGGACCACATTGGAGGGGCTTGCCCAGACTATGGAGCTTAAAAGGAACGTGATTGTGATCCCCGAGGATATAAGGTTGAGGGCGCAGCGGGCTCTGGATCGAATGCTGGCAATAGCTTAGAGGTAAAAATGAAACAGTATGACTATATAATTATTGGCAGCGGGATCGCGGGGCTTTACGATGCCTTGCTACTTCAGGAGGCGGGAAGTGTACTCATCCTCACCAAAGGCAGTATAGACGAGTGCAATACTAAGCATGCCCAGGGAGGTATTGCCGCTGCGATAAGCAGTCTTGACTCTGCCGAACTTCACTTCAACGATACCATAGCTGCTGGCGCCGGGCTGTGCGATCCGGAGGCGGTGCGCCTTCTAACCGAGGAGGCTGCTGACCGTATCGATGACCTGGTTAAGTTTGGGGTTCCCTTCGATACAGTTAATGGCGAGATCGCATTGACCAAGGAGGCTGCCCACAGCGTACCCCGTATTTTGCATGCTGGTGGGGATGCTACTGGAGAGCGCATCGAGGTTACTTTGAGTAATGCCGCTCGTGCATCGAAGCGGATAACCATCTTTGAGTATTTTCTGGTTACCGAGGTCCTGGTTCGAGACGGCAAGGTACAGGGAGTCGCTGCTCTGGATTTGCACTCCGGTTCTGCGGAGGAGTTTGGATGTCGTTTCCTCATTCTGGCTACCGGCGGCATAGGGCGATTGTTCAAGATCACCACCAACCCCGATATAGCCACCGGAGACGGCGTGGCCTTGGCATATCGTGCCGGTGCCGAGATTATAGATATGGAGTTCTTCCAATTCCATCCTACGGCGCTGCGGTTGCCTGGAGTGCCATTGTTTCTAATCTCGGAGGCGGTGAGGGGAGAAGGGGGTATACTGCGCAATATCAAGGGAGATCGCTTTATGCTCAAATATTCATCCCAGGGCGACCTGGCTCCCAGAGATATCGTCGCCCGTGGCATCGTAGCTGAAATGAAAGAAACAGGAACTGACCGTGTTTATCTCGATGTTACTCATTTGCCGCCGCGCCTTTTGTCCACTCGCTTTCCCCAGATATACCGATTTTGCTTGGAGCATGGCCTTGATATTACCATTTCTCTGATTCCGGTAGTCCCTGCTGCTCACTATATAATGGGCGGGGTAAGGACAAATTACTGGGGAGAGACCAACGTATCCGGTCTTTTCGCCAGCGGTGAGGTGGCATCTACCGGAGTTCACGGTGCTAACCGGTTAGCCTCGAACTCGCTGCTGGAGGTACTGGTCTTCGGTAAGAGAATTGTGGAACGGACCAGAAAGGGAGAGGCCAACACTACTACCCTTGCCAAGAGTGATGTATACCCACTAAAAGAGCGGGACACTGCGGCTGTTAGCCATCCCCATTTAAGCTTGACTGCTTTACAATCGCTGCTCTGGGATAAGGTAGGCATTGTGCGCTCAGGGGAGGGGCTTAGGGAGGCAGCCAATATCCTTGCTGCATGGGAGAAGGAACTCAAGCCGCCTACGGACCGTCCGTCACATGAATTGGCTAATATGGTGCTGGTGGGACGCTTGATGGTTGAAGCAGCCTTGATCAGGGAGGAGAGCCGGGGCGCCCATTTCCGCTCCGATTTTCCGCAGCCCTCGGATGCCTGGCTTAAACATATAGTGTTCAAGAAAACTGTTTAGCCGTTGTCACCCTCCTGTACAGGAATATGATTAAGACTTTAAGAATACCAGTAAAGCAGGTCCAGCAGTTAGTTCGCAATGCCCTGTCTGAGGACCTGGCCTTAGGTGATGTAACTACTGAGGCTCTTGTTCCATTTGGGCTTGAGGGTAAGGCATCTATCTTGGTCAAAAGGGATGGAGTGCTGGCCGGAATAGATGTGGCTAAAGAGGTATTTCGGCAGGTTGATCACTCGCTACGCTTTAGGGCTCTGGGCAAAGATGGTGCTAGGGTTCGGAAGGGGAATGTGGTCGCTATTGTCGAGGGGAAGGTGGCAAGCATACTTAAGGCAGAACGAACGGCCTTGAATTTCTTGCAGCACCTCAGCGGCATCGCTACGGAGACGGCGCGATATGTGGATGCTGTCTCGGGGACAAAGGCTGTTATTACAGATACACGCAAGACTATACCAGGCTTGAGGATGCTGGAGAAATACGCAGTGCGTGCTGGGGGTGGGCAAAACCATCGCCTGAACCTGGGTGATGGCGTGCTCATTAAAGACAACCACCTGATGGCCCTGCGCGCCTCCGGGTTGGGGTTGGGCGAGGCTGTTAAAAAGGCTCGCAGGCGCTCTCTTCGCGCCATGAAGGTTGAAGTCGAGGTTGAGTCCGTAAAGCAGGCCCGCGAGGCACTATCCGCCGGCGCCGATATTATTATGTTGGACAACATGAAGGTGAACGTTATGCGGAAAGTGGTGGAACTGGCACAGGGCCGAGCCATACTTGAGGCATCGGGAGGGATAACACTGGACAATGTACGTTCCGTTGCCAAGACCGGAGTCAATCTCATTTCTGTTGGCGCTCTCACGCATTCGGCAAAGGCGCTTGATATAAGCCTGGAGCTTGAGCTTGGATGAAGAGAATAAAAGGGTGTGCCTGGACATCATCAGAAATCAGTATCTCAGCTTCGTTTTCCGCATTGCTCTGGGGGTGGTTTTCATAATCTCCGGAGCTGGCAAATTATCTGAGGGAGCGGCATTTGTCGACCAGGTCGAAGAGGCAAACGTTCTACCACATGCGTTGGCCAAGTTCTATGGCACTGCGCTTCCCTGGGTTGAGATCGTTATAGGAGCACTCTTAATCCTGGGGCTGTTTTCAAGATTTGCTGCTGGCATCGGTGGCCTTGCAGCTCTGAGTTTCATCGTTGGCAACAGCACCAGACTTTACCGGGGATTATACGGGGAGTGCGGCTGCTTCGGCAGTATCGCTTCGCTGCAGTTCAGCACTCGGGATGCCCTGATAGTCGATTTCGTGCTTCTGATTATGGCCATCCAGATACTGATACACAAAGGGGAGTTCTTGAGCCTGGACTCAAAGGTATTCCGAAGGAAAATTCCAGACACGGGTTGAGCTAGGGACGAAGTCTTCTTTCCGCTTCCGTTCTTTTTTAACACTTGGCGGCTATGGCAAGGTAACGATGGGACTCTGACCCGGATGCAATTAGTGGCAATTAAATCTTAAAAAATTATCTTCGGCATTCTACGCAGTTGCCGAAAACGGCGAGGTGGCTCAAATCAGGCTTGAATCCGTATTTACGTAGAATGGTCCCTTCGACCGGCTTGAGCACAGCCTCATCAAGCTCGAATATTTGCCTGCACTTCCGGCAGATGAGGTGATGGTGATGTCCGTTTTCTAGGGAATGATAGCGGAGTTTGCCACCACCGAGGTCGGTCTCGGTCACCAGGCTAGGCTCCTTCAGCAATTCCAGGGTGCGGTACACAGTGGAGATGTTTACCTGGGGATATTTGGCGTGTACCTGCTCATATATCTCCTCAGCGCTTATATGGTGGTCGCTGCCATGTATTGTCGATAGTATCATCAGGCGCTGAGGGGTCAGCCGGTAGCCCTGTTCCCGTAAAGTCTCAGTGCAACTCATCTTTTTAGCCTCAAGTAAGATAGTAAAAATTCTTTCAATGGTAACAACTAGCTGCGTCGGGGCTTGAGGCGTTCTTCGCTGTCGATGAAGATGGTGACCGGGCCGCTGTTGTGT
>JACWAE010000066.1 GCA_014874385.1 Dehalococcoidia bacterium | reverse complement strand
GGTCAGTATGGCAGATGCCGCAGGTCAAGACTTTAAGACAGACTTCTTTGGCCCCCGGCGTCGGTTTTGCAACCTCTGCCATCACTAGAGGCTTTTCTACAATTGGACAGGGTTCCTTCAGAAGCATCGCTTTCATTTGAATATTGTGTGCCGTTCGTGGTGAGCCTGTCGAACCAGGAACGGCCCTTCGTCAAGGTACTGGCCGCCCTTCGACAAGCTCAGGGCGAACGGGAGCCCACTTCTAACCTTCTATTCCTTCTCTAGAACGGGTTTATTATTAGCAATATCCCAATGGGTATACATATAAGGGGACATCTTGTAGACTTCCTTATAGTAAAGGATCATTGCCATGCAACCTGCGCAAATTTTCAAATAAGCGTCCCATCCAGGCCCTATTTCCCCTTGGAAATATATGTTTCCATCCCCAATCTTGCAACCTCTTACACACTCATGCTCTTTCCTAGCTTTTGTTGGACGCCAATCCCGGTGATAAAGGTCTATTCGATTTATGCCCTCTATTATTGCCCACATACAGCTTTCTTTTTGCGGATTACAATAGCGAGAATTCGCAAAAGCGTTGAAAAGACAACTTTGAATCGAAATTAATTTTCTTCTCACCGAACTGCATCCCTATCTTCAGTTTACTCTACCCCTCAAACCCCAGCCACTTTTTCCCGCCTGGGGGCAAGACATCTAACGGTTCCCCACACAGCTTGGCTTCGAGCGTTGACTTCAACACTTCGATAGGAACTCGTATCTGCCTCATCTTGTCGCGTTCCCGGATAGTCGCCTGTTTATCCTCAAGAGACTGGAAGTCTATTGTGACGCAGAACGGTGTACCTATCTCGTCCTGCCTGCGGTAGCGCCTGCCTATGCTCTGGGCATCGTCGTATTGCACCATCCAACAACTGCGCACGCTGTTGTAGACCTCCCTGGACAGCGGAATCAGCTTTTCGTTCCGGCTCAGGGGAAGGATGGCGACCTTTATCGGGGCCAGGTCATAGTGAAGCCTCAATATTACCCTCAGCCCTTCCTTGTCTTTCTCTTCGTAATAGGAGTCAGCCAGGAAAGCCAGTACCGAGCGGTCAACCCCTGCCGAGGGCTCGATAACATAGGGCATGATATGTTCCTTGGTCTCCTCATCAAAATAGCTCAGGTCCTTGCCGCTGAATTTGGCGTGCTGTTTCAAATCAAAGTCAGTGCGATTGGCGACGCCCTCCAACTCCGACCAGCCTATGGGGAAGAGATACTCTATATCGTAGCAGTCACGGGCGTAGTGGGCAAGCTCATCCTTGGCGTGTTGACGCAGCTTGAGGTTCTCCTTTTTAATGCCTAAATTGATGTACCAGTTGAATCTCTGGTCGACCCAGTGTTTGAACCACTGTTCGTCGGTGCCGGGCTTGACGAAGTATTCTATCTCCATCTGCTCGAACTCGCGCATTCTGAAGATGAAGTTACCTGTGGTTATCTCGTTTCTGAAGGACTTGCCCGTCTGAGCGATGCCGAAGGGCAGCTTCCTCCTGGTGGAGTTAAGCACATTCTGGAAGTTAACGAATATACCCTGCGCCGTCTCAGGTCGCAGGTAGACCACCGACGCTTCATCCTCCACCGGGCCCACGAAGGTCTTGAACATGAGGTTGAACATGCGGGGCTCGGTAAGCTCGCCGCCACAGGCCGGACACTTCCCACCTTTGATGTGGTCGGCGCGCCAGCGTTGATGGCATTGTTTACATTCTACCAGCGGGTCAGCGAAGCCCTCCACGTGCCCGCTGGCAACCCAGGTCTGAGGATGCATGAGTATAGAGGCATCCAGGCCAACCATGTCGTCGCGTTCCTGGACGGCTGCCTTCCACCAGGCCTTTTTGACGTTATTCTTGAGTTCTACCCCCAGCGGCCCGTAGTCGTAGCAGGCGCCTAGGCCGCCGTAAATCTCGCTCGAAGGGAAGATAAAGCCCCTCCTCTTGCACAGGGAGACCAACTTATCCATATCCACTTTGCTTGGAACCTGTTCAATCACTGTCGTTTCTCCTGATAACCTATTGCAAACTTCGCCTTATAAGGTAGCAGTTTTCCTTTCCAGTGTAAAGACTTGACAGCGCAGCGTAAATAGTCAAAAATGTAAGGGTTTTCCACAGATAGAGATATATAGTGATTTCGAGTGCGTTCAGATATCGGAGGAATAAATGATCGTTAAGACGCTTGTAGTAGGCCCATTTGCGTCGAACTGCTTTATCGTAGGTTCGGAAACTACCGGGGAAGGACTAATTATCGACCCCGGGGCCGATGCCCCGAATATTCTGAACACAGTACGCGGTCTTCGTCTATCTATAGTGTTGATTGTGGCTACACATAATCATATCGACCACGTCGGGGCACTGCGCAGCGTTAAGGATGCAACCGGCGCCAAGTATGCAGTGCATGAAGCAGATTCCAGAGAAGCTATGCCTATGATGTTTGGCAGGATGATGGGATTGATGTTGGGGTCATCGCTAAGGGCTCCGCCCAAGCCGGACAGACTTCTCAAAGATGGCGACATAATCGAGATAGGTGACCTGAAGTTCGAGGTACTTTATACTCCCGGCCATACGCCAGGAGGCATCTCGCTTTTGTGCGATGGGGTTGTCTTTTCCGGAGACACTTTGTTCAACTTTGGCATAGGCAGAACCGATCTTGCCGGAGGAGACTATGGCAAGCTCATGGACAGTATAATGGCCAAGCTTATGGTGTTGCCCGATTCGACTATCGTTTACCCCGGACATGGCCCCGAGACCACTATCGGCGCTGAAAGAAAAGGGAACCCCTTCTTACGCTGAGTACCCACAAGGCAACGGATTAGTTCAAACAAGACAAACAGCCTGCCGAACTCTAAATGTTCAGCAGGCTGTTGTGACCTCGAAACCCTATTTTTTATTAAAGCCTTATCGTATCCACAAAGGACACATCACCAGCGTCACCGTAGCTATAAGCTTAGCTACGATATGCAGGGAAGGCCCCACAGTATCCTTAAGGGGGTCTCCTACGGTATCACCGACGACCCCTGCAGCATGTGGCAGCGAACGTTTGCCCAAAACATTTCCGGCTTCATCTTTGAGCTGCCCGTCCTCAATGTATTTCTTGGCATTATCCCAGGCACCTCCGCCGTTGTTCATGAAGGAGGCCATCAGGATAGAAGCAAAGGTTCCGGTTATGAGGAAGGCTCCTACCGCCATAGCAGCGTCGGAACCGCCAACGCGTAAGTGCATGTATCTGAAAACAACCCCTATGATTATCGGGAGCAATACAGGAAGCAACGCAGGGGCAATCATTCCTCTAAGAGCGGCTCTGGTGGTAATATCTACTGCCTTGCCGTAGTCAGGTTTTGAAGTACCCTGCATAATCCCAGGGTCGGCTTTAATCTGGCGGCGCACCTCGTCGATAATCTTGCTTGCTGCCCCGCCAACCGATCTGAGCCCCCAGGAGCTGAACAGGAAGACCATCATTATGGCAACGATGGCGCCGATAAGGGCTTCAGGGATGACTATGTTTACGTCGAAGACTGCTCCCTTTATGTTCTGGAATAGTTGTACCCTGTCGAAGTAGGCCTGGAACAGAAGGAATCCGGCAAGGCCGGCCGAAATCATGGCATATCCCTTGGTCAATGCCTTGGTGGTATTGCCGGTAGCATCGAGGTGGTCAGTAACCCTTCTTATCTCAGAGCCAGCGTTTGTGAACTCGTTGATTCCATTGGCATTATCGGTTATAGGGCCAAAGGTATCCTCGGCCAGGATGAAGGGACAGGTCATCAGCATGCCCATAGTGGCAATTGCTGTTCCGTAGGCACCTGCTACCCACCATTCAAGCCCTGGTAGCCCCGCCTTGGTACCGAACCAGTATGTAGCCCCCAGCGCTACACAGATGATGAGCGCAGTGGGCAGAACAGTCTCGAAGCCCACCGACATGCCTTCCACTATTACGGTTGCCGGGCCAGTGCGGGAAGCCTCTGCAATCCTCCTGGTCGGGCTATACCTGGCTTCGGTGTAATACTGAGTGACGTAGACTACAATGACGCTGGCTAGTATGCCGATGATGCCAGCCCCTAGAAGCCACAGCCATCCGCCGGCCATGGGTCTGAACATGACGGCTGAAACGCCAATCATCGCCGCTATACACAGCGCCAGGGCTACAAAAAAGCCGCGGTTCAGGGAAGTCATAGGGTTTTCTCCCTTGCGGCTGCTGACCGCCATTATCCCTACCAAGCTGGAGATGATACCGAAAGCACGAATAATCAGCGGGAACAATACCCAGCCCACGGCCAGTGTAGCTGAGATACCGGCATTTACTGAAGCGACATACAGGGCTACACCGATTATCATAGCCCCTATGTTCTCTGCTGCAGTGGACTCGAACAGGTCTGCGCCGCGGCCGGCGCAGTCACCGACATTATCACCAACCAGGTCAGCGATTACTGCCGCATTGCGGGGATCGTCCTCGGGAATCCCGGCCTCGACTTTTCCAGCAAGGTCAGCACCCATATCGGCAGCTTTGGTAAATATACCGCCACCAAGCTGGGCAAAAAGGGCAACCATACTGGCACCGAAGCCGAAGGCGACAATAAGGTGAGGCGCAATATTAGGATTGTTGTACCCACCGAAAGCAAAATACATTGCTGTTACGCCAAGCAGGCTCAAGGTAACAATCAAGAAGCCTGAGACCGCTCCGCCGCGCAGAGCAACTTTGATTGCCTTATCCAGACCACTGTGAGAGGCAGCGGCACAACGAACATTCGACTTGACCGCAATCCACATACCCACAATGCCCGAGAGACAGGAGCAAAAAGCGCCAACAAGGAAACCGACAGCCGTCCTCCAACCCAGACCAAGAGCTGTTACGCCAAGCGTATCCAATTCCTCTTTGCTGCTCAGCTTTCCCAGTACGACGCCGATTATCACAGCCACTAAGAGAGCTACTACAGCGATGGTGGAATACTGGCGCCTGATAAAAGCCCAGGCACCTTCCGTTATTCTGGCGTTGACATCTCGCATCGGTGCCGACCCCGTATCGCTGCGCAGGATTTGCCTGATCAGTCCCAGGGAAAACACAACCCCGATAGCGATGCCGATCGCCACCACCCAGAAAATCCCAGGTAACATACCAGACCTCCTTTAACATAATTTCAGGCAAAATAAAGGGATAGGTTCATCACCCACCCCCTCATACGCCTCATAACCTGGCAAACACGCCTAATAATTTACCACGCTCACTGTGGCTAGTCAAGTCTTACCAGCAGACGAATTTGAAATATTGGCATAAAGTCCAATTAGCACTTCGCAAGGCCCTGCATCATCTGGAAGAATTTGCCCTCTGTCTTTATCGATGGAGCGATTATCACCTCGGTTTGATGCATCTCTTTAATATTGCGTGCCCCGCAGACGCCCATCGCAGTGCGAAGCGCCCCAATCAGGTTCTGAGTACCATCGGTAACCGATGAAGGCCCGAAGAGGGTCTGCTCCAGGGTGCCTTTCATACCGACCTTTACTCGCGTTCCCCTGGGTAGAGCCTCGTGCGGGGTCGCCATCCCCCAGTGGTTGCCTTTACCAGGAGCTTCTTTTGTCTGAGCAAAGATCGAGCCCAGCATTACTGCATCAGCGCCACAGGCGAAGGCTTTGCAGATATCACCCCCATTGCGCATACCGCCATCAGCTATTATGGGGACACGTCGTCCACTGACTTTGAAATAATCGTCTCGGGCAGCGGCGCAATCCATAATCGCGGTGGCCTGGGGTACTCCAACACCCAGCACTTCCCGGGTAGTGCAAGCTGCGCCTGGCCCCACACCTACAAGCAGTCCGTGAATTCCTGTTTCCATCAGTTTGCGGCAGGCACTGTAGCTCACGCAGTTGCCGACAATCACGGGTACAGGTAGTTGCTTAACCAGTTCCGAGAAGATAAGTCCTTTGTAGCTTTTTGAAACATGCCGTGCTGTGGTAACAGTAGATTGTACCACCAGAACGTCGATTCCCGCCTCAACTGCAAGTGGCGAGAGCCTCTTAGTGTTAGCCGGTGTGAGCGAAACAGCGCAGACAGCGCCCGTCTTTTTAATAGCTCTTATTCGGTCACCTACAAGGTTCTCTTTAATCGGCTCCGAATAAATCTTTTGCAGAAGTGCTGTGACTTCCTGCTGCGGGGCGTTGGCGATCTTGTCTAAAACGATACTGGGGTCATCGTAGCGTGCCTGCACCCCCTCCAAATTAAGAACAGCAAGCCCGCCGAGTTTACCCATCGCAATGGCGAAGCGAACATCAACTACACCGTCCATTGCCGATGCCAGGATAGGTATGGAGAGGTTAAGCTTGTCCACGGCGAAGCTTATATCCGTCTGATCAGGGTTGATAGTGATGTCTCCAGGTACAAGGGCAACATCGTCGAAACCGTAAGCTTGTCTCAGGGTCTTATGTTGGGAACGTTCCATAACTCGTCCTAATAAAATAAATGAGATTTAGGAAAGGATATAATAAACAGGTACATAAAGTCAAGTAAACCTAAGACCACCCTATAGGATAGACGGGAGAGTGCGATAGACTGCCATCGAGCTATAGGATATAATCCCTTTGCTATGCCAACGCTATACCTTGTGGCTACACCTATTGGAAATCTAGAGGATATATCGCTGCGAGCGGTTCGTATCCTGGGAGAAGTGAGACTTATTGCTGCCGAGGACACACGCAGGACGCGTCGTCTTCTTTCTGTCTACAAAATCAAGACTCCGCAGACCAGCTATCACGAGCACAACAAGAAGTCGAAACTTTCTTATCTTCTGGAACGCCTTGAGCATGAAGATATTGCCTTGGTATCGGAGGCGGGTATGCCAGGGATAAGCGACCCCGGCTACGAGTTGGTTCTGGCGGCAATCGAGCGAGGTACCCCGGTTGTTGCTATACCCGGTCCATCGGTTCTGCCTACTGCTCTTGCTGTCTCAGGCTTGCCTACAAACCAGTTCCTTTACCTCGGCTTTCTGCCCAGAGGGAAGGGCGAAAGAAAGCGCCTCCTTGAATCGATTACTTCGGAGTCTCGCACCATCGTTGCTTTTGAGGCACCGCACAGATTACTCGACTCATTGAGTGATCTCCTTGAGGGATTAGGAGACAGGAAAATCGCTGTCTGCCGCGAGCTTACCAAAATGCATGAGGAGGTCTTCAGAGGAACGGTAAGCCAGGCAATGGCTCATTTCTCCCGGCCCAGGGGTGAATTCACATTGGTTATCGCCGGGTATAGTGGGCGCAGGGACCAGAAAGAGTTAACAGATTTCTTCATTAAAGAGGAACTCCGCAGACTTCGCTGTGAGGGGGCTACTGCTAAAGAGGCTGTAGCTAAACTCGCTAGAGTAACTCACTTATCCAAGAAGCTGCTCTACAAGGCATGGCTGGAGCTGAGTTAGGCTTTGGTTTTTTCTCCCTGCTTGTGTTAAAATAATCAATAATTTGTTAATTTTGGTAACTGATGGCTGAACGTATTTTTATTGGAGTGGCCTGGCCCTACGCTAACGGGCCTTTACATTTGGGTCATATCGCTGGGGCATATTTGCCTGCAGACATATTTGCTCGCTATCACCGCGTCAAAGGCAATGAGGTGTTGATGGTCTCAGGTTCCGACCAGCATGGCACTCCAGTCACCCTTCGCGCCGAGGCTGAGGGCAAAACACCCCAAGAGGTAGTAAACCGCTATCATCAAGGATTCCTCGATTGTTGGAAGAAATTAGGGATTTCGTTCGACCTGTTTACTACCACGGAGACTCAGAACCATGCACACGTTGCCCAGGATTTCTTTCTCAAGCTGCTGGATAAGGGCTATATCTACAAAGACAAAATGTCACTGCCTTATTGTCCCAAATGCGTCCGTTTCCTTCCCGACCGGTATGTAGAGGGCACCTGTCCTTATTGCGGCAGCCCCAGAGCACGCGGAGACCAATGCGACGACTGTGGTAAGCCCCTGAATCCTGCGGACTTAATTAACCCCCATTGCAGTATATGTAAGAGCACACCTGAAATCAGAGACTCGGAGCACTTCTTCCTGCGTCTTTCCGCCTTCTCTGATAGATTGAAGTCCTGGGTTCAGGAACAGAGCCACTGGAGATCAAACGTACTGAATTTTACGCTTCGCTACTTAACCGAGGGGCTGAGGGATCGTGCTATTACGCGCGACATCGAGTGGGGCATACCGGTGCCACTACCAGGATATGAAAAAAAACGTATATATGTCTGGTTCGAGGCAGTGATTGGCTATTTATCGGCATCTAAAGAATGGGCGCAGTCCAAGGGAGAAGACGAGCGATGGCGCAAATTCTGGGAAGGCGATACTAAGGGCTATTATTTCATCGGCAAGGACAATATTGTCTTCCATACTATTATCTGGCCGGCTATGTTGATGGGATATGAGGGACTCAATCTCCCTTATAATGTGCCTGCTAATGAATTTCTCACGCTTGAGGGGCGAAAGCTATCCACCAGCCACAACTGGGCAGTGTGGTTACCTGATTACCTCGAGCGGTATCCTGCTGACCCACTGCGATACTTGATGTCGGCCAACATGCCGGAGACATCCGACGCCGATTTCTCCTGGCGGGAGTTTGTCCGCCGCAATAATGATGAGCTGGTTGCTACCTACGGTAACTTAGTTCAAAGGACGCTGACATTCGCCTACCGTAATTTTGACCGATGCGTTCCATCTGTGGGAGAACTTGATGCGGAATCTAACGCTTTGTTGAAGAAGGCGGAGGATACGCTTGCAACCGTGGATAGGCTTCTTTATACCTGTCATTTCAGGGAGGCAGTAAGAGAGATAATGGCGCTGGCTCAGGAAGCCAATCGCTATCTCGACAACAAGGCACCCTGGAAGAAAATCAATGAAGATAGAGATTCAGCAGCCACTGCTATTTTTACTATTATCGGTGTAATTAGCTGCCTTAAGACAGTGTTCTATCCGTTTTTACCCTTCAGCTCGGAGAGGTTACATCGCCTGCTCGGATTTGATGGTGAGGTAGGTGATAGAGGCTGGGCCTTCACTGTGCCCCAGGCGGGACAGAGGTTGCCGCCTCCTGAGCACCTGTTTGCCAAATTAGATGATAAAATTGTCGAGAAGGAAAATGCCCTTCTCGAACAAAGCATTTTGCATACAAATTAATTGCTAAGGATGCGAGGAAAGGGATATGTGGCATCTCACTCGGTTAGCTCTGCGCAATAGGCTGGTGACATTAGCAATAGTGATCTTAATTGCCGGAGCCTCAATCTGGGCCATTTTCGGACTCAAGGAAGAACTCATACCGAACATTCAGTTTCCTTATACAACGGTGATCACAGTTTACCCCCAAGCGACACCTGACCAGGTTGCGAGTAATGTCACTACACCCATTGAGAAACTTATCTGGAGCCAGTGGGAAGGGAAAGGACTGAAGCATCTGACCTCGACCTCGGCTGATAGCATCTCCGTTATCTTCGGTGAATTTGAATATGGCACTAATATGGATGAGGTCACCAGCACCATCCAGCAGGGCATCAGCCAACTGAATCTGCCTCCTGAAGTGCTCGCTTATGCACAGACGAATCCTGACATGGGAGAGAACCCGCAGGTTATCCCTCTCAACATGAGTTTAATGCCTCTGGTGGTGCTCAGCCTCAGTGGCGACCTTCCGCCTGACCAGCTAAAACAGATTGCCGACACACAGATTGTACCTGCTCTACAAAACATCAAGGGTGTCCTCAATGTAGAGACCGAGGGCGGCGATAAGGAGCAGGTAGTAATTGCCCCTGACCCTACAAAGATGAACGAGTTCGGCATCTCGATGTCTCAGATCGTGGGGCTTCTTGCCCCTCAGTACACTTCTTTGAGTCAAATTGAGAATACACCCATGGGGACCGGCGGCGTTGTGCTCCAGGACGTAGCCGATGTCGGCCTGGGACCAGCGCCGGGGACAGTAGTCACACGTACCAATAGCAAGCCAAGTGTAACCATAACGGTGATGAAGCAGGCCGATGCTAACACTGTTGAAGTGGCTAATGCAGTGCTGACTAAAGCCAAAGAAATGGGTGGAAACCTCGAAAATGGAGTGCAACTTGATACCACATTCACCCAGTCAGATTTCATCCAGAGCAGCATAAATGAACTGCGAGACAAGGCTTTGATAGGTGCTGCTCTGGCAATAGTTATAGTCTTCCTCTTCCTGACCACTATTCGGGCTTCGTTGGTCACCGCTATATCTATACCGCTGAGCTTGTTGATTGGATTTCTGGCTATGCGGGCATTCGGCATAACCATCAACATCCTCACCTTGAGCGCCATGTCTATTGCAGTAGGGCGCTTAATCGATGACAGTATTGTCATGGTAGAGGTCATATACCGTCGTCTCCAGCAAGGGGAGGGCTTCAGAGAGGCAGCTATCAATGGCTCTAGGGAAATAGCTAACCCAATTACCTCAGCTACTCTGGCGACGGTGGCTATTTTCATACCCTTGATATTCGTCGGCGGCATCGTGGGCCAACTGTTTATACCCTTTGCCCTGACCGTAACCTTCGCCATGCTTGCTTCACTGCTGGTAGCGCTCATGGTGGTGCCCACCTTATCCAACTTCCTGGTGCGCGGAAAAGCCAAGGTTAAAGTTGGCGTGTCCTGGTACCAGAAGCTCTACACACCGACACTCAAATGGGCGCTCCGTCATCGCGCACTTACTTTGATAATCGCTGTTATACTCTTCTTCGGCAGCCTGAGTCTGCTCCCTGTTATCGGCACCTCATTTATTTCTGGCATGGGTGAAGAAACGCTGACTGTGTCTATACAAATGAAACCAGGCACTGACCTGCAGAAAACCAGTGATGTAGCAGCCCAGGTGGAGCAACTGCTACATAATAACAAAGCAGTTACAAACTACTATACTACTGTCGGCACTTCAACCTCTTTGACTGGCGCCATGACTACTGCCAGTGGTGGTGGCGATAACACGGCTACAATTAATGTCTACCTCGGCCCAGGGGCTGATGTAGACAAAGAAGCTGAGGCATTGAGTAGTGCCTGTGATAGAATAGCAACAGCAGCGAACGCCGGCATAGCTGTTTCAACATCTGAATCGGGAAATGGGGGTGGGCCTAGTTTCTCTGACCTGAATATATCCATTCAAGGCACGAATCAAAACGATATTGCCAGTACTACGGGGCAGCTTCTTACCCAGCTTCAGGGAGTAAAGGGATTAGCCAACGTAGAAAGTGATCTCACTACAACGGTACAAAGACTCAATATTGTGCCAGATCCAGCCAAAATGGCAGCTTTGGGACTGTCGCCTGACCAACAGCAGCAATTGCAGCAAGAATTCTATCTGCTAATGATGGGTAATACTTTGCCCAATGAAGTGGCGAACATAGGCAATGAAAGTTACCCGCTCTACATTAAAGGGGTAGCGAACGGTCTGGGCAATGAAACTACAATGGCCAACGCGCTACGGATCGGCTGGCCGCAGTCTGTGGCCTTAGGTAACGTCAGCAATGTAACGCTACTGCAAATGCCTACTCATATCAGCCACACCGACCTGGCACTCTCCGCCACTATCACAGGCACAATAACGGATAAGGACGTAGGCGGAGTTAACCGAGTGGCTCAAGAAAAAATCAATGCGCTGCCAGCTCAGCCTGGTGTGCAGGTAAAGATGGCTGGCGTAGCGGAGGAGATGGCAAGCACCTTCTCCCACATGGGCATCGCTATAATCGCTGCTATAATAATAGCTTTCCTCATTGTGGCTTTCATGATGCGTTCGATAGTCAACCCGCTCATCATCATGGTAAGCCTGCCTCTGGCATCCATAGGTGCGCTGCTAGGTCTGCTTATTACTGGCAATACTATCGGTGTATCAGCAATGATGGGTATGTTGATGCTGGTAGGCATTGTCCTCACCAATGCTATCGTACTTATTGCGCTGGTGGAACAGCTACGTAAAAGTGGTATGAGCACCTACGATTCCTTGGTTCAAGGAGGACAGACCAGGCTGCGCCCGATTCTCATGACGGCGCTGACAACTATTTTCGCCATGATTCCGCTCGCTTTGGGAGTTGGTTCAGGCACTCTCCTGGCTGCGGAGCTGGCAGTAGTGGTTATCGGTGGTCTATTCAGCTCCACACTATTGACACTGGTCGTAATTCCTGTAATCTATAGCCTGGTTGATGGTCTGCGCCGTCGTAGGGCGCGAACCGGATAAGTCAGCGACAAATCAATAAAAGAGGTTTCCTTGAAGAATTCGATATTCGAACCGGTTGAGAAGGAGCTTGTTCTCGTAGAAAATGGCATTAAGGCAATAGCTGACGTGGAGTATACCTGGCTTGCGGAGCTATTGGATTACATCGTAAACAGCGGCGGCAAGCGGGTCAGACCGACCTTAACCCTGCTTGCGGGTAAAATTAATAGCAGATTCAACCTTGACTCGCTCATCCCTGTAGCGACAGGGGTTGAGCTTCTCCATACCGCTTCCTTGGTGCACGACGATACTATAGACCTTTCGATGAGGCGTCGCGGCAAGCCTACGGCGGCCAGCATCTGGGGCTGGGGCATAGCCACTCTGGCAGGAGACTATTTGTTCTCTAAAGCTGCCGAGTTTGTCTCCCAGGCTAACAGTGTTAGAGCGGACAGGCTTTTCGCCCAGACACTCATGGCCTTATGTACAGGTGAGCTAGAGGAGAGTTTCAGCAGCTTCGACGAGAATCAAACTCGAGAGCGCTACTTCCGGAAGATTGGCAATAAGACAGCTTCTCTATTCTCGATGGCTACGGAGTCGGCAGGGATAGTCAATGAGGCCCCAGAACAGGAGATTAAAGCCCTGAGAGCTTACGGTTACAACCTGGGAATGGCTTTCCAGGTTGTAGATGATATATTTGATTTCACAGCCGATGAGGATAAACTGGGCAAGCCGGTAGCAAGCGATTTGCTTCAGGGAAACTTAACACTGCCGGCGATTATGCTCAAAGAACGGTACCCTGAAGACAACCCGATAAAAGCAATATTCGAAAACAGGGGAAAGGAGAAAAGCCTCGACCTGGCCATCGAGATGATTCGCAACTCGGGAATTATCACCGATTGTTATAAAGTCGCACAAAGCTTTACATCAGAGGCATGTAAAACAATCAAGACCTTTCCTGACAAACCCAGTCGCAAGGCGCTCCTTGAGATCGCAGGTTATGTAGTCGAGCGCCAAAAATAGCAAGACCCTTTCACATCCACTCTAAAAGGCTAGCTCTTCTCTCAACCTGTCCAGGAATCCCACTGATTTCACCTCGCGCTCAAGAAGATAACGGATATATGCCCTCATCAGTTGCTCCAATTCACGAGTTAAATCAGGGCTCACCCGCAGTCGGCTGGCAGAGGTGAAATCGTTTTTGAGAAGGAACCTCATCACCTTGATGGCATCAGCCGAGATGGGACGAACCAACTGTTCTTTCTTGGCGCAGTTGGGACAAATCACCCCACCACCGCCGGCGCTGAAAAAGTTACTCTCAAGCGCAAGGGGTGACCTGCAATTCAGGCATTGGTAAAGTTCGGGCTGATAACCGAGGTGGCTGAGGAGGTGTAGTTCAAAGTACCTGAGGACAAGCTCGCTGCTGTGTGCTTCACAGAGCCAGAGCAATGTAGTCTGCAATAACCTGTAGACAGGATAATTTTCGACCTGCTCAGCAGTAAATTGATCTGCTAGCTCAGCCACATAGATAGCACAACTCGTGCGCCATAGGTCGCTTCTTAGAGGGAGAAAGCTCTCTATTGTCTGGCTTTGAGTAATTACGTCCAGGTTCTGTCCCTGAGCCAGCAGCAGTGAGCTTTGTGTCAGCAGGTCCAGGTGACCTCCTAACTTACTCTTGGGTCTTCGTACACCCTTTGCTACCGCTCTGATCTTGCCCAGGTTTGGGGTGTAGAAGGTGATAATGTTGTCTGCTTCGCCCAGATTGGTTCGCTTTAAGACAATTGCCTCGGTCTTGTATACTCGCGGTCTAGCCATCGCATTTCAAGGTAGCTGAGTTGCCTGCTCTTGAGATTTGGCGAGAACAATTAAATCTGCTTCTGTCAGTTCCCCTTTGCCATTCATAGATAATCTGTGAATGCTGTTCATGGAGCAAAATGGAATTAACCTCGGTTTTGAGTCTTTGCCGATGACTCCAAAATGGAGCGCACAGTTTTGAACTCTGTCTAGATCGAAGTTGTAAGGATCCATGAAATGCATGATCCCTATGGTGAGCCAGGTTTCCGGGAGCCAGTTTGTCAGCAGCGAAGTAATTGACTTGGAACTTCTAGTCGTGAGCAACTTAGGCAGAAGCTTGAACCAGAGCTTGGGGCTGATATGCAGTATCGAGCTAGTCATGAGAGACCACATCATTCTCGGCCTGGACCATTTAAGCTCGAAGCCTTTGCGCATATTTTTATAGAGTTTCTCATTATCTATATAGCGTGGCACGGGGATCAGTTTTCCTTTTTCATAATCTACAATGCTTATCAGTCCGCAGTGGGGATGAACACAGAAATCCTGATTCTGACCGCCTTTGGTTATCATTCTAGCCAACGTCTGATTCATAGGCAGAGAGAAGAAATCACCCTTCTTAATTTCACCTCTGGTTTGTTCCTCAGCCAGCCTTATAACATCTGAGTTAGTTATCCGCATCTCTTTTAACTTAGTTGTGTCTATCCTTCCCGAAAAGCTGACAGGCTGAAACACAAGAAACTTAATTATATCCGAGTTTTCGGCAGAGAATCTTATCATGTCGCCAACTTGATCGTCATTAATCCCTTTTGCCAGCGTAGGTATGAGTGCAATCTTGTTATAGCCGATCTTTCTGGCGTTTTCCAGGACTTTTTGCTTTATTGGCCAGAGGTCTAGGCCTCTTGCTTTTATGTAAGGTTCGGGAGTAACGCCGTCAAATTGCAGGTACAGCCATGCGTCAAGGTCGCGAATTTTCTTAAAGTAATCGATATCCTGTGCCAGCCTCAGCCCATTGGTCATGATCAGAACGTAATCATAACCAAGCTCTTTCTCCATCTGTATTATCTCTGGCAGGTCGTCTCTCAGGGTTGGCTCTCCACCGCTGTTCCCAACCCCTCTAACTCTGAGGGGATAGTTAATCTCCTGAGCATATTCCAATATTGACCTTAGCTGTTCCTTGCTCAGGTCGCCAGTGCCGTTTTTTGCACCTGCCTGGGCAAAGCATATCAGGCAGCGTAAATTACATCTATTAGTCAGCTCGATGATGAGCAGTGTAGTATGAGTCATGTGGTTCCGGCAGAGGCCGCAGTCGCGGGGGCAGCCGACTTTAGGTTCCCTTCCATTGCTTAATCCGATACCATGGTCTCTATACTGCTCCGCCCTCAGGTATTCTTTGTAATCGCTCCAATAGACATCCTCGAAGTTTCCGTGTTCCGGGCAGCTTTTTTTCATCAGAACCTGACCGTCAACTTCCCACAGCTCAGCATCCAGAACTCTCAAATCTACGGGGCAAAGGGATTTTGTTGTTTTAATGACTCGCATGTAATCCACCTACACTAAATTTTTGCTCACATCTCCTGCCTGCCCTCAATGGCGTGCGTAAGAGTGACTTCGTCTGCGTACTCCAGGTCACCCCCAACAGGCAGCCCGCGGGCAAGCCTGGTAAGCCGGACTCCAAACGGAGAAATCAACCTCTGAAGGTACATCGCTGTTGCTTCTCCCTCAAGATTCGGGTTAGTGGCCAGGATAACCTCCTTCACAGAGCCTGTCTTGAGTCGCTGCAAAAGCTCCTTTATCTTAAGATCGTCAGGGCCGATCCCATCCATAGGGGAGAGCACACCGTGGAGCACGTGATAGAGTCCTCTATATTGGCCGGTGCGTTCCAAGGCCATGATATCCAGGGGCTCTTTGACGACACATATGATGCTGTGGTCTCGCTCCTTGCTGGCACATATAGCACATGGATTAGAGTCGGTAATGTTCTGGCATGAGTCACAAAAGACCGTTTTCTCTTTGACCGCAATTATCGCTTCGGCTAGAGCTCGCGCCTCAGCTTCAGGTATGCGCAGCAAATAGTAAGTGAGCCGTGCTGCACTCTTGGGCCCGATGCCGGGAAGCTTGCTCAGCTCCTCAATTAAACGAGAGACCGGCTCTGCAGCAGGCACATATCCTATTCTCAACTCTTTAAATCCTTCCCAAATTTGAAATCTGAAGGAAAGATAATGTAGCGCTGTCTAAAAGGATTTAGGGCATACCTGGAATTTTAAGCCCTCCTGTTATAGCACCAAGCTGGCTGGCAGCCAGCTCTCTGGATTTCTCCAGCCCTTCGTTTATGGCAGCCATCACCAGGTCCTCGAGCATACTCACGTCCTTGGGATCAACGGCCTCGGGAGAGATTTTGATAGAGATTATTTTCTGCTGCCCGCTGACAACTACTGTTACGGCACCGCCCCCGGAGCTGGCCTGCACTGTAGCTTTCTCCAACTCCTCCTGAGCTTTGGCCAATTTAGCCTGTAGCTGCTGTGCCTGGCGCAACATCGCTTTATTCATCATGTTTGTGCTCCTCTTCTATAATCCGGGCTCCCATCTCCAAAGCTGCATTTACCACAGGATTGTATGTCTGCTGTTGGGGTTTAGCTGCCTTATCTTTCGGGGTCAGAACGCAGCGCACATGATAAGGAACGCCGAAAACATCGCGCAACTTGTCCTCCACCAGATGGCGATACTTGGGGTCCTCTATCTTAGTCCTGTGAAAATCATGATAGAAACCCAGGACCAGGGTATCACCTTCAAGAGATATGGCCTCGCATGCTTTTCTTAAAAGGGCATCCAGGTTGCCACTGGAGCCTACCCCTCGACAGGCATTGATGAAATCGTTCCACCGTTGACGAATCTGTTCGATGTTTTGAGGGGGCGTTTGCCTGGTAGTCGCACTCACCTTTATCGGCGGCAGTTCAGCGGCTACAGGTAGAACGACAGCAACTGGCTCTTTGGCGCTCTCTGTTTTGCGAGGCTGGATTGTGCTTGCAGCTGGCTCTATATCCGCTGGCTTCTCAGGCAAGGCCTTTCTGGTTTTTTCAGCAGCGGTCAGAGATGAGTCAACGAGGGCAAGCTCTAAAGGCAGAGTGGACTGGGGGTCTGCGCGGAAATCAACCTGAGCGAATAGTCTTATTACCTTCGACAATTCTCCCAGTGATACATTTGATATGAGCTGCTTAACCTCCTTAATCGTGTCGGCGGGAAGGGCTGAGCTATCTCCGGCACCTGACTTGACCAGAAGAATATCCCTCAGATAATCGACCAGTCCCCGAGTGAATTGACGAAGGTCAACTCCATCAACAGCGACATTGTTTATGACGGCCAGCCCGCTGGCGACATCCTTCTTCAAAATGTGTTCCGCAAGCTGGCGAATACGCATATCGCCGCTTATACCCAACTCGGATTGAGCCTGCTCAAGACTTATATCCGAACCGTGATAAAGTACGAGCTGTTCCAACAGGTTCTCAGCATCTCGGAGGCTGCCAGTGGCAGCTTTAGCAATGAGCGCCAATGCCTGCGGTGCAATCTTGATGCCCTCGTGGTCGCTAATGTCCTTCAGCTTATTCACCACAGCCGCTTGAGGCAGGCGCCGGAAGTCGAACCGCTGGCATCGCGACAGTATTGTGAGGGGCACCTTGTGTACTTCGGTGGTTGCCAGTATGAATATTGCATGAGGTGGTGGTTCCTCAAGTGTCTTGAGTAAGGCATTGAATGCAGGCTCTGTGAGCATGTGAACTTCGTCTATTATGTAAACTTTATAGCGGGCTAAGTTCGGGGCAAAATTTATCTTCTCTCGAAGGTCACGGATTTCATCGATTCCTCTATTAGATGCTCCATCTATCTCTACCAGGTCCAGCGCCCGACCTTCATTGAACGCCTGGCACATGTCGCAGGTATTGCAGGGCTCTCCCTTCCCGTTGGTAAGACAATTGAGAGCCTTGGCCAGTATTCTGCCTGTACTGGTCTTGCCCGTGCCGCGGGGGCCGCAGAATAGATAGGCATGAGCAACCCGCCCTGTTGCCAGCGCATTCGCCAGCGTTTTTGTAATTGGCTCTTGCCCAACTACCTCAGCCAGGGTCTGCGGACGCCACTTTCGATAGAAGACCTGTGAAGCCATTTAAACCTCAACATAAACGGGAGTAGCTAGCCCAAACATGAATCCTTGGCGCTATTATATATTAAGAGGTCTAGTTGTTCAAACAAACTTATGAAACAGGAAGTCGGCCACAATTTGCTATTGAGTATTTGTATGGCGTAGGCTACAATACTCCCCGAAGATATAATCCGTAGGGGGTGGATAATAAGACACCTTGAATTTACTGCTCATGCGGAAAGGATGCTCAAGGAGCGAGGAATAGCACGAGAATGGGTGATGCGGGCAATTTCAGAACCGGCAAGAACCGAGCGAAAAGATGATGGTACCACTCACTCCCTGAAGCCGATACCTGAGCATAAAGGTCGAGTATTGAGAGTGGTGACAGACGCGGCAAAGGAGCCGCCGAAGGTGATAACAGCATTCTTCGACCGCAGAGCGAAGGGGGAGAGATGAGAATAAAAATAGACGCTGTAAATGATGCCCTGTATTTCCGCCTTGACGAAAGCCAGATAGTGGAGTCTGAAGAGGTTCAGCCCGGCATTATCCTTGACTACAATACCAAAGGACAGGCCGTAGGCATAGAGATTCTAGGCATCAAGGAGCGTATACCCGCAGAGGAATTGAAGAAGCTCCAGTTTGAAACCGTTTGAGGCATGAAAGTGGCAAAGATATACTATGCCAACCTCTGGGGACTGCGCGAAAGGAAATATCGTATCTGTCCGAGCCCGATGTTTCGGTTTCAGATTGGAAGGAACTCAAGCCTAACAGCCCATTCTACTTATTCGTACCACGCGATGAGGAGCTGTTAGGAGAATATGAGTGCGGCTGGAAAGTGACAGAGGTTTTTGGCTTTACTGGTGAGGGCTACACACTATCAGAAGATTGTGGTAGCTCTCAAAGAGACCATACACTTGATGTCGGAAATAGACTCTATTATTCCGTTATGGCCTATCCAGTAGCTTCGCAAATAACAGTCGTTATCCTTTCATTGCATCCAGAACCCTGGCCTCCATGGACCTCATCTTCTCCGCCTGCTCGGGAAGCTCGTGGTCGTATCCCAATAGATGCAGCACCCCATGAATAACTAGAAGAGCCGGCTCCCTCTCCAGGGAATGACGCTGCTCATGCGCTTGCCTCTTCGCCTGCGGGTAGGAGACGATAACCTCGCCAAGGTGGATGACATCATCGGGCGGCGTGATAAAGGGCTGAGCGTCTGCACCTCGCTCGGAGAGAGAGAATGCTATGACATCAGTTGTACTATCCACGCTTCGGTAATTTCGATTGAGTTCGTGGACAGTATCATCACCGGCAATGACCAGCCCAAGCTCTACCGACGAGCTTACGCCTGTGTGGATAAGGGTGAGCTTCACTGCCTGCCTGAGCCACTGCTTAGAAACGAGGCTAGCGAATGGCTTTTCAATCTGTATACTCAACTGGATTTTCAGCATTATACTTACCCCGGCCAAATCATAACGCGGCAGCAACAAAGTGGCAATAGCAGGTTTGTGAGCGAATCACCCAAGATAACCCTGGCTGGAGCTAAGGCGAGAACATGGTGACTGCGAGCTCGGCCAGTCTAAGCACAACCCAGGGATAAATGCCCAGGAGGAGGACACCAAGCGACGTAATAGTCAAAGCGGCCTGGAGTGGCATAGAGGAGGCAACTGCTTCCTCGGATGCTGCTTTCTCTATGTACATTACCCTGACTACCCTTAGATAGTAGTATGCGGAGATTACAGAATTGATGACGGCTATAATTACCAGCCACAGCAGGTTGTGCTGTATCGCAGCATTGAATATATAGAACTTTGCTATGAACCCTCCCGTGGGCGGGATTCCGATGAGGGAGACCAGACATATCGTTAGAACCAGAGCTAACGCAGGCGCCCTCTGGGACATGCCCGAATAGTCAGCGATTTCGTCGCTACCGGTCTTGTTAGAGATAGCAATGATGGAAATAAAGGCCCCCAGATTAGCCAGTGCGTAAGTGGCTAAGAAGAACAGCACACCGCTTCTCCCCAGAGCACTTACGGCAGCCAGCCCTACCATGATATAGCCCGCATTAGCTATGCTCGAGTAAGCCAGCATTCTCTTTATATTGGTCTGCGCTATAGCAACTACATTGCCCACAGTCATTGATATGGCACCCAGTACAGCGAATATCATGCCCCAGTTCTCGCTCAGCAGCGGGATTCCGAATGCGGTGTAGAAAACCCTGAGAATGACTGCGAATCCGGCAGCCTTGCTGGCCACAGAGAGGTAAGCGGTTATAGGAGTAGGAGCGCCCTCATATACGTCAGGGACCCACATCTGGAAAGGTACAGATGCGATTTTGAATCCAAAGCCAGCTACCATAAGTACGATGCCCAGAAGCAGCGCCGGGCTGTCCCAGAGCTGGCCTCCTGAGATAAGCCCCGCAACCTTATCCACGATCTGGTTGAGCTGAGTAGTTCCGGTGAGTCCGAAGACAAAAGCCATGCCGAAGAGCAACACGGCAGAGCTTATTGCACCCAGAATCATGTACTTCAGCCCGGCCTCGCTCGACTTCTTGTCTTTGAGGAAAGCGACCAGGGCATATAGGGAGATGCTTGAAAGCTCCAGAGAGACGTAGATTGATATAAGCTCTCCAGTCGATGCCATTAGCATCAATCCGACTGCTGAAAAGAGGACCAAGGCATAGTATTCGCCCTGGAAACGGGCAAACTTGCTTACATAGTCCACCGAGGAGATAATGACCAGGGCTGCGATGCCGATGATAAGGAATTTGAAAAACAGGCTGAAATCATCCACTACCAGCATACCGTTGAACGATGCCTGCTGCTCACCCCAGAGGATAATAGTGAAAGCAAGGGGGATTGCCAGGGCAGCAACGCTGAGTCCGGCCAGCAATTTCTTCTGCTGAACTACAAGGTCGAGTAGAACCACCGCTAAGGCGATCCCGCAAACACTCAGTTCAGGCGATAACAGCCAGAAATTCAATTATTTACCCCCAAAGCAGCCTAACCGAAACTATGGAACACAGGCCCTATAACATCCAGGAGCAGCCTGGGATAGACTCCGAAGAGCATGATCAAAGCTACGAAGGCGAAGATATAAGCCTTCTCCATGTTATCGGCATCTTTAACGCCGTTGAATTGCTCCTTGGGCCCCCTGTAAAATACCCTTTCCAGCATCCATAGAATATAGCCGGCCCCCAGCACTATCCCGAACACTGCCAGAACCACATAGGTTTGAGCTGAGGGTAAAGCACTGCTGCCAAAGCTGCCCACAAACACGGTAAACTCCGCAATAAAACCGATAGTAGTAGGCAGGCCCAGCGCTGCCAGCCCGGCAATGCTGAAGACCACAGCGATAACCGGCATTTGCCTGGCCAGCCCTCCTAGCATAGGAATCTGACGCTGATGCGTCTTGTCGTAAACCAACCCCACCATAGCGAACAGGAGCCCTGTGATGAGACCGTGACTGAACATCTGAAGCGTGGCTCCAGTGAGGCTGAGCTGTTTCAGGGCAAATATCCCCAGAAGTATGAAACCCATGTGACTGACCGAGCTATATGCGATCAGCCTCTTCAAATCGGTTTGTCTCATAGTTGCTGCTGCACCATAGAGAACGCTCACCACTGCAAAAGCAGCGATGATCCCTGTATAATGCTGGGCTACCCCTGGAACGAGGCCACCACCGCCGAAGCCGGCTACGAGACGAATCATTCCGTAAGCACCCATCTTGAGGAGCACACCGGCCAGCATCACGCTCACCGCGGTGGGAGCATCGGTATGAGCGTCGGGAAGCCATGTATGCAGTGGGAATACAGGCAGTTTAATCGCGAAGGCAATAAAGATAAGAAAAAATATGGATGACAGAGGAATGACCGGTATTAGCCGCGCAGTCCCGCTGGCGATATCCACCATGCTGAATGTATGCGGGGAGGCGGAGTAGTAGAGTGCTAGTATCCCGGCCAGCATGAAGGCGCTTCCGAACAGGGTGTATATCACGAACTTTGTCGCAGAATATACTTTTCTCCCCAGAGGCGGCGGGGTGCCCCAGATGGAGATCAACATGTACATGGGGATAAGCTCCACTTCCCAGAAGAGGAAGAAAAGCAAAAGGTCCAGAGACATGAAGACGCCCAGGATACCGGTTTCCAAAATTAAAAGCCAGGCGAAATATTCCTTTGTCCTCAGATTGATCTTCCATGAGACAAAAACAGCGACCAATCCAAGGAAGGTGGTTAGTATCACCATGGGCAAGCTCAGGCCGTCAACGCCGAGATGATACGTGGCGTTGATTGAGCTAATCCACTGCGCCTGTTCCACAAACTGGAGGCCACCGCTGCGGTCAAATATGACAAACAGCGCCACCGAAAGAGCGAAAGGAATGAAAGTGAAGATAACCGCCGTGAGTTTAACTGTTCGCGGCCGTCTGGCAAACAGGGCTAGCAAGATTGCGCCAACTGCGGGTAGAAATAGTATTATTGAGAGAGGGTGAATAGAGTCGATATTCAAACTATTGAGCTCCTACTCCAACTTTCTACCGGTAGGCAAAGAAAACTGCCACGATAATCACGACGCCTATCGCTATTCCCAGACCATAGCTCTGAAGCTGGCCCGTCTGTAACTTGCGTAAAGCCCCGCTTGCTGCCACTGTTATCTTGCCCAATCCATTTACAATCCCATCAACTACATAGGTATCAAACAGTTGGACTAGCTTGAAAAGCCCTTCGTATAGAATTCGAAATACCAGAATTTGCTCATAAAGCTCATCCAAGTAATATTTGTGGGAAAGCAGAGTATATACGGGAGCAAATACCCGTCCTATCTTTTCTGACGATATCCACTTGGCGCTATATATGGCATAAGCCACAAAAATGCCACCCAGAGCAACCACAAGGGAAATCAAGGGGAGAGGTTCATGCACGACATTACTAAACAGTCCGAAGAACGCGTTCGGCTCCAAGCTTACCCCAGGCATCCCGGCATAGCTACCGCCGGCGAGGAATTTAGCGACACCTCCCGCCCAGAAGCTCCAACCAGCTCCAATGGCGAAGAGGGCTAGAATGACCATGGGGAAGAGCATCACCAACGGTGATTCATGAGGCCCACCGTGGGAATCATGACCGCCATGGCTGCTATGCCCGCCGTGGCCTGCCTCACCGCCACGGTATTCACCACCGAATGTCATAAATATCGCTCTGAACATGTAGAAGGCGGTCATGAATACAGTTATAATCGCAAGCCAGAATAGTATCGGTGTGTGGCGCCAGGCTTCAAGTACAATCATGTCTTTGCTCCAGAATCCAGCAAAAGGCCAGATTCCAGAGAGGGCAAGCGAGCCGATGAGGAAGGTGGCAAAAGTCCAGGGCATATATTTGCGCAAACCTCCCATTAAGCGCATATCGAAGGTGCCAGTAGCATGATTAGCGCTGCCCGCACCTAGGAAGAGGAGACACTTGAAAAATGCATGGGTAAAGAGATGGAAAATGCCAACCGCTATGCCCAGTCCGATCCCTTCTTCGTAAGTTAGATACCCCTTTGACACAGCTAGACCTACTGCGCCTAAGCCAAGCATCATATAGCCCAACTGGCTGATGGTAGAGTAGGCGAGAACCCTCTTGATATCGTTCATCACCAGGCCCATGCTGGCAGCGAAGATGGCTGTAAATCCTCCGATAACAGCTACTATTGTTATCGCCGTCTCGGAACTTGCGAACATGGGCAGAGTGCGCGCAACCAGGTAAACACCGGCGGCAACCATGGTGGCAGCATGTATCAATGAGCTGACCGGCGTAGGACCTTCCATAGCGTCAGGAAGCCATGTATGCAGCGGGAACTGTGCAGATTTCCCCACTGCTCCGGAGAAGACGCCCAGCATAGCCAGGGTTAAGGTTGTGCCGCCAAGAGCCCCTGCTACAGCCATCTGGTTGAGTTCGGCTATATTGAATGTGCCGTAGGTGAAGTAGAGGATGAGAATTCCTATGAGGAAGCCAAAGTCACCGAAGCGGGTGACTATGAAAGCCTTCTTGGCTGCGGCTGCTGCCGAGGGTCTGTGGAACCAGAAGCCGATTAACAGGTAAGAACCGAGGCCAACCCCCTCCCAGAATACGTAGACCAGCAGTAAGTTCGATGCCATGACAAGGCCCAGCATTGACATCGTGAACAGCGACATAAAGGCAAAGTAGCGGTGATACCCGGGATCACCCTTCATATATCCCTGGGAATAGATTTGCACCAAGAGACTGACGCCGCTGACCACGATGAGCATTATCGCTGTGAGGTTGTCTACCACAAATCCCAGGTTAATCTTAAAGTTACCGACAACTGCCCACTCAACAGTGCTCTGGATTGGGAACTGGTCAGAGCGGGTTAATACCCAGATTGAGAGTCCCAGAGCGGCGGTGAGACAGGCGATGATGGTATAACCACTTAGCCTGGGATGGCTATTGAAGAAGGGTCTTAGTATGAGGGAGATAAATAGAAGTGAGAACAGCGGCAGCAGGAAAATAGCCCATAATACAGATCCAGACAGCATCTATATTTTCCTCAGAATATCCTCTATGAGATGTTTTTTAAGCTCAGGGACTAAGACCCTATACCTTGCTTTCTCTCCTACCTCAGAGCCTTCGGGAAGTATTCTGGTTGGAATCCCTTCGGCCTCGAAGAGCTCTTTCCACATTTCGGCTGCTATCAAATTAGGTACGGTTTTAAATTCAACCCACATCTATAAACGCTCTATAAAATATATTCCTGCTAACCCTTCATGGAGTCTACCTGCTCCACATCTACACTCTGACGGCTGCGATAGATAGCGATTATTATTGCCAGACCTACCGCTGCCTCGGCGGCAGCCACAGTTATGATGAAGATGGCGAAGACCTGTCCTGTCAACAAAACTGCATTGGGCACGAGATAGCGTGAGAAGGCGACCAGCGCGATGTTCACCGCATTGAGCATAATCTCGATGCACATCAGGATGGCAACGGCATTGCGCTTGGCCAGCGCACCGTATAAGCCGATGGAGAACATAATTGCGGATAAAATCAAATAGTGCTCAAGTCCGAAATGCATACAAATTATCCCCTATTATTCCTATCCCTTACCAGCACTATAGCTCCTATTAGCGCTGCCAGCAGGAGCACCGACGCTATCTCAAAGGGGAGTACAAACCCTTTGCTTTGGTCGAAAAGCGCTGTAGCGATGGGGCCCGTAGTCGGTTGGCCAATCGGTACCACTACCCCCTGAGACACCCCCGTCACGGTAGTCCAATCTGTGCTCACTATAACTCCAATAACCGTCGTCAGGACCAGTAAGGCTACGATGAGAGCCGGGATTTTTAGCTTGTTAAAGGGATTGCCCTCTTTTACGTTTCGAGTAAGCATAATGGCAAATATGAGGAGTATACCGATGGCTCCGGCATAGATGAGGACTTGTACTGCGGCTAGAAAGTCAGCGTTCAGCGTGATATAGACGCCAGCAATGGTGAAGAAGCACAGAACCAGGAGCAAAGCAGCGCGGAAAATGTCGCGCAGCAACACTACCGCCAGCGCAGCGCCTACCATGACCAGCGCCAATATCCAGAAAGCTATCTCAACTGTCATTTTTGTCTGCCGTCTTCTTCGATATCTGGCCGTAGACCAGGAGCGTCTGCTCCGGCATCTTCTCCTCTAACTCAGTATGCCCATAAGCGCTGGGCTCACTATCCGGGGACATCAACACTTCCATGTCGGCCCAGAGCAATTTTCGGCTATACCTGGCCTGTTCGTAGCCGCGTCCCATATATAGGGCATTATAGGGACATGCTTCAACACAGAGGCCGCAAAACATGCACCGCCCTATGTCGAACTCAATCCTATCTACCGCGTATTTGTTCTCACCATTCTTTGAGGTTGCGATTCTTATGATACCGTGTGGGCAACTCTTGGCACAGGTAGCACAAGCCGTGCACAGGTCGCTTCTCCACACGAACTGCTGCCCCCGAATCCGGCGCGATGTCTCAAGCTTTTTCTCTGGGTACTGGGTTGTGACCTTCTTACGAAACAGGTGCTTGAGAGTCAGCGCCATACCTTTGGCTATCCCTAGCCCTGAGCCTTCCAACCTCAACTTTTCCTCCTCCTAATTTAAAGAAGAACCTCGACCATAAAACAATGAGTCCTGCTGCTATAGCGAAATTCACAAAGATGAAGGGCCAGGGGAAGCTCTGCCAACCGCTCATCCATGTATCCCATGCCAGTACCTCAGCGGCCGTTATGAAGACATTGATCAGAGCCACAGGCAAAAGGAACTTCCACGAGAAAGCCATAACCTGATCGATACGAAGTCGAACCAGAGTGGCACGCATCCACAGAATAAACATGAATACAGCCAGCACCTTGAGCAAAAACCAGAACCAGAACGGCAGAAACGGCCCTTTCCAACCGCTGAGGAACAGCGTTGCCACGATGATAGCGACCGCCAGCGTATTGATGTACTCAGCCAGGTAGAACATGGCGAACTTCATCCCTGAGTACTCAGTGAAATATCCCGCAACTATCTCCGAGTCCGCTTCAATCATATCCATGGGGGAGCGGTTGAGCTCAGTGATAGCGCCAATGAAGTAAATCAGGAAACCTAGAGGCTGCAAGAGTATAAATGGAACCGTCTGTTTTCCCACAATCTCACTCATTTGCAGTGAGCCTACTATCATTACCACACCGACAATGGACAGCACCATGGGCACTTCATAGCTTATTAGCTGTGCTACGCCTCTCATCGCGCCTATCATTGAGTACTTATTGTTCGACCCCCACCCCGCCATAAATATCCCGATAACAGCCAGAGAGCTGATGGCAACTACGTAGAGGATTCCGATGTTCAGGTCAGCGAAGACTCCTCTCGTGCCACTGCCGATGGGGAACACCGCGAAAACCATGAATGCTGCGAAGAATATTACTACGGGAGCAATCCAGTGCACCAGCCTGTCGCCCTTGGCGGGCATGATGAGTTCCTTCATCAGTATCTTTACAGCATCGGCTACCGGCTGGAGCAAACCCAGAGGTCCACAGCGATTGGGCCCGGGACGCAACTGGAATCTGGCGATAAAGCGCCGCTCCATCCAGATGAATAGCATGACCATCGGGAACACGAAGAGCAAGATCAAGGTTATGCCGATAATGCTATCGAGGAATATTATCAGCGAGCTCGGCAGGCCGAAACCTTGAAGCCACGTAACAAAGTCATTGCGCACATTTGGAAGTAGGTTGACGAAGTAATGCCAGGCATTCATTATCTATCTACCTCGGCCAGTGCGATATCTATACTGCCGAAAATAATTATAAGGTCTGCGATCTTCCATCCTATGCTGATGTCACGCAATACGGTGAGGTTAAGCAACTCCGGAGAGCGCACTCTGAACCGGTAAGGCGCTATGGAGCCGTCGCTGACCAGATAGAAACCCAGTTCACCCGTCGAGGCCTCGATTCGAGCGTAGGCATCACCCCTAGGCGGGCGGAGTAGGTTAGGTACTTTAGCGCAGACTTCGCCCGGGGGCAGTTGCTCTATCGCCTGCTCGACTATGCGAACGCTTTGTCTCATCTCCTCTATTCTTACCCGGTAGCGGTCATAGGTATCACCTGAGGTCGCAGTGGGAATATCGAAATTGAAGCGGTCGTATAATGAGTAGGAGTCAGCTTTACGAATGTCCCACTTAACGCCGCTGGCGCGGAGCATAGGGCCGCTGACCGAGGAGTTTACAGCCAAATCAGGCGGCAAAATACCTATGCCCTTAGTGCGAGCCAGCAAAACCTCGTTCTCTGCCAGCAGTTGGTCGTACTCATCGATAAAAGCCGGCATCTCCTTGAGGAACTTCTTTACTGCAGGCAAAAACTCAGGTGGGATATCGTGGCTAACACCGCCAATGCGCATATAGTTATAGGTCTGTCTTTGCCCGCACACCATTTCGAACAGGTCGACGATTTTCTCGCGTTCCCGCCACATATAGAGAAGCGGTGTCATCATTGCGCCGAGGTCGTTGGTCAGGAAGCCGACCCCCAGGAGATGCCTGGCGATGCGCATCAACTCCGCCATAATTACTCTGAGATACTCAGCCCTCTCGGGCACTTTTATAGCGGCAAGTTTCTCCACAGCAAGCACATAGGCGAAGTTGTTAATCATCGAGGCAATATAGTCAAGGCGATCGGTGAAGGGGATGTCCTGAGTATAAGTTCTTCCCTCAGCCAGCTTCTCTATGCCCCTATGAAGATAGCCAAAGACCGGCTCCAAATCTACTATCACTTCCCCATCGAGGGTCACCCTCATGCGGAAGACACCATGAGTGGACGGGTGGTGCGGCCCGATATTCAACATGAATGGTTGGGTTTTAAGCTCCATACCTGTGTTCGCTCCCTGTGGCGAAAGCCCATACTATCCTGGGTGCATTGCGCATAAAGGATGCCGACGGCCAGTGCAGTTCCTTCTTTTGACATATAGAGGAGGAACTCAGTGCGTCGGCTTCTTCCTTAAGAGACATCATTTCTTTGCTGTCGAAGCCATTCTCGCTTACTATTTTATCGATCGCTTTCATCAAATTTATGGCGCCCCTGGCACGAGCTTCGACACCTTCGGACACTTCTCTCGTAATCAGGCCTTGCTCCATTTTTAACCGATTGAAAGCTAATGCAGCATCGTAGGTACTCGCCACTATTTCGTCTCGGCTCATCCATCCTGTCTCGTAGTTCAGCATATATTTCCAACTCGGGCTCTTGAGCGCCTGTCGATGTTCCTCCAGGGTGCGATAGAAAAACTTGTAGCCGTATTTATCGGGATTCTCGAAAACCTTGCTTCCGGGGTCAACAAAGGGTGCGAGGGGCGATATAAATGGGAATAGCTTATTCTGTCGCTCAAACTCTTTGAGAAGCCCCCTAAGATAGGCAGCATCTTGCATCACCGAACCATAAGTTTGCCTGGGAAGTCCTATCATGAAGAATAAATCGAATCTTTTACATCCGTTCTCAAGAGCGCTTTGAATTGTACTCTCTATCTCCCGATTACTATAGCCCTTGCCGAAGACACGCCGCACTTCCTCGTCAGTAGAGTCCGGCGACCACTGTATATTGTAGTTCGGTATAGTCTTATGCACTTTTCTAAAGAAGTCATCCCCTGCGGGGGAGAAAAGCTCTAAGATTATAGGCCCGCTTACCTTGGCGTAGTTCATAGTCCACAGGAATTCATCAGCGTAGTCCTCACCCTGCTGACGTATATCTCCAACCACAAACACAGGCCCGTTGAGGTATCGTTGTATGCTGACGATATCCTTGACCAAAAGCTTCGGGCTTCTGAAGGCAATTTTTTCTCGGCCAAAGCTATTTTTGTAGGCATATCTCGAGCCGCCGCAGGTAGCACACTCATAATTGCAGCCGCGACAGGTGACAACACAGGTTATGGGATAATCCATCCAATTTCTGAAGGGTGTCATACTAACCAAATCGCGGTACTTCAGCACCGATTTCACGGGATATGAATAGTCTAACAGCATGGCATCAAGGCTTGCAGGAACCCAGGTCATAGGGTTGTGGTGAGCTACGCCATTCTTATCCTTCCAGCTTAAGTTCGGTATATCGTCGACAGGTTCACCAGCCTTTATCCGCTTCATCAGTTGAAGCATCGGCTCCTCTGTGGAATCGCCGCGCACGACGTAATCAACCTGAGGGTATGCAATCAATTCTTTATGGAAATAGGTGGATGATAATCCCCCCATAATAACTGGTGTAGAGGGATGCAGTTCTTTTACGATCCGGGCTAACTCCAGGCTGCCATGAGCGTGGGGAAGCCAGTGGAGGTCTATGCCGAAGGCGGCTGCAGACAATTTGCCGAGGAACCGCTCCACATTGAATCTCTTGTCTTTCAACATGCGGTTAGCGATGTTTACGATCCTGGTGTGAATACCGTTCTTTTCCAGGTAGGCGCCGATGCTGACAAGCCCGATAGGGTACATCTCAAAAATCGGCGTTGATGGGATCACATCGCTTATCGGCCCGTACATTATGGCACGTTCCCTGAAATCGTAGTTGCTGGGAGCGTGCAGTAGTATCAAATCTGGTTTAGCCATTGTTGTCCAAGCCTTGACCTCTGTCTTTATCTAGAGATAATCCCTCCTCAGTGGATACCCCTGAAACCCCTCCCAAAGGAATATTCGTTTCATGTTTGGATGTCCTTCGAAACGAATCCCCAGCAGGTCATAAGCTTCCCTCTCCTGGAAATCAGCTCCCTGCCAGATAGAGGTTATAGAGGGAACCGTGGGCTGTTCCCGATCATAGCATCTGGTCTTGAGTACGAGGCTATGATTATGTTTCAGAGAGGCTAAATGATAGACTACCTCGAGATAATCGAGGTAGTCTACGCCAGTGAGATTGACCAGATAATCGAAATCAAGACCAGCGGTCTGATTAAGAAAACGACAGACTTCTCGAATAGAGTCACTCTCTACTAGAACCGCAGAATCATCGTGTCCAACTATTGCCCTTGGAAGCTGCTGCCCTATTCTCTTAGCAACTTCACTCCCTGCAAGTTGTTTAGTCATTTCTATTTAATATCTCTGAAGAAGCTATATTTTCTCAAGCTCGGTATCAGGAAATGCCATTTTATAGCCTGTTTTAGCGGCCTTTATTATTATCCAGCCTTTAGGGTCTTCTTTGACCTCCACTACTTCCCCCTCCCATCCGCTGAGCGTATAATTCGGTCTCTCTTTAACCCTGACCTTATCTCCTATACTGAGTTCAGCCATTCTTAGTCCTCCTGATGCTGTCCTTCAATATCTTCTGTTGCAGCATAACAACGCCATTTATCAATGATTCAGGCCGTGGTGGACATCCCGGCACATATACATCTACAGGAATGATGCGGTTTATGCCAGGCACTACGCTGTAAGAATCAGCGAATGGCCCGCCACTGATAGCGCAGGAGCCCATAGCTATAACCCATTTTGGCTCCGCCATCTGATCGTAAATCATCTTAACTGCAGGCGCCATCTTCCAGGTCAGAGTACCTGTGATTATCATCAAGTCAGCCTGTCGTGGCGAAGGGCGCATAATATCCATGCCGAACCGGGTCATGTCGAATCTCAGACTCGCAGCAGAAATCATCTCAAAAACACAGCAAGCCAAACCAAAAAACATTGGCCAGGGGGAATATTTTCTTGACCAGTTTAAAACGGCATCGAGTGTAGTGATCAGCACACTGCGCTGAACCTCTTCTTCTATCCAGCGGTCTGGATCCGGTATCGGCTCCACAGACCTAGCCTTGAGCGCCTCGATAGCTTTGCCCTCATCACGGTCAAGATCGGCTGGCGAGTAAACCGGTAACATGATGTCTCTATCTTCTATTTCCATTCCAGAGCCCTCTTTTTCCAAGCGTAAACAAGACCTACTACTAAAATAAGTATGAAGACAAGCATCTCAACAAAGCCAAAGAGCTTGAGCTGCTTTAAATGTACCGCCCAGGGGTACAGGAAAACAGTCTCCACATCGAATACTACAAAAAGCAAGGCATAGAAATAATAGCGAAAGTTAAACTGAAGCCATGAGCTGCCAACAGTTTTCATCCCGCACTCGTAGGTGTCAGTCTTCACACCCTCGGGGTCGGGTTGCTTTGGCTTAACACTGAGGAAACGGGCCAGTACAAGAATTAATGCGGGTACTGCTATGGCAGCAACAAGCAATATTGCTATATAGCCGTAATCAGCCAGCAACCGATTATCACCTCTTCTTTGTTGCTGGGATATAATATACCATAGCTCACAAGCGTATTACAAGTAGAATGATACCCATACATTCGGTGAAAATTACATCACAGCCTTTATTCTTTTAAAAAACTGCAGCTAAGGATGTTCCTCGCATAATTCGCAGATCAAGAGGTCGAGAGCAAGCTCGCCTCTATCACCCTTTATTTTGCCAGTCTTTATGGATATGTCAGTGTCCAGTAACTTCCGGTAGATTACTTTCAACTGCTCTATCGAATGTGTTCTGGCCTGCTCTCTGACCTTTTGCAAAACATAATCCGAGGTGATACCCAGGCCATGTCCCATATCAGCGGATGCGTGCTTTTGTTGCAGCATATCCTTTGCCTGAATAACCATGCGAAGCTGACGAGTTATCATGAATAACAGGTATGGTGGCGCCGCACCTTCCTCCTCCAGCAGATGGAGAAGTCGTGTAGCTTTGGACGCATTGCGTTCGAGGATAGCATCGACCATGTTGAAGACATTGGTTTCCTGTGCATAAGCGACCAGTGACTTAACATCATTCGCTTCTACTCTCCTCCCTTGAGCACAGAGGCAAAGTTTATCGATTTCGAGGGCAAGCAGCCCTAAGTTGCTTCCCACAAGCTCCGATAGAAGTCTCAGCGCAGGTGATGATATATTGCAATTCAAATTCTTTGCTCGCGACTGCATCCAGTCCCTTAACCTGTCGCCTTTGAGATATTTGAATTCCCTGACTTTTGCCAGCGGAGCAAGCTCAACCAGCGCAGGGTTACTTCTCTTCAATTCGCCGTCGACCAGTACCAATACCGTACTCTCCGACATACGATTAATGTATTCTCCGAATGCTTGCCAGCCGGAATCCTTGGGCCTAGGGGCATGCTTTTCCTTATCCTGGAGTTCAAACCGGCTGAGCAAGCCCTCGACTATTACCAGACGCTTCGGTGCCAGAAAAGGCAATGTATCACACGTTATGATTAGCTGTTGCAGCGTAAGATTTTGGCCTTGAAGAATGGTTGTATTAGTAGCCAAAAGCTCTTTATCTCCCAATCCTTCTTTAATCTCAGCTAATGCTTGCCTGAGAGAAAAGTCGTCTTCGCCGTACAATATGTACAACAAAATTGCCTCCGAGTATTGTTCAGGATAGTACTGGGGGTTGCAATGCTTACTTGCTGGAGTATAATTATAGCACCTCATAGCTGTCGGTTGAAACTTAGAGTTAGTAAGAGAACGTTCAGGGCTACTTCCGCGCAGCCCTGTTGTCCTTTCATCTTCTTCTATATGTTATTTTGGGAGGACTAGCCTTTATTATGAAGGTACTATTGATTTATCCACCTACGCATAACAAAGTAGGGCTCCAAACATTCCTTTTTGTGGAGCCGCTGGGGTTGGAAGCAGTTGCAGCCAGCTTGGTCGGTAAACACGAAGTCGAAATACTGGATGCTCGCCTTGAGCCGAACATCCGGCGCAAGCTTTCCTCCTTCAAGCCTGATGCAGTAGGAGTAGCTGCCTCCTTCACCTCCACTGTCTACAGCGCATACAAAGTCCTGGATATGATTAGAGATTACGACCCTGGTATTCATACTTTTGTGGGTGGATATCATGCCACCCTATGCCATAGCGACTTCGCTGGGCGGGCTGAAGCGGCTGTCATTGGAGAGGGAGAGCTAACAACACCGGAGTTGCTGCATTCCTGGGAGCAGGGCAAACCACTTGACGGAGTTCAAGGAATCGCTTCCCAGCATAGAGAAGGCTGGAAAGAGAATGAGCCACGACCTTTGATTCAGCATCTGGATGATGCTCCAATGCCGGCAAGGCATCTGGTAGAAAAGTATCGGGGCCACTATTTCGTGGGGGGCTGGCGTCCCAGCACCTGGGTGGAGACCTCCAGAGGATGCCAGTATCGTTGTAAATTCTGTGCGGTGTGGAGATTTCATCGTGGTCACATCCGTATGCGCAGCCCACAGACTATGGTACAGGAACTCCGAAATATAGAGTCGCCTTATATTTCTTTTGCAGACGATAATTTCCTGGTAAGCACCTCGCGAGCGCGTGAAATCTGCCTGGGGATACAAGAGGCTGGAATTAAGAAGAACTACCAGATACAAGCTCGAAGCGATACGCATCATGCGTAAACTCGGTATCGGTGTGATGAGTTCCTTCATTGTAAACCCCGACTACAATGAGCGAGATTTTGCTGCCTTTAGAGAATACCTCAAGCACAAGAAACCGCCGCTACCTGTTTTCTGGGTGCTGACACCGATACCAGGTACAGTGATGTACGAAGAACGCCGTCAGGAGTTGATCAGTGAAAACTACGACCTCTTCGATGGACTTCACTCTGTACTTCCCACTAGACTCAGGCTCAAGAAGTTCTACCGGCAATACTTCAGGCTCTATATGAGTGCGCACCTAGGTCGCGTCTTATCTGTATTTGTGCCTCGAAAGAAGCCGATCGGAGGCCACCTATCTCTATTGGCATTTTTCAGGAATGTGGTGCTGGTTCTCGGATTAATAAAAGATGCTAACCCCAGAGCCTTATGGAAAGATCACTTTGAACCGCCGAGGAAACCCCCAAGCAAAAAACCCAGCCTCGGGGTCATGGAAAAATCAGGAAGCAAGATAGGTGACATGACAGGCTAAACTGGAGCCTCCGCTATGGAAATAGGCATCATCGGTCTGCCCAAAAGCGGCAAAACGACGGTTTTCAATGCCCTGACTAGAGGCAAGGCACAAACAGATGCCTACTCCGCTGCACTGGCACCAAACATCGGGGTAGTTAAGGTGCCAGACCCCAGGCTAGAAACTCTCACAAAGATTCTCAAGCCAAAACGTACCGTACCTGCTGAAGTCACTTACATCGACATTGCAGCCCCTTCAAAGGGCTTCGGCAAAGCGGAAGGACCAGGAGGCCAGTTTCTAGCCTATCTCAGCAAGGTGGATGCTCTGGCCCATGTCATCCGTGTTTTTGAGGATGAGAGGCTACCGCATCCCGAGGGCAGTGTGAACCCCGGGCGTGATGTAGGCACCATGAACATGGAACTCGCTTTTTCAGACCTGGCTATCATCGAGAAACGTATGGAGCGATTGAAGGCTTCTCTTAAAGGGGCTAAACCCCAGGAGAGAGAAGCAATCTCGCGGGAACAAACCCTATTGGACAAGATTAAATCCGGTCTGGAGGCGGATACACCTGTTCGAGAACAACGCCTATCCGAAAATGAGGCCAAGCTGCTCGAAAACTTCCAGTTCCTTACCGCCAAACCCATGTTGCTGCTACTCAACATCGGCGAGAAGCAAATACCAGAGGCTGTTTCACTTGAGGACAAGTTCCGCAGCACTTACCGCAGCCCCTACTGCGATGTGGCTGCTCTCTGCGGCAAGCTCGAGATGGAGCTGACACAGCTCGATGACGCCGAAGCTAAGGAGTTTCGCTCTGATATGGGTCTGACCGAATCGGGGCTTGATCGTGTAATCAGGCTCTCCTACAGCCTTTTGGGGCTTATTTCGTTCTTTACCACCGCCTCTGATGAGGTCAAGGCCTGGACTATCCGCCGCAATACCATTGCCCAAAAGGCGGCAGGCAAGATACACACTGACATGGAACGGGGCTTCATCAGGGCTGAGGTGATAAGCCACGATGATCTTATCAAGTGCGGCAGCCTCGCTGAGGCGCGGAAGCGGGGGCTTCTTCATCTCGAAGGTAAAAACTATATAATACAGGATGGTGATGTAGTCACCATCCTGTTCAATGTCTAAATAAATGCCTTCCCGTTAATAGTCTATGCAGACTGTCCAGAGCCCTGCTTTATTAGTTCTTCGATCTCCGAAAATGTCGCAGTGATGTTGACATGGACACAGTTATCGTTCCTCGTTACCGTTACTTTATTAAGCAATGTATCTAGCGTTTGTTTTTGCTGCTGATTCCCAGACATGCCCGTCAAGAACTTAGCAGAAGTAATCAAGCCGTTAAAAGTCTGTTCTATAGACTGCGCCGAATCGCTGTCAGCACAACATAATCTCAGGTTGAGTACAACTGACGAATCATTCGTAGACAGAGTCACCCCCACAGTCTTTACATTGTCGAACGCAGACAAATTCCCCAGAAGTTGACTCGCAGATTGACCCAGTTGACCTTCGGCTACTCCCGGTGGTACCGCTATCGCCAATTTAATCAAAGCATTGCCCAGCTGGTTATAGGTGTCCAGCACTTCGCCGCTTAAAGCTTCTGCATCTCCCACCTTAACATCGATTACATCTTTGACCGGCTGCATTTCTCCGATAACAAGCGTGTTGGCGTTCAAGAAAGCAATTGCACTTTCCTGCAGCTCATCTGTGTATATCTTATAATCCTTGTACGTGATTGTGCTCAACTCCGTACCTGATACTGATTGGATAGCTGAAATCAAATCGCTTTCATTGAAAGTCCCTTCTATGATAACTCCGGAATAGTTGCCCTGGTCCCCCGACCCTGAGACTTCTGCAAAGAATAGACCTTCCTGAAAGCCCATTAAGTCGATATTGTATTCGTCCTTAAGTTTAGACAAAGCATCATAAAATGTTTGCGGATAGCTGGTGTCCTTGGGTACCGTGTCATATATTCCGGTAAGGTTCCCGTTTTGCAGAATGCTGGTAATATCTACCAGACCTATCAGATTTGCCTTATCAGGCACAAGTTTAATAGGGTCTGTAACCACTACGCTAGAGTTTGAGCATCCTGCGAGCGGGAAAACAGCGAGCAACAAAACCACGAGCAGCAGCGGTATAATCTTTCTCATTATTTCGTTCCTCTTTCACTGTAAATTAGCAGTTATCAGAAGTGTATCATCTACTTTTCTCGTTTGTCAAGGAGACGAACGTACTATTAACTTGACCGATGGTAATACCCTGGCTAGAATAGGCTTGAGGGTACAGATGTTTGAGACATTGTCTGACAAGCTGGGGGCTGTGTTCAAGAGGCTCGCCGGCAAAGGTAAATTAACCGAAAAGGATGTTGATGAGGCCCTGCGTGAGGTGAGGCTGGCGCTCCTTGAGGCTGATGTCAACTTCAAGGTGGTCAAGGATTTTGTGTCCAGGATAAGGGAGCGGGTGGTGGGGAAAGAGGTATTGGAGAGTCTAACACCTGGGCAGCAAGTTCTCAAGATTGTTGACGAGGAATTGATCACCACTCTTGGTGGTGGACAACAGAAGCTGAAACATGCCAGCCAACCACCTACCGTGATTTTACTGGTTGGGCTTCAGGGTGCAGGCAAAACCACTACTGCCGCCAAGTTAGCTCTGCACCTGAGAAGAAACGGACAGCGACCGTTAATGGTCGCTGCTGACACCTATCGTCCTGCTGCTGTAGCACAGCTTGCCATACTGGGTAAACAACTGGATATCCCGGTCTATAGTGATGGCGGTTCTGTGGTAGACATCTGTACCAACGCCATGAAGCGAGCTAAAGAGATAGCAGCCAGCACATTGATCGTTGATACGGCGGGTCGGCTTCATATTGACGAAGAGCTGATGAAGGAGCTTGCTGAACTCAACAAGAATCTTCATCCCACAGAGGTGCTGCTCGTAGCCGACGCCATGACCGGGCAAGAGGCTGTGAGGATAGCTGAAGAGTTTAATAAGACCGTGGGCCTGACCGGTGTCATCTTGAGCAAAATGGACGGCGATGCCAGAGGTGGAGCAGCTCTTTCCATTACTTCAGTTGCCGGTGTTCCTATCAAGTTCATTGGAATCGGCGAAAAGACAGATGCCCTGGAACCTTTCTATCCTGACCGAATGGCATCCCGGATACTAGGGATGGGCGATTTGCTCAGCCTTATAGAAAAGGCGGAGTCAGCATCCGATAAGCAGAAGGCACAGGAACTCGAGCACAAAGTTCGCCATGGCAGCTTTGACCTTCAAGACTTCCTGGAGCAACTCCGGCAGCTCAAGAAGATGGGGCCTCTGGCTCAGATAATGGAGCTTATTCCTGGCTTCTCAGGCCTTGCGCGGAAACTGCCTGCAGGGTTGGACGAAAAACAGCCCAAGAAGATCGAAGCCATAATCCTGTCAATGACCCCTGAAGAACGGCACAATCCCAGCATCATCGATGGCAGCAGGCGGCGTCGCATAGCCCGCGGAAGCGGCACTACGCCTCAAGATGTCAATCAGCTGCTCAACCAGCACCGCCAGATGCAGAAATTGATGAAGCAGCTAGGCAAGGGACAGAAGCCTCGTTTTCTCTTAGGTAGGTGATATTCAAATGGTACACGACGCACTGGGGAATACTCCCAAGCTCTCAGGGCTCGATATTGAAAGGCTAAGTAGATTAGCCTTCGAGGTCGGCCCCATCAGGCCTCCCAGCGAAGGTGGGAGCCATTCCTTGCTGCTAAGGGCGACACGTAATTGCCCCTGGAGCAGGTGCAAGTTCTGCTATGGCTTGATTTACAATCGAGAGAAGTTTCAACTGCGAACCGTAGAAGATATAAAGAAAGACATAGACACTGTACGCGAAATCGCCGAGGCCATAAAAGGGGCTTCGTGGAAACTTGGATACGACGGAACGGTGAACGCAGATGTGGGGACTGCTCTAATCCGAACCGACCCTAGTTTAAATGCCAACCAATCGTTTATCCTGGTCTATAACTGGCTTTACTTTGGAGCGAGGACAGTTTTCCTTCAGGATGCCAATACCTTGATCATGCCCAGCGCTGAACTCTTGGAGGTCTTAAAGTACTTGAAGGAGACATTCCCAAACATAGAGCGTGTTACCTCGTATGCCAGAGCAAAAACGCTGGCCAAGAAAACACTTGAAGAGTTGAAAGAACTGCGAAAGGCAGGACTCTCCAGGCTCCATGTCGGGCTGGAGACGGGAGATGACGACCTTCTGAAGTATGTAGACAAGGGCGTGACCTCCGCTGAACAAATCGAAGCGGGTAAGAAAGCAAAAGAGGCAGGTTTCGAGCTTTCTGAGTATGTCATGCCTGATTTGGGAGGAAGGGCCAGGTCGCAGCAACACGCCCTCAACACCGCCAGGGTTTTAAACGAAATCGACCCGGATTTTATCAGGCTGAGACCTTTTGTTCCCGGTCCGGGTATGCCGCTATATGAGGACTACTCAAAAGGGGAGTTCAAGCTCTCGTCGCCTCACGAGCGCCTGCAGGAGATAAAAATACTGGTAGATAATCTTAATGTGACCAGCAGGCTATGCTTCGACCACTTTTTGAACTCCTGGTATAGAGACCGGAGCAGACGTTACACCCTGTTCAAGCAAGATTACGAGGGGTACAAATTTCCTGAAGAGAAGAATAGAGTCTTAGAGCTTATTGAAGAAGGCTTGAAAATAGATGAGTCAGTCCACATCCACGTTAAGGATATAATCGGGATGGCATTGTAAAGGTGAGGAGCATAGGGTAGGCTCTGGAGGAATAGGAGACAATGGGAGTCAGACTTTATAAAGAACCCGGGCTTGAAAACCCGATTATGGTAGCTAGTTGGCCCGGCATAGGGAATATCGGGATAATAGCAGTCGATACTCTGAGGAATATGCTGGAAGCAGAGGAGCTTGGTGAGATAGAGCCCTGGGATTTCTTCTACCCCAAGAAGGTCCTGATTAGAAATGGCGAATTGAAAGACTTGGAGTTCCCCTCCAGCAAGTTCTATTTCAAGAGAACCGGGGAAAAGGATATGCTGTTCTTTATAGGAGAAGAGCAACCTGCTGATGGGGGAAGGACCTATGCTGAGGGAAGAAAAGCCTACCAAATGGCCAATCTCGTCCTGGACGTCGCTCAGAAGTTCAGTTGTCAGAGAGTGTACACCTCCGGCGCGGCAGTTGCTCCTATCCACCATACCACCAGGCCGAAGGTCTGGGCAGTGCCTAATACCAAAGGTTTAATCAGTGAAGTAAAAACTTATGAAAATACAATACTAATGTCGGAAATCGAAGGAAGGGGGGGACAGGGCAATATCACTGGTTTAAACGGACTTTTACTAGGAGTCGCCCGGAAACGGGGCATTGAGGCTATCTGCGTAATGGGTGAGATCCCTGTTTACCTCCAGGGACTCCCCTTACCCTATCCCAAGGCTTCGAAATCCGTGTTGGAGGTATTGACTGCCGTTTTAGGTATCGAAATTGACATGGATAGAATCGCTGGATTTATCGAACAAAGCGACAGTCAAATCGAACAATTGTATGAAAAGTTCCCTCCTGAGATAAAGGAACAGCTAGATAAATTGAAATACGTTAGCTATGCCCAGCCAACCGAGCCAACTTCAATAACTGAAGAGGATAAAAAGCGGATACTCGAGGATATAGACAAATTCTTTAAGAAAGAACCTAAGGAAGATTAGTTGGACCAAATGCAAGCCTTCAAAATATACGGTAAAAGGGAGTTACAGGATGCTTCTTTGATAGTAGGATGGAGGGAAGATGTTGCCAACCTGGGGGCAAAGGTCATTGATTACTTGAATGTAAAACTGAACACAGAGGAGTTTGGCGAAATCGAACCTCTGGATTTCTTCCCGCTAGGCGGAGTCCCGGTGGAAAATGATATAGCGCAATTTCCTGAAAGCAAATTCTATAGTTCCTATGAAAAGAATCTGGTAATTTTCAAAAGCAATGCCCCCAGAGTTGAGTGGCATAAATTCCTGAACTCAGTCTTAGATGTGGCTGAACACTACTGCCACGTGAAGGAGCTTTACGCCATTGGTGGTATGGTTTCTCTGAGTGCTCACACTGCTCCCCGGGAGTTATTGCCAGTATCCAACTTGCCGACAATGAAAAAAACGTTGGGTCAATACGACCTAGCTGGAGGCATGGAGTATGAGACTCCGCCCGGACAAAGACCGACCCTGAGCTCTTTTCTGCTGTGGGTTGCCAAGAATAGAGGTATTTCAGCAGCAAGCCTCTGGGTGCCGGTACCCTTCTACCTGATAGCGACTGAAGATGCAGCAGCCTGCAAAAAAGTTGTTGACTTTTTCGACAAAAAACTAAATTGGGGAATCGATTTGAGAGACCTTGATGAGGCAGTGGCACGGCAAAATGAAAAGCTGGCCCAGATAAGATTCAGTTTCCCCGAAGTCGATGGTTATATTCGGAATCTGGAGAGCAACGTAGCCCTGAGTCAAGAGGACAGCGAGAAATTAGCCAAAGAGATAGAGGAATACCTCAGAAGAATAGATTGAGTGAATGTCATTCGAGACCTTAGGCTTTTGGTTTGAGTCAAGATACTTATCGTAGCTTCCAGCCATTGTATGTGTAGACATTAGCCTCATCCGAACTGCTGCGGGACTTCCAAAAATTCGTTACAAAAATTTTAGAAAATGCTATAGCGTTTTGTTATATGCTGGTGTATTCTCTATTAAGGTTGTCTATAATCCGAGGGATGGCAGGAGGTTTAGAGAGCCTTCTGTATTAAGGAGGAGGTAAATGACTAATAGCCATGAATCGGATGGTGCAAGCTCTCTACCTACAGGTCTGCGGATGTGGCCATTCAAGCGGTATGCCGAGATGCATCGGCGCTCTCTGGAAGACCCCAATGGCTTTTGGGCTGAGCAGGCACGCAAACTTGACTGGTATAAGACCTGGGACCGTGTCCTCGATTGGAACCCACCATATGCACGGTGGTTCGTCGGGGGAAAGCTCAATGCTTGCTACCAGTGCGTTGACCGTCATGTGAAAACATGGCGCAGGAGCAAGGTAGCGATATACTGGGAGGGTGAGAACGGTGAGACCAGGGTATTGAGCTATTCCACCCTTTTCCGCGACGTCAACCGCTATGCCTCGGCATTGCAGCAGATCGGGGTCAAGAAGGGGGACAGAATCGCTCTCTATCTACCCATGATCCCTGAGCTGCCTGTTTTCATGCTGGCCTGTGCCCGAATCGGCGCTGTGCACACGGTGATCTTCTCCGGGTTCGGAGCACAAGCTATGTGCGACAGGATTGAGGATACAAAGGCCAAGGTAATTATCACGTCAGACGGAGGATACCGCCGCGGCAAGATAGTGCCTCTCAAGGAGATTGCGGACGAGGCAGCTAAACAATGCAGCACAGTGGAAAAGATTTTGGTCGTTAAAAGAACGGGGCACCAAGTGCCTATGACCGAGGGGAGGGACGTCTGGCTTTCCTCACTGCTCGATGAGGCGGAGGTGTTAATCAAGCCTGAGCCCCTGGAATCCACTCATCCATTGTATATACTCTACACCTCAGGGACTACCGGTAAGCCCAAGGGTGTAGTACATAGTACAGGTGGCTACCTGGTATTCAACCACTCTGCCTATGAGTGGGTCTTCGATATAAAGGAGGAGTCGGTCTACTGGTGCACTGCCGATGTGGGCTGGGTAACCGGACACAGCTCTATTGTATATGCCCCCCTGTCACACGGCGCAGCCATCGTGTTGTATGAAGGTGCTCCCGATTACCCCACGGTAGACAGATGGTGGGATATAGTGGAAAAATACGGCGTAAGCATTTTTTACACGTCACCCACAGCGGTGCGGCTGTTTATGCGCTATGGACCGGAAGGGCCTCAAAAGCATGACCTCTCCAGCCTGGAACTTCTGGGCAGCGTCGGTGAGCCTATAAATCCGGAAGCCTGGCAGTGGTATTATAAATATATAGGCAGAGAGAGATGCCCTATCGTTGATACCTGGTGGCAGACGGAGACCGGAGGTATTATGATCTCACCTACACCCGGTATCGAGCCCATACCGTTGAAACCAGGCTCGGCAACTTTCCCTCTCCCTGGAATAGATGCCGCTGTGGTCGATTCCGATGGCAAAGAGACCGCTGCTGGTCAAACCGGGTACCTTATAATTCGAAAACCCTGGCCCGGTTTGCTTCTCGACGTCTACGGCAACCCGCAGCGCTATAAAGAGGCTTACTGGTCACGCTTTCCCGGTTCCTACTATACAGGCGACTTCGCCATGCGTGATGAAGATGGTTACTTCTGGCTCCTGGGCAGGGCAGATGAGGTTCTTAAAGTGGCAGGACACCGTATTGGGACGGCGGAACTCGAGTCCGCTGCCATATCTCATCCTGCTGTAGCTGAGGCGGCGGTAGCGAGCAAACCAGACCCTTTGAAAGGAGAAGCAATTGTCCTCTTCGTTACCCTGAAGAAAGATGTTTCACCTTCACCTGATTTGAGAAAGAAGATTGCAGAACACCTCAGACGCGTAATCGGGCCTATCGCCACACCCGATGAAGTCTATTTCGTGGATTCACTGCCCAAGACAAGGAGCGGCAAGATCATGCGCCGCGTCATCAAAGCAGTAGCCCAGGGTAAAAGCCTGGGTGACCTCACTACGATAGAGGATGAAACGTCTGTGGAGGACGTTAAAAGGGCTTACGAAAGCTTGCGCAAGATATCTGATCCTGACAAAGGCGCTTAAGCAATCTGGTAACCGGGTTGGTCACTATTAAATCATTCCTCAGCTTATGGTGTTATGTAAACTACGCCTGCGGTTTTGTCTCTTTTACCCAGATGCGGTACATCTTCTCCCCTGCCTCTTCGAAGCACTGAAACCCCTTCGAGTCCACCTCTTCTATCTGGACATTCTCTTTGCCGCATAGCTCTATGGTCTGCTCAAGCCAGTTTCTGAAATGAGGCCCACCTCCAAAGTAGACTTTTCGCCATTTTCCCCCGCGTTCGTCTACTTTTTCCCTGACCTTTGCTTCTTTGTCCAGTAGCTCTTCGTGAGCTTTATCTTCCTCAACCACTAAAGTGTCTCCACTTCGATACTCACAGCATACTGATTGCCTTCAGCGGGCAAGCTTGCACACACTTAGCGCAGCCGTGACACCATTTCGATGGGTTAATCTCAGGGGTTTCGTAGGGGTTTTCCTGTTTTAGACTTCCATGTTCACAAACTTGCGCAGCTACACATAACCCGCTATTACATCTCTCGGGACAGCACTTTGTATAATCTACCGCGGCTACTTTCTTGGGCATCGCTCTTACCAGTTCAGCTTGTAGCTGTTTTCGACTCTCTCTCGGCGCAGCCAGCGCTCCCCTTCTTGCCATCTTTGAAGACTAAAGCCCCGACTGGGCAAACCTCAATACACTCGTCGCAGACGTGACAGCCCGACTCGGCGACAGGCTTGTCTTCAAAGGTGGTGACCACTCTGTCGAAGCCGCGATGGGCAAAGCCTAACACACCCACGCCGAAGCGCTCTCGACACACCCAGACGCACCGGCTGCACAGGACGCATTTGTTGGGGTCGTAGGTGAAGTTGGGGCAGCTTGAGTCTATGGGCAGGTTGTGTACCAGCTTCCTGAACCGCTTGGTATTTAATTTCACGCCCAGGAGAGAGCAGAGCTTTTGGAGCTCGCAGGAACGATTCTTGGCGCAGTGAGCGCAGTCCACGGGATGGCTGGCCAGAAGCAGTTCCAGAGCGGTGCGAGCCAGCCGCTTGGCCCTGGGGCCCTGTGTGTTGACCACCATGCCCTCGGCCACAGGCTCTGTGCAGGAAGTGACCGGGCCGTTTCGCCCTGCTATCTCCACAAAGCAGAGACGACAACCGGCATAGGGGTCGGAAGACTTACGTATGGCGCACAGGTTCGGTATGTAAATACCGTTGTCCAGTGCGGCCCAGAGCACCTTTTGACCCTCACGGGCCTTTATCGTCTTTCCATCTATGGTCAACGATACTGTCTTCATCATAGCCCTAATCTTTGGCAGCCGGCACCTTCTCAGGAGGCGACAGCTTGATTACAGCGTTGTATTGCGGAGGACAGGCTGTCAGGCAAGTGCCGCACTTCACGCATTTTGCCTGGTCAATGACCTTGATCCGCTTCTTGTCCGAGGAAATAGCCTCTACAGTACAGGTGCCCACGCAGGCGTCGCAGGAGCGCTCGCATTTCTCAGGCAGGATGTAATAGGCGATGAGGTCATGGCACATCAGTGCCGGGCAGCGCTTTTCCTCAATATGCGCCTTGTACTCGTCACGGAAATAACGCATCGTGGTCAATACGGGGTTGGGCGAAGTCTTGCCCAGGCCACAAAGGGAGCCTGCCTTAACGTCCTCCGCAAGCTCCATTAGCGTGTCCAGGTCTTGCATCTGGCCCCGTCCGCAGGTGAAATCCTCCAGCATCGCCAGCATCTGCCTTGTCCCCAGGCGGCACATCGTGCATTTCCCACATGATTCCCTCTGGGTGAACTCCAGGAAGTAGCGTGCTACCTCCACCATGCAATCGTCCTCATCCAGTACCACCATGCCGCCGGAGCCCATCATAGCTCCCAATTCCTTAAGGGAATCGAAGTCTATAGGCATATCCAGCGCTGACTCCGGCAGACAGCCGCCTGAGGGTCCTCCGATTTGCACAGCCTTAAAGCGCCTGCTCTTGGGTATCCCGCCGCCAACATCGAAGATAATCTGCCTCAGCGTGGTTCCCATCGGGACTTCCGTCAGTCCGGTATTGACCACCTTGCCTGCCAGGGCAAAGACAGCAGTGCCTTTGCTTTTCTCAGTGCCGATGCTTGAGAACCAGTCGGCTCCATTTCTGATTATGCGCGGCACATAGGCCAGGGTCTTAACGTTATTGATTACGGTCGGCTTACCATTGAGGCCCCTGGCAGCGGGGAAGGGAGGACGGTGATGCGGGAGCCCGGGTTTGCCCTCCAGTGACGCAATGAGGGCTGTCTCCTCCCCGCAGACAAAAGCGCCTGAACCCTGGAACGGTTTAATATCGAAGCTGAAGCTACTGCCCAGAATATTCTTACCCAGCAGCCCTAGACCCTCAGCCTGGCTAAGCGCTGTTTCCACTCTGTGCACTGCCAGAGGGTATTCCGCCCGGACGTAGATATAGCCGTGTCGTGCGCCTATCGTATATGCAGCAATTAACATGCCTTCTATGACCGAGTGCGGGTCGCTTTCCAGGATAGCTCTGTCCATGAAAGCGCCGGGATCTCCCTCATCGGCATTACAGATAAGGTATTTGATCTTGCCAGGTGAACTGCGGCAGACCTCCCACTTATGCGCCGCGGGGAACCCCGCCCCTCCCCTGCCCC
>JACWAE010000065.1 GCA_014874385.1 Dehalococcoidia bacterium | reverse complement strand
CCTGTCTTCCATCAGGCCACACCCTTCGCAGAAGTAGATCCGATTTGATAGCGGCATGTCTTTGATATTGCCGCAGTTGCTGCACGTCCTTGATGTGCCCCTTGGGTCTACCTCCGTCACTCCCATACCAGCGCTTTCAGCCTTGTATACCTCGGATTAAAATCCGGGGATTTCTATACTTATTTAAGTTCTAATTGGCACCTGTGTGACCGTATCCGATGTATGAGTTCCAGCCATGCGCCATTCTGTGCCCGTGTCTTCTAAATTTCCATCTGGCTTGACCCTAATCACTACCATGCCTGTGCTTGAACGCTTGCCGAAGATTGCGTTGTCGATACTGCGAACATGCCTAGGGGCCAGCTCTCCTAGATAGCTCAGCGCCTCGCTCAGTAATCTCTTTTCCATCAGGTTCTTGTACTGACTCTCAGTAAGCTCCAAACTGACGGCATGTGAGATATAAGGCCAGCTGCTGACCAGTATCCCAACTTTCTTTTCTGTTGCAACGTTAGTTGGACTAGGATTATTTATCGGTGCTGCAACATTAGTTGGAATAGAGTTGTCTGCCGGTGTTGCAACGTTAACCGGCTTGGGGCTGTCTGTTGACCTAGTCAGCTCGGTGACACTCGGCCGGAATGACCCTCGCATGCCGCCTCCAGCTATGCGCCATCCTTTGCCCTTATGCTCAGGCTTTTCATCCGGTTCAGCTTTGAACACTGCCATGTGTGTGCAGATATGTATCCCAAAAATCGCTTTGTAGATACTGTTGATATAATCAGGGGATACCTCCCCCAGATAGCCCAGTGCTTCAATCAGTGATGGTTTTTCCATCAGCCTCTCATACTGGTCATTGGTAAGCTTCAAACTGATGGGATGCGAATCGTCAGGCCAGCCGCTGACTAATATCCCAACTGTCTTTTCTGTTGCAACGTTAACCGGTTTGGGGCTGTCTGTTGACCTAAGCTCCAACAGGCGGTTGTATCTCTGCCAGGGGGTTTCGGGTGCACGTCTTGTCTTTTTCATCGTACTCAATCCATTCTAGGTCTAATTGGCACCTGTGTGACCGTATCCGATGTCCAAGCTTTGGGCATGTGCCATATTGTGCCATTGTCTTCGAACGTTCCGTCTGATTTAACCCTAATCACTACCATGCCTGTGCTTGCACGCCTGCTAAAGACCGCGATGTCGATACCACGGGTATGCTCGGGGGCCAGCATTCTCAGATAAATCAGCGCGTCACTCAGTGATTTTATTTTTACCAGCCTCTCGTACTCGTTTTCAGTAAGTTTCAGACTGATGACATCTTTTCTTATCAGCTCCTCGTACTGGTTTTTATTAGTCTCCAATCTGATGACATCGGAAACATAAGACCAGTTGCTAATCAATATCCCAACTTTCTTTTCTGTTGCAACTTTAGTCGGCTTGGGGCTGTCTGCCGGAGTTGCAACGTTGTTCGGCTTGAGGCTTTCTGTTGGCCTAGCAAGGTTCGACACTTTGTTGTGTATCTCCCATGAAATTCCTGGCGCGCACCGAGTTTCAGGTGTAGGCTGAGTTCTGGGCGTGTATTTTGTCTTTTTTATTGTTACCACCTATTTCCTTTCATCTCCAGGCCGGGCCGTCATGTCTTATTCTTTTCCTTAGCACCCAGTGGATTAACGTGGAACGTCACTGGAAGAGTGTCCAGCATTGACAACAGCACCTTCGCGGCCTCTAGGGCCTTCAGGCTCATGACTATAGGGTAATCCGCCAGTCTGGGGTCCTTCACTACTGCCTTGAGCCCTTCGCCAATGCTGGTATATGAGCCCAGCACCGTTGCCAGTAAAATGTTTGATATGAACGACGTTAGAGCCTCGCCCCTCGCTACCTGTTCTGCCATTGACCTCCAGAACTTGGCAGGATCATTATCAGAGGAATCCAGCGCTTTCTGGAGCGCGAAGCGCATGTGCACAGGGTACTCGTCAGAAATCTCTGTGTTGCTCTCCTTGAGCCTCTGCTCAGCCTGGAGGAAGCCTGGCATTTTGTATTCATCCATGTTAGTTGGAAGGACGACGCCGTGCTCCTTAGTAGCAGCATAGAATTCCTCATCTAGCATCCTGAGCCAATGCCTGAAGTTAGTATGACCTCTGCGTCTCGCGGTATTTATTACCTCAAGCATGAACTTGTCTACTGGCAAGGCATGCGTTGTGCCAGTGACATAGAACGCAGCCGTGATATCATCTCTTATCTCGTTAGGCAGGTGGTCTGAGACATTCCTCAGGGCGTTGGCTTCCTTGCTGACAGCCCAACCCCCCAGTTTAACGTCCGGAAATAGATGGTGCATGAACCAGCCTGCTGTGCTGTACAGCTCATCATCAGGGTAGACTCTTATTCCAATATTGGGCTCCTGCAGTTTGTATGACACGCTACCTACGAGCGCATTCATGACTCCATAGTAGAGCAGGGGCCCATCCTCATCGCGCTTCCCGATGCCCTCTATACCCTGCCTAATCTTTGAGATGTTGATTTCGATCAACTTAAAGTGCCTAATGCTCGTGTCAATAGGCTCGATGTTGTCGACTCCGACCCTAAACCGTGAGGTGTCTATGCCATAGCTGGAGAGGTTGGAATCTACTAACTGCACAATCGCAGAGAGTATTTTTTCATCTTCAGGTGTGCTAATGGTCTGCATCGAATTGCACCGCTTTCAATGGCGTTCAAGATCCTCCGGTCTCGGGAGCATGCCATTTATCGTTCCGTGCAGGCTCTCCGGGAACCTCGAGAGCATCCTATTCCTAGCGTTCTCCTCACCCTCACGCCAGTCTGTTTCCAGCGTCTTTATGGCGTTCAGGACTTCCGCCAGGAATTCCGGGTTCTTTGCCTTGATGTACTCTGCATACTCATTTCCGAACGCTTTCTTTATTTCATCGCTCTCTTTGTAGAGGCAGCGCAATGCATATAAGAGCGGCGAACCTCTGATCTTGTCCTCCCTAAAGAACCCTGTGCTGTCATCTATCAGGTCGGCCTTCAGCTCCTCAAAACTATCATATTTAGAGATCTGCCTGCCCTGTTCATCTAGGCCCGGCCAGTAGAAGGATCTAGAACTCTCTATAGCTCCCGGCTCATCATTCATCTTTATCTTCATCCCGACTATGTCCGCCAGCAGCGTCGGCGACTTTATAGAATAGCCAGTGTGGTTATCACATACGCGATCGCTATTGATTACGTCAAGCACTCTGCTCCTTATAGCGCTGACCACCGCTACACGTGCTTCTTCTGGTAATTTAAGGTATTGATTTCCTATGAGATCATACATTCTACTGAGACTGGTTGGTATGAAATCATCGCCTATGTACGCCCCTCCTGGCATGCTGTCTAAATCGAACAGGCGTGAAAGCGCCTGCTCAAAAATCGTCTGTTCACTATGTACGGTCACCCTTCTATTCCTTGTCAGCATTATTCCTCTCTTCTCCATCAACACATTTACCGGATCACGATCCATCCTTTCCTTGAAATTCTTCATCACTGAATCGGCATCCATCTTTGAATAATCAACGTCGCTTCCACCAACAGCCTTCCTAGAGATTTCTGGCATGTGTTTCGCCCTCCACGCTACCTATGACCTTATCCAAATATATATAGGTTTCTAGGCTAGTTTTGCATCTGCCAATTATTACCTTCCTGATGATTAAAAAGGGAAACCCAAATTTGCTCAGGATAAACCGGAGATACTAAAATTATTTACTTTATTGCCTGAGCACCGTAGCGATGCTACTAGCGTCCTGTCTTATCTTTATGCTCTCTGTACTCCCGAATATCCCGAATAGTTCTCTGGTAATCTGTAATATTTTTTCCCTAGAGCTATCTTCGCCTGCATCCTTGAGCCCTTCTTTCATGGCATAAGCAGCGTTAGTTATCCCAGCAACTTGTTGCCATTCTAAGTTAGAAGACCTGGCTGATTTAAGTTCATCTATCGCACAGTTTATGTGACCATAGAGTTTTTGTGTGCTGTAATATTTTATCTCGTAAATCTCGTTAAGTATAGTATTTGCCTTATTTCTCAAGCTCATTTCAACTCCTCCATATACCATGCATCCACCCATTATTTAATTATATATGGTAGTATTTATATGTGACATCCTCCTCGGGCTAAAGCCCGAGGCTTCCCTCTGAATTATCAGAGGTATGTTCTCAGTTCACGGACACAGCTTGCATCCCCGACTAGTGAATGTATAGGCAAATATCTCCTTG
>JACWAE010000064.1 GCA_014874385.1 Dehalococcoidia bacterium | reverse complement strand
GGAGTTGGTTCAATCGGAATAGCAATGCAGATGCCGCCATTGTCTCTTCCAATTAGCAGATAAATCCCTCTGCGTCTCTTCCTGTTTGGAACCTTCTCAGGCCCATTTCCCAACACTTGAACGATTTGTCGAACAGAAAGGCCATGGTCAGCGATCTCCGTTTCATTGATTTCATCTATCAAGAACCCCTCAATCGGTAGTGTATCATTTTGTCATTCTGAGTCCCGACAAAGTCGGGCGAAGAATCTGTGTTGACAGGAATGGTCTTGTCCCCGCACAGTGTTCAAAGACACCTGGGCCAAGCATCAGTTCCCTGGCGGGCCCGCCAGATTCTTCGCTGCGCTCAGGATGACTGGTCACCACCGACAACATTGTAACGCCATATGGAATAGGCAAATAGTGGCGCATACTCGGGTCTTGGCTTAACGGCGGCCAGTCTCCCCTCTCTCAGTCGTACCTCCTCGAATACCTCTCTGGCCAACTCGCGCTGCTGCTCGGGGGTGACGCCAGGATGTTGCCAGAGAGCGGGCAGGTCCGAAAGTAGCTGGGCGGCTCTGTCCAGGTTGAGACTCATGAGGGGCGCTCTGGCAGCCGCCAGAGCTCTCTTCTGCCTCTCCAGCGAGACGTGTTCCGTCTTGAACTCCTCATCGGTGATGACTCCCCAGAGGTGCTGCTTCCTGAGGTTCGCCATGGCGCTTTCTATCTTCTTGATCTCCAGGCTGCAATCCGACTGCGGGCCCTCGTTTGTCATGGCCCTGATGACTGCTTCCTCCCAGCCGTCGTCCCATTTAATCTGGGACAGCACCCTATCGACGAACTCCCCTTCCACCATCGGTGCCGATACCGATAGAGGCCTCATGTCGCACCGATGCCAGCTGTGGAACATTCTGGGATAGCTCCTGGGCTTGGAGATGGTGGATACGCCGTGGAAGGGCCGGCCACACCCATCGCAGATCAGGACTCCCGTCAAAGGGTAGACGCGGTGCTGCCTTGAGGGTGGGCTGGGATGTCCTGACCTCACCTTCTCGGCCCTTTTCTTCTGGCACTCATTCCACAGGGCTCTGACCTCTTGGGGCACGTGGTGGACTCCGTCCCTGAGCTCTTCGTCTTGCTTACCTTTGTGGAAGTAGAACTTCCCCTCATAGAAGGGGTTGGTAACAACCTGGTTGACGGAGCTTTCGGTGAAGGGGTTGCCCCTGCTGGTCATGTACCCCTGGGCGTTGAGATGCTGGGCAAGGGTCTTGAAAGAATGGCGTCCGCAGGCATATCCCTGCAGCAGCGCAAGGAGGGCTGGCATGGTTTTTTCATCGGGCTCCATGTGGGACCCTCTCCCATTGGGAGCCCTCACTGTTTTGTATCCCAGGGGTGCACGTCCCAGGGCGTGCCCCCTGGCCGCCTTCTCCGCCTTGCCCTCCCTGACGTACCGGGAGAGGTTGCGGCTATACTGCTCGTCCAGCGTTTCATTGATCCGCTCGCTGATGAAGTCACGGTCGCTGCCGCTAATGATACCCTGGGAGACAAACACCACAATCTTGCCCAGCCCCTGCATCTCCTCTTTGTAGCGTATGCACTCCGCCTGGTTCCTGCCGAACCGGGATGTGTGGTCCACCAGGAGCACATCAAAGAGGTCGAGGCGGACATCCTCAAGGAACTGACGGAACTCTTTTCTCCCGGCCACACTCCTTCCGCTGACGAACTCGGTGTACCATCTCTGCCCCAGTATAAGACCGTAGCTCTCTGCAAATCGCTGGATATTGTGCCTCTGGATGTCAGGACCAGAACCATCCCTCTGGTCAAGTGTAGAATCCCTGACGTAGCCTTCAGCCCGAAGGCCCTTCAGATTCTCGAAGGTCAATCGGTGACTCGTGCCTCTCCTGGTCATTGCCATCATCATGATGCTCACCTCCGCGGTGCTTTCCTGTGCGGCCATTGTATACCCAACTGCGTATGCCGGTCAACGTTTTTGTTTTCTCATACCCACACAGCGGCGGCTGGCCATGATCCTGCTCCCAGGTCAGAGCGGAGCGCAACATGTCCGCCAGGATGCCGTCGAGGGGGCTACCGTTTAGCGGCCCTTTTGCCTTTTCATCGGCCCGGTCGAGATCGCCCTTTCTAATTACCACGATTGCACAAAATATCCTTTGGTCAAGAAGGCCTGGGTCCCTGCTCGCCGCTGTGCCTTTGGGCCGGGCTAGCTTCACAGGGATCTATGCCTACCGTGACCCCAATCTCTGGCCTGCCGGTTATTTTTACTGTTCGTTTCCCCACTGTCGTTTCCCCTAGCGGGCGAATTCTCAACTCAGCGTCAGCAATTACTTGAACCTTGTCCCTCCGGTTCCAGATGGCAGCGACGCAACCAGTGCTCAGACACTGCAATCACTGCACTGCCCCGAGGCCCAAGACTGTGCAGAATTCGTTCAAGGTCGGCATGTTGACGCCCGCTTTCGTTGGGGCTATCATGTCTGAGCACATTAAAGCACTCATTTAAGGGGTAGTCGATGAAAAATGTAAATCCACATTTTTCGGTAGGAGGTGAACGTGAACAAATTGCCCTCTTACAAGAAACGAGGAAAGGCTGAGATTATTGCTTTTAGCCCACAATTTAGGAAGCGTGTGAAAGAGATGCGTTCTAAATTGGGAATACCGGAAGGGGGATTTCCAAAGGACATACGAAGTGTGGAGGGACCTCGAGAAAAGGGATTTCCCAAAGAGTTGAGTTTTTATCCGGCCGAAGCAATAAAATGGTACGCTGAGCATGTTCAAAAGGAGACAGGTAAACGACCAGAAGATTTGCAGAGTAATCTGCCGCGTTATTATTGGTACTTCCCGAGAGAAATTGCCGAGCTAATCGAGGACTTTGCATTTTCACAACAACCTTGTAGGCCAGGTTTTCATGCCGAGGTGGCGCTTGATCGGTGCGCAATGGATTTAGTTCGAGAGTTTGGACTGCCTGAAGATGTGGTCAACGAAGTGAAACACCACATTCTTGTTGAAGAAAGCAGTGGCTTTGGCGTATCTGCGATGATGCAGCCAGTTACTATCCCCATGGAAGGACAAGACGGCCTGTATTTCTGTGCTCTAATAGCTGGCATAGATGGGTCTACCACTAAAAAAGAATGGCTAGGCATTTGGGGGGAAATACAAAGCCAAATGGAGATGTACCGGTCTTGCATAGAGACTGCTCCCACGAAAAGAAAGGGAGAAAAAAATGAGATGCGTGACTTGACCTGGTGGAAGTGGTCCCAGGAGGGCCTGAGCGCAAAAGAAATTGCGGATAAATGGCAAAAAGAGCGAGGTGAGGCATATGGTGAGGATACCGTTAGGGCTGCTGTTCGTAGGGTAATGGAGACAATGCACCCGATTTCTAAGAACGACTCATAACAGAGCTAGCCCGAACCAAATCGAGGAGTAGAAATGGAGATAGAAGTTCCTTTTCAAGCCTCTTGAACTTTTGGCTTTAAACGTAGGCGGTCGTTTTTGCACAAAGTTCAAGAAAGTGCAAGGCTGTGCGTCGTTGGGAAAGCAATGCCAGAGACAGAAGAAAAGCAAACATATCAACTCAAGGTGAATATTGCCCCGGAGCTCCAGTGGAGGCTGGATGAGGCTGCAACGTGACTTACGACATGGGCGACCTTCCTAAGCCGACTATCAAGGACCTGCTCAACCTTTATCTCACCTGAGACTGGAAATCCAGAAGCAAAAAGCCTTCAATTGTATGAGTGAGCAAGTGAGGCTACCTACCGCCCGGGAGAAACGTTTAGGGGTTTTGTAAATAGGCGATGGTAAAGAAGACCAAGACCATCGAACCAAGCGTGGTGGTTTCCTGCAACGAGTCTCCTGCGGCAAGTTCATCCGTGACTTTCTCATGGGCAAAGGACCTTATGTATCTTCCAAGATAAACCCACGGCGCGGCGACCCGCAAGCAGACATCAGCCGGGAATACAAGAAGACCATCATCCTGGAAACGGCTGGGGTCCGGGCTGTCAGCCAGGCAGAACGGGAGGAGATCGAAGGCAAGCTGCCAACCAGCGATACCAAGGCCGGGAGACGCAATATCCTGGCCAGGCGCATAGATGAGCTCACCGAGAAGTATAAGGCGTCGATGCATATAAAGACCACGGGCATGCGCTACAAGAATTTCAATGTTTATTTCTCCGTCTTGCTGGACAGGGATGGCAAGGGACTCGGCTGGGTGGAGTTCACCGGCGAGGAGGAGCCATCTGAGTTTCAGGATAAGTACCCCCCTGGTCAGCCCCGCAGGTATTACCGGATCACCGCCAAAGGAAGGGCGGCATCCGAGGAGGACTGGGAACACCCGTTTATCGTCCAGTATCCCCAGTGGGCAGCCGGCGGCGGCAAACTGACGACGACGACCAAAACCACGCCGACGACAAAACCGGCGAAACAGCCGGCCAAAAGAAAAACAGCCCCCAGGAAAACCCCTATCAAGCATTAGTATTTCGCCTTTAACAACGGAATCCACGAGAACTTCGTTTTGAACGGGAAATCGACATGTTGTCGTCGT
>JACWAE010000063.1 GCA_014874385.1 Dehalococcoidia bacterium | reverse complement strand
CTTCCTTGACGGTGATGTTTGACATCTGTGCCATCTGGCTGCCGTAGACCAGCGTCCGCTTGTCGTACCGCAGGACGGCGATGCCCTGCGACGCCAACCCCCAGGCCAGGTCCCGCAGGGGCTTGTTCGGTCCAATGGTCTCGTCGCGGTCATTAGGCCCAGAACCTGCTATGAGAACGACTGCAGGAAACGGTCCTGTGCCTTTAGGCATGGTGAGCGTGCCCGGCAGCGCCCATGGCGCTGAGCCGACCGTAACGTTGCTCTCGGTGAAGGAGTCAGGGTTGACATAGTCGGCAGGCGTGGATGTAGCGGTGTAGGCAACAGACCCCACGTGCAGGCCCACCACCTTACCTTCCGGGCTGACCGCCACGTTCAGGTCCAAGACGGCGAAAGCGAAGGTCGCAGGAATGGTGACGGTTGCCTGCGGCGGTGGGGCAGCCAGCGTTGGGGCGCCCAGGCTCTGGTACGCGCCGTACTGGGCGACCAATCCCTGCGCGATCTGGGCGAGAGCGGCAGCCGGGGCTGCAGAGGCCATGATGGGGTCCTCCATCGCCTCGGCGGAGGTGTAGTTACCGCTAGCTATGGCTTCGAGGAACGACTGGGCGATGGCGGCCGGGTCCGGGCTGGCCGTTGGCGTTGGAGTCGCGGTCGGTGTGGCGGTAGCGGCTGGTTTGCTCGAACTACAGGCAGCCAGCATCGGCAGTGCGATTAAAGACAAGATAAGGGCGACGAGAAGCAAACGACGATTCATTGCTGTTCCTCCATGGGCAGGCGAGGTGTGACGGGATTCAATTTACCGCTATTGATGATAATAGCAGAAATGTTAACATTGTGCGAGGCTTACCATATTGCAAGCGCAGATATCCTGCTGCAAGCTGTGCGGCTTCGCATCATCAAGGCGGTTCTTCGGCGGTCAGGCACTCACGAGCGCCCTATTCAGGGCTGTGACAAAAAACATCTGTCCTTTATCTTCATGAGTTTTCTACCAATTCAAGCAAGTGTTGGTATTGCCATTCTCTCGTTCTTTGGCTACGGCAGCATCGGCGTCAGAGGAGTTAGTGGCTCTATGGATACCCTGTAAGGCATAAATTGCAGCACCAATAGAATGAGTGGGAACATGTGCAGTTGCCACCGCTTGACCGGCGGCGCGGGCAGCGGAGCGAGCCGCATTATCCTCTCCTACCTCGCGAGCAGCAGCATGAGCTGCAAGCGAAGCCTTGCGTATAACAGCCATCTTAAACACCCCTGTATTTATCCATGTTTGGAGTGTTTCGATAGCGTTTCGAGGGCGGTGGTCTTCCGGGTATTTTCCCTCAAAATATGGCAGAACGCGCTCAGCACAATCAATTGCCCAGACGGCTAATATTTTATGGTCAATTTTTTTTACAAACTCTACAATTGACTTGTCTTTGTGTTGTGTAAGTGAAAATTTGGATTTTTTCATGTTATTACATTCCTGATTGAATTGTCCTTTGCATTGTTAACCTGAGATGGCCTGGAAGCGACTTCATTGTATCATATACCCACCACATACTCACTAAGAGTAGTGGAGTACCATTTTACCCTTTTGGAAAGTACAAAAGGGTTATAACAAGTATGTCAAATCTGAAGTAAACTAATGTTGGATTAGCCTAGAGGAGACATGATGATATCATCACACCTAGCCCATGGACGATTTTGGTCCGGCATCCAAAGTATTTCTGCACCTAGATGCCATGGCCAATCGAAATGTCCGAAAATCAAAGGAGGCGATCCGGAATGAAAGAAATGGACACAACAAAAGAGGCTTATGAACTGCTTTCTCAAGCTTTAGAGGTAGAATATCAGATAATTGTCCACTCCCCCCAGGTCGCGAGAATGATACCTGAGAAAGAACTCAGCGTAAAAGTGGAGCAGCTGGGGCTCGATTCAGTAAGACATGCCGACGTAGTAGCCAATACAATCTCTAAGTTAGGAGGAGTGCCCCCTTTCCCCCGCTTTGAGCCATTGCCTGAGCTACTCGACTTGAAGGATTTTTTCAGGAAACAACTGGATCTAGAGCATCTTGCGCTCGATCTCCATACAAGGGCGGCTGGAATCTTGGGAGAACAATCAGGGCAATCACTACAGCAGTTAGCGGAAGATGAGCGCCGGCACATCAAAGTAGTGGAAGATATTATATCCAGGCTGACCTAGCGGTCAATCAGTAGGAGTTCTGCCTATTGATAACCATGGTGGGGAAGGGGGGACTCGAACCCCCATGCCTTTCGGCACATGATCCTAAGTCATGCTCGTCTGCCAATTCCGACACTTCCCCGTGGGCAAACTCAAACGATATTATAGCATTTTGCCCGCTGCTTTTCTTTACGCCTCCAACACCCATAATTCAAGTTTGTCCGTATGCCAATATGTGTTAGAATGTATTTATGAGATTAGGTGCATTTGAGCTTTATGAGCCTGTACCCCGACTGAACGAGCCGCATGTCCTGGCCGTCCTTAAGCCCTGGATCGATGTCAGCAATGTAGGCACGATGACGCTGTCCCGTTTGGAGTCTTATCTAAATGCGGCGGAATTAGGTAAAATAGCCCGGCCGGGGAACTTCTTCGACTTCACACGCTATAGACCAACTATGGAGTTCAAAGAGGACCGCCGTCAGGTGCAGATTCCCAATACCACCGTCAGCTATGCCAGAGTGCCCGAAGGCCGTGACTTTATATTCCTGCACCTCTTAGAGCCTCATATGCTGTCCGAGACATACATCAATTCGGTATTCCGTCTGCTCAAGGATTTCGGAGCTAGAAGGTACTGCCTCATCGGGGCTATGTACGATATGATGCCCTATACCAGGCCGCTGCTGGTTACAGGCTCGGCAAGCAACCTGAGGCTTCAGAATGAGCTGGAGGTAGCTAAGGTAGTACCCAGCGACTATCAGGGACCTACTACAATCACTTCTCTAATATCGGAGATGGGACTTGAAGCAGGCATAGAGACACTCAGCCTCATAGTGCATCTGCCGCAGTATCTCATGGTTGAGAACGATTACCGGGGCAAGAAAAGGTTGATGGAGGTGCTCTCCGTTTTATATGATTTCCCCCTTGCTGAAGAGGATGCTGATAAAGCTAAGGAGCAGCAGGAGCAGGTCAGCCATATCGCAGAGCAGTTTATCCAGCAGGAGCCCAGCTACAAACTCATCCTCACCCAACTGGAAGCCTATTATGACTCAAAGGTCGGCCAGGTCCAGGAAGAGACGAAACTATCGCCGGAGGTCGAGAAGTTCCTCCGTGACATAGGCCGGCGATTCAAACAGGGTTAAGAAGCTGTCTGGGCATGGAAGAAGATCCTGCCCAGCACCGGACTCTCAACAAAGACCGCTCCCTCAGGGCAGTTTTCCTGGCAGCAATAGCAGCGGATACAGCGGTCGTATTTATAAGTAGGCGGCTTCGATTTATCTCCGTTGTGCCAGTCCACGGCTTTAGGCTCAACCGGACACATCTTGACGCAAGTGCCACATTTGTTGCATCTGGTTTCGTCGATGACCGGCTTCTCACATATCCGGTTTTTGACAAAGGTGCGCAATCGCCCGCTATTGCAGGGCGTCGGCGGCGTTCGAATCGCTTCAAAGCTCCGGTCAAGGAATGATTCCATGTCCTCGCCTACTATTTCAATGTTTTCACTGTGATATGTTCCCAATCCTGCTTTTTCACCTGCTATAGATGTTGGCACAGCCTCCGGGTCGAGGTCAATGATTCTGCAAGCCGTGGCATCTATCGCAATCGGATCGCCGGATAGCAGCAAAACGCTCATTTTCTTCGGTTTACCGCCCCTCGGCCCATTGCCCTCCATAGCTATGATGCCATCCATTATGCATAGACGCGGTTTTACCAAGGTATTCAAGTCAACGAGCATTGTGGCGAAATCGTACGGGTCGGGCAGCTTGACATGATACTGGCTTTTCAGCAGGCCGGGAATGCACCCGAACTGGTTCTTCACCGCTCCCGTGAACCGGGGCAGCGGGTGAGTTTTCAGCTTCGGGAGAGTAACCAGGCCCTCCGAGTCCAGAACCCCGTTAGCAATGACGAAGCTTTTTACCAGCAGCGCGTCCTTATGGCTTACCGTCCTGCCAGAATCGAAATCGGCGAGGCTGAGTCCCAACTCGTCACCAACCTCTTTGAGACCCGATTTTTTAATATTGGGTTCACATTTTCCAAAGCTTGGGGAGTCGCCATAAGAAACGATGACACCCGCTTCTCGGAGCAATCTACCAACCGCCTTGAACACGGCGGGGTGCGTAGTTACGCACTTCTCGGGCTTCGAGCCGATCAGCACATTTGGTTTCAGTACTATTCTTTCTCCTGGTTTTGCGAACTGAGCAATTCCTCCCAGAAGGTCAAGCCCCTGCTGCACAGCTTTAGCCACCTTTTCATCATCATATGTGTCGCATCTTACCAGGGCGACTTTGCTCTTATTCATGGTTCTCTATCTCCCCAGGCCAATAAGTCTCTCCCCTATAACCCCATTATATCTATATGCAGAATATATAGGTAATTGACCCTGAAGAAATTGACTTCACACTTAAAAAGCCTCGGGTTTGAGACTTTTATCACATAAAATTCCGCCTTTTCACACTATCATTTTAATTGAGGTTTTTACATGCGTAGAACACTTCCTGGCGATACCCTGAGGCCCAAGGGCAGGTGCCCCGGATGCATGAAGCCTGTCTACAGACGAGGCATCAGGCATTGGGGTCGAGTGTGGCACGAAAGCTGTCTCCGAAAGTCATGAGGGCTTCTGAGACCACTTACCCTATTGCCGGTCTCCGCTATCCTGACGACTGCCGTAGCCCCTTATGCTGTTTAAAAGGTGACCGATGCTTCGCTATCTAGTTTTTATGCCCCGGTCTCTCAGCTCATACACCACAGCCCAGATAGCGAAAATAAAGGCTGCAATCGCTATCTGAACCCATTCAGCCGGGTCGGTAGCCAGGTGATGGTTGGCTACACTTGTCACCACAGCTATGACCATGCATACTATGCCCACGAAACCTGCCAGCCTGGATATCCAGAAGTACAGTGTTGTGGGAACTCTTTCCATAGGTTCACCTCCTCGGGAAAGCAGATAATTCAGCAATCCCTCAAAATCCTTGCATTAGTATAAATATCGCAATAGAATATCTCAACTGGCTGGAAATTGCCAGGGGATTTTGATAGATAGATTAGAGACAGCGAAATGTATTACTTTGCCTACGCATCTAACCTCAGCCACAAGCGTATGCTGCAGCTCTGCCCCGATTGCAAACCCAAATCCACCGCTACCCTTCATAACTATAAATTGATATTCACGGGATGGTCGAGAAAGTGGCACGGCGGAGTTGCCACTATCAGAGCTTCAAGAGGCAGCAGGGTCATCGGAGGGGTCTATGAAATCTCGGAGAGATGTCTCAGGTCGCTGGACGAGCAGGAAGGATACCCCGCCATCTACGATAGAATAAACGTGTCGGTAGCAACCAGGGATGGCAACTTGGTGGACGCGGTAACCTACGTTAAACGCGAGCAGTCGGAGGAGACCGAACCTTCTAAAGAATACCTGGCCGTTATCAGCGAGGGTTACAAAGACTGGCGACTTGTCTGAATTCAGCTTCGATTGAATCGCCTTTTATGTCTCGCTCTCGACAGGCTCCCTTAACTCAACGGACTCGTTTGCCCAACAATCGACCGTTGTTATCCGTGGAAACAGCATCGCCGGATGTGGAGGAATTCCGAGATAGTCCCAGAATCTGGGCGTAGCATTTGCAAGCTCTTTGAATTGTTCCTGCAGCAGCTTTATGTGTCGACGCACTGTTGCTCTCTCATGCGGGTCGCTGATTCTGGTATCGGGGACACCGACATCGGATACTACGTACTTTACCCATAAGCCTTCGCCAAAACATCTGAATTTGTTGACACAAGCCTCACATTCTTCTTCCCTGCAAGATACACACGCGGCGATACACCATTTTCCGCAAGAGATTAAAAGAGGGAAATCGATCTCCAGAGTCGAACACCTGGCATGTTTATTCCCCCCCATTATGAATAGCCACATGAGGCTCCAGGTATGCACTTTCCCCCCTGCCTAATCTTACGTCCTAGTTACATCTTACATCAAACTGTCAAGTGGGCTAGTCCTTTGACGAGCCGCACCGACACTTAGTGAGCCCTTACTGCGACTTCCAGCTATGATGATTTACCATAATGCATAAAAATTGTGGAGACTACGTGGATAACTTCGTGGATAAAGCCCTTGACAGGCCAAGCTAAGCTTGAGCTAGTATAATGACAGCTTATTATCATGTCCTGTGCGATTTTAGCTCAATACATCCTCTAGACTCTAGATTAGGAATATAAGATGTCTACCGAGTGTGAACCATCACACCTCGATGAATGTAAAAAAGAAGCACACTACTGGATAATTGACGACAAGAACCTGGGTGTCTGTAAGAGATGTGGCGCCAGGAAACAATTTGCGGTTGATAGATGGGTGTGGCAAAGGCGCAAGCTTATTATTAGCAAGGATAAGGCTGATAGGTAGCTTTCCATAGCAGCAGCCAGGCTATTAAAGAGGGTGAGAAGCGCTCTTTCCGCCCTGAGGACTGGTTTGTCACAAAATTTAGTAGAGTGAGCAGAAGAAAATGTCCTGGTGGAGTTGGCTTCTCTCTGGGAAGTAGCAGGATGGCTGGTGGCCTGGCTGACAATCTTCGGCTTTGTCGCCCTAACTGCCAGGCTTGGCCTGAGCGGGAACGCGAAACGGTAATAAGGCGCTTGACTACCCGGAAAGCAATTTATAATTCCCTACCAGAACCTGATATTCTCACTCTGCCCGCTTCAACATAACCAGCACTCTTAGCTCGCCGTCCTGCTTCGAAGGGCGCAAAGGCAAGTTCTTTTTTACGAAGTCACTTATAAGGTCAGAAGCAAGCAGTTCCTCATCTACTTCTATTGCTTCGTCTACTACATCTATCCTTCTTAAATCCGCAATAAGGGAAGCTTGCCTATCCGTAACAGCAAAAATCGAGGACCCGCCATCGGAATTGCCCCACATCGATAAGATGCGCAGCCCGGCTAGTTGCTGCAATGACATGCGCAGTTTCTCCAGTTGGACGAAATCCACGGGCGGTATTATCACTAATTCGACGCGCCGTTTACGAATAGCTTGTCTCTTTTCCCCATCATTTTCGAATTCCAGAATAGCCTTTTCCATTGCCTCGGCTTTCTTCTTAGCTTCCTCGATAATCTGCTGCCCCTTCTCTTCAGCCTGAGCCACTATTCTTTGCGCGTCGGCCTCAGCCATCTTTACGGTCTCATAGATTATCTGGCGAACGGTCTGCTCGAGTTCCTTAAACGTCTTGCTTGTTTCCTCGCTAGCCGCCTTTCTTGCCTCTTCTATAATCTGGTGCAGTCTCTGTTCGGCCGTCTCAAGCATGTTGAGTATCTCAGCCTCAGCGTTCTTACTTACTGCTCGCGTTCTAATGTCTTCCATAACCTCTCACCACTCGCCAATATTGCTGCCCGCTCTGTGCTAGCAGTCTACCACCTTACAAACGGACAAGCAACACACGATTGACCCACAGCCATTTAAAGTAAAGAACTCACTAGTTAGAGAGTCCATAAACAAGGCGCACACCGCTACAGCGGTGTGCGCCTTACTCTCTCGAGATATCAAAACGCTCAGTCCAGCCGCTTATTTTGTAGACGCTATGACGAGGTTGCGGTCAAGTCCACCAGTACATTGCCCCCCAAAGTCCAAGCGCCTACTTGGATTGCCGTAGCGTTACCCACCATGAAGGTAACTGCCTTTCCTGCGTAGCTAATACCTTGGGCCACCGGTATTAATATGACATATGTAGAAGTACTGCCCGATATCAGCACAGTGGCAGGATATCCGTATCCATCAACTATCGCAGTTACCACAGTGCCGGCAGGCGCTGCAGCTCCATTCAGCAGAACAGCGCCGTGGAAACGACAAGGCGGGCCTGCTTCTGGCGGTGCTGCCGTCGGAGGTGGCGTCTTCAAAGGTGTAGGCGTAGGCGCTACTGTTGGAGTAGGGGTTGGGGTCTCAGTTGGTGTCGGCGCCACCGTCGGTGTTGGTGTGGGAGTAGGCGTAGGAGTAGGAGCTGCGCCCCCTCCACAGGCAAAAGCTCCGAAGACAAGCACCAGCACCACCAATGGGATCAACACAACCGCTATCTTTCTCATTTTATCTCTTACCTCCTTCTCTCCATATAACAGCCCCGATTATACCACAGAAAAATCCCTGGAGGAATAGTGACTTTAGGACAATTTCAGTTACTTAAAGGCATATCCAAAGTAATCCATCATGCTGATTGCAATCAGCACCACGAAGGATGAAAATGTTAATCTGGCAAACGTAGAGCTAAACCCGTTCGTGGTGAGCTTGTCGAACCATGAACGGGTCGTTCGCCCTGAGTCCTTCGGCAATCCTTCGACAAAGCTCAGGACTGGGCTCAGGACAGTCCTGTCGAAGGGATTCTCCCCCCCAACTCCCCATTGACATCGAATCCCTTTAATTGTATCTTGTGTCCTGAGATGGCTAAAGAGATCGTTTGTCCCAAGTGCGGTGGCCTCACACCTGACGCAAGGTTCTGCAAACATTGCGGGGAACATCTGCACACATGCGTCTCCTGCGGCGCTAAAATGTCGATTGATGCCCAGTACTGCACCGAGTGTGGCATAGAGCTTACGCAGGCGGAGAAAGTCCTCGAAGTCGAAGCTGGCCCAAAGGCATACGCCAGATACGGGCCCAGCCTAATCCCCAGGGACATTTTGATTGAAGGGGAAGAGCCTCTATTCGAGACCAGGCCGGTGCTCTGGCTCCAGTTGATGCCCCCTATCGTATTTATCATTGTGGGCGTGGGCATCCTTATCGCCGCCTATTTCCCCTTACGTGTCACGGGGATTCTCTACGGCTGTGGCGGAGTTTTCCTGGTGGGCATGCTATGGGCGTTTCTGGCATGGAATCGGTGGAGGCATACCATCTTCGCTGCCACTAACTTTAGAGTACTTCGGCAGACAGGCATCACCAATAAATCCTATGTGGATTGCCCTCTTCGCAGCGTGCATAACATCAACCTGGATATTTCAATGTGGGGCAGAATCAACCGTTTTGGCACACTGCGTATATCGGGAGGCGGGGTAGACATCGAGTGGGAAAGCATAGACGAACCGAGAGAGGCGCACAAAATATTGAATCAAATCGTAGAACAATACAGACGTCAGACGCTGTGAGCCGGAAATTTAGATAGTCGTAGGCCAGAAGCCAAGTTACACCAGCTTCTGGCCTACCCGTTTTTTAGTTGCTTTTTAAGCTTTTGCTCTTCTGCCAGCAGCTCCACCAGTACGCCAGGGCCACCTCTGGCCTCAGCCTTGCTTCAGCGTCGCATTCCCTACAGGTGAGGATAATGCTATCCAGGGCAAGCTTCACCGCGAAGTTCTCGCAGCCACACATCCCGCAGGTGATCCGGTCCGACATTGTGATGTCAGCCATATTAGCTTTTCCCTCCTTCTTTCGCCTTTCTGTTCCCCTCGCCCTCTGCCCCACCTGACTATCTGGCGGCAGAGATAGACTTGGTGGAATTCAGTAGACATTGTGCTTGGGTAGCAGAGGGGGGACAATCCCATTAAGGTACTATTTGGTTTAGTACTTTACTCCTAATTCTGCCGAATTGGTCCAGGCTTGACTCAATCGTGAGCAGACCCCCATAACAGGACGCGCAAAGCGGGAGTGACTCTAACACACCTGGGAGGAATTGTCAAGTTTGATGAGGTGGAGGTAATGAGTCATTTTGATTCACTTATTTATTGAGCATGAAGTCAGGACAGCACCGCTTTTCCCCGATTTGGAAACTTAATCCTTTTGATGTCGAGCCTCACTTACTAGAACCAATATTTTCTGCGACATTGTACGGGGATCTATATACGTAGGCAAGCGATAATTGAAGAACACACGCTTCACCAATAGATAGTTATCGTATCTACGATGCCCATGGGAAGATATACCCAGCCCTGCGGAATGATGAATTGGGGCTGATATTCCGTACCGCGCTTCACTACTACTGTGGAGTCGTTGTTGGCAGGCCCTGCCTGTCCTGGTGCTGTTCCAGTGCAGTCTATATATATCAGGCCTTGGTCTGTTGTCACAAAGGCATCTAGGGCATGGCCGCTAGATTGCCCTTGAAAATTGATGGTCACAAATGCCGCTCTGATTCCGGCAGCTTCTGCGTTGTCGTACACGTCCCTGGCGTAATCAGCACATGTGTATGTCGGCACGATGTAGGGGGTGCTGTCTGTCTTGTCAGCAAGTATGAAGCTCTTCAGTTCTGCCCAGGTTGGGTTCTCCGCTGCGGGGTTCCTCATCAATGTCACAAATACGCCTGCCTCATCAATGACTGCGGGCTGTATTCCAGAGTATATTGTGATTCCTGTTTCGTGGTAGAGTTGAAGCTCTGAATTGGCTTGGTTAAGTTCGCTCTGCAGGGTGGTGATAGTATTTTGTGAACCTGCCGCGCTGTTCTGTACTTGGCTTAACTGAGATTCAAGGTTATTAACTGTATTGTTAAAATTGCTCACTTGGCTATTAAGACTATTCACCTGGCTATTAAGACTATTCACTTGACCATTGAGGCTAGAGACTTCTGCCGTAGCATTATTTAGGGTAGCTTGTGTATTAGACAAGTCTGCCTGTGTGGTAACAAGGCTTGCCTTGGCAGTGGACAGGTTTGCCTCACTGCCGGACAGCCTTGCTTGGGTGACACCGCCCCAGGCGAGAGCACCCATAAGTAAGATAACGACCAGAACTAGGATGCTCCTCATGTCATACCGCGTGTCCTTCTTCTTGGGTTTCTCTACCGGCTCAAGCCGTGCCCTTTCTTCCTCATATATCTTTCTCTTTTCTTCTGGCGACAATTCCATTTGTTATCCTCCCTTTGTTTACTTGCGCTCGACCTGAACTTCAGACTTGACCGTGAATCCAGAGTTTCTGCCTTTTCCGACGGTCTTGATGAGATAATGAGGGTCTGCCCGTTCGCGTAAGCAGAGCGAACCGCCACAGTCTAGCGAGGGAAGGTCGTGGCGGAGTAATTGTAGCATTGTGTTTTTGGGATGTCAAAGCGTGTTCGCCTGATTTCCAGCTAATGTAGAACGGGTGGAATGAAATGCAACCCACCACCCAAATTTAGACTTATACGAAGTGAAATTGGGCAGTTCGAGGTTGTCAGAGGGGAATAAAAAGTACCCTGGATAGGACTCGAACCTATAACCCGCTGATTAAGAGTCAGCTGCTCTGCCAAATTGAGCTACCAGGGCACGCTTATCAACAGCGTATCATTTTATCATCTACACTACGTGGAAGCAAGTAGAATCAGAGGTAAATCGTCAAGAGTTAACTCATGCCATCCAGGAAGGCCTTGACGTTCTTGCCCAATACATCGTGGTTGTAGCCGCCCTCCAGCACGCCGTACCGCCTCCCTTTACATGCCTTCAGTGAGAACTCCTTGACCAGCCTGCCGATACTCTGGTAGTCCTCCATAGTGAGCAGACCTCCCCAATCCTCCACCCCACGGTCAAAGCCCGCCGAGACCGCAATTATATCCGCGCTCTGCCTCTCTAAAAAGCGGGCGATACCATCCACAAACTCCTGCCTGCTCCTGTCCTCGGGGTGGTGATACACCACCTCAGGCGTGTTACTGAAAAAATTTTCCGTGCCATCGCCAAAGTGCAGGTCGAAGTCCAGTAGCACTGCCCTGTTTATCTTGCACTCTTTCCTCAGCCTGGCTACGGAGATGGCTATGTTGTTGAAGAAGCAAAACCCCCAGCAGGAATCCAGGCTGGCATGGTGGCCCGGCGGTCGTATCAGCCCAAAGGCAGGCTCTCCGCTCACCGCCAGCTCACCCGCTTTGATAGCCCCTCCTGCTGCCAGCAGGGCGACCTCGTAGGTCTGGCCCGCCCTCTGAATCTCTGCAATATGCCATTTAGTGTGGACCAGCTCTATGTCCTCAGTGGATGCAGGCTCGGGAGTAACCAGCTCGAAATGGGGTGAGATTTCCTTCAGGATACTTTCGATGCGGCCTGCCCTGGCAGCGGGGTCGCTGGCATAGACCTCCAGGTACCGGGGGTGATATACAACCTTCATTTCAGCCTTCAGGCTTCGGCGTCAGCTCTCGCATGGTATCGGCATAAACCTGGTAGCTGTACGAATCGTACAGAACGAATCTTATTTCCTGCAAAGAGTCATCCCCCCTGGCGAAATCCATCGCAGTCGCCAGTGCTATCCTGGCGGCACGCTCCAGAGGATAGCCGTAGGCCCCTGTGCTTATGGCAGGGAAGGAGATGCTTTTCAGTCCTTTTTCGACTGCCAGCTTCAGACTCTCCCTATAAGCACTGACCAGCGTTTCCGCCTCATCACTCCTGCCGCCATGCCACACCGGGCCTACGGTATGGATAACGTATTTCGCCTTGAGCCTGCCCCCGGTGGTGATAACAGCCCTGCCCGCGGGCAAGCGCCCTATCTTTTCCCTGATTCTGCGGCACTCCTCCATGATGACAGGCCCGCCGGCGCGGTGTATTGCGCCATCCACACCGCCGCCGCCCATCAGGCCGGAGTTAGCAGCGTTGACGATAGCATCGGTGGCCTGCTGGGTGATATCACCCTGAATCAAAACGAGCCTGGTCTTATTTATCACAAGCGCCATATTCACTTCTCAGGCTCCTCACTCGCCGGTTTTTCAGCTTCGACCTCTCTCGTTCTGAGCCAGCGCTTGATCTCATCCAGTCCAGGCGGGGAGACATAGAATACCTCTATATCTGCGGGGAACTGCACCTGATGCCCTTCCCTCATCAGCAGTATCCCGACCTCGCCCTCCTTCAACGTCTCGTCTATCATTTGAGCTATGTGCTCGTTTCTCTTCCTGTTAGCCTCTATATATGATTCGTAGACCCTGTCGAATACCTTCGGGTTTTGCAGGCCGACAGCCAGGCATTTGGTCCAGTCCATAGACTCGGTCAGCAGGTCAGTATCCTCAAGCGGTTCGAGTTGAGCGCCTTTATCCGTCCTGGCTTTAACAATGCCGTAGCTTGTGCTGTTCAGCTCCTCGATAATCTTGCCCCCCTCTTCACCGCCTACCGGCACCAGCTCGTGGTACACCTTCTTTACGATGCCCAGCTTCAGCTCCAGGTTAGTCAGTTGAGCCTCTACCTGATCCCAGTACCTGAACACCTTTTCAAAAAGCTCGCCCTGGATATCCCTGGGAGTGAAAATAAGGGGTACAAAGAACAGCTTCCTGGCCGCCCGGTATTCCTCAACCGAAGGTTTCTCTATTTTGCCCAGCTCTTGTGACATCATTCACTCCGTTCGAGAATAGAACCGTTCGTGGTGAGCCTGTCGAACCATGAACGGCCCTTCGACAAGCCTGTCCTGAGCCAGCCGAAGGGCTCAGTTCAAACAAGCAACCCCACAAAATCACCAGAAGTCGATATTACCTATATTCTCAGTCTCTCTGATGGTTTTCCCTATCTCGCGCCTCGCTGCCTCATCCGCAACAGGCTCTACTTCCGATACAGGCAGCCCGGCCTTATTCTGCTTCGACTTCCATTTAGCCAGGAACCCCGGCACCACGGCATAGCCGCAGGTTCCTCCGCCGCCGCAGCAGCTAGAGTCCAGCGTAGAAGTACCTATTACATAGAGCACTTCCTTGCCGTCATACTTCAATCGCTCTTCCTTGCAGGGAATGTAGAACCCCGATAGCCCTCTCACCTCCTCACCTAACGGCAGATGCGTATATTCCTGTTTCATCTCGTCTCCCTCCCCTCTAAACGCTTGGATTTTGACACCTTGGGCTTGTCCTTCCCGACTTTAGTTTGCTTCTTATTAGCGAAGCCCTTCATGCGGAACCAGGACGGCGTGCGATAACCTTTTACGCTCATTTCTTTCTCCTAGGCAGCGTAGCCGTTGACTTGCCCAGGGTTACCCGGCGGCCCTTTTGATTCTGTGCCCAGCTTTCGATATCTACAAGACCTTCCCCATCCTTTACATACTTGTTTGCCACACTGCCCTGGAATGTCATTATATCACCGGGGGAAACGTTCCCCCTCATCTCAGCGTAATGCCTCCTCAGCATGCCCTCGCCGCCAATCCAGTTAGTCACGAGCTGCGCCAGGAATGCTGCGTTGTGCGGACCGTGCGCGATGACATTGGGCAGCCCCAGCATCTGGCTGGCGAACTGCTGGTCGTAATGATGAGGCCCATAGTCATTGACAGCAGCCCCCCATTTCAGTATGGTCACCATGCTGATTGGTTTCACCATTGCAGGCAGCGGGACGCCGACCTCGACATCCTCGAAATATATCTGCTTCTTTCTAGGAGGTACGAGCTTTACCTCCTCCGGCGGCGGAGGGGGCTCTACCGCCTTCGACGATGAGGACGAGCCCTCGATGGAGACCATAGCCTCGCTGGTTATCCCCGCCAGCTCGTTGCGCTGATTGCGGTGCTCGTTCTCCATGCGGACGAACACCATCTTCCCCGATCTCCCCTCTCTTTCATACACATCGCCGATTCTGGCAGTGCTCGTTATCAGGTCGCCCGGCCTCAAGGGCACAAAAAACTGGAACTCATAGAAAGCCTGGAACATCTTGGGGAAAGGCAGCTCGAACGGCATGATGGTGGCCATGTGTGACAGGTCGGGGCGTTGTCTGAAGGCACGGTTTGCCGGGTCGAACACATGGAGGAAAGCTGGCGGGGCGATGATGCCTGACCAGCGCGTCTTCCTGGCGTATTTCTCGTCTTGCCACAGCGGGTTCTCATCTGTAGTAGCTTCGATAAATCTCTTAATAGCCCACATCGAAACCTCATCAGGCGGGAAATCCTGAAACAGCTTGGTACCTACGGACTTCCTCATCTTAGGGGTGATCGCTGACTTACCGGCCATATCGCATATCCTTCTTAGGTTCGGATTCAAACTCGCATCTATTGTGCCATTTAGCGTGATGTCGTGTCAAATGGAGAGACGAGCGCAGACGCCGTTTCTATTACTGTTCACCTGAATCCTTCAGCCAAAACACTCTGTACAAAGACAAAACCACTAATCTCCCCACATGACTTCTTGCACCAATAGACATATCTCATTAGAATATCGCCATGAATTACGTCCAAGCCGACCGAGCTCTTAAACGGGTAATCGCATTTCGAGATCTCTATTTGAAATATATTCAAGACGACACTAAATCGTGGGGCATTCAGACAGAAATGGCACGCCTAGCTCCAGACGTACAACGCGACCTAGATAAGGTGGGGCACGGATTATTTATTTTGAGAGACGCTCCCGCACTTGGTGGACGTGAATATCCAGCGCAAGTCACAGTATTAGCATATGATTCAGAGCTCTCTCTTAAATATCATATCAGTAATCAGCAAATGTTGTTAAATCTGGAGCGTGCAATTGGAGAATACCAACGACTGCGGCGACATGCATTCTGGAACCTTTTCAACCCACTTTGGTGGATTAAGGAGATCCTCTCAGCTATTGTGTCATTACCATTTTATTTGATAGGTTTGGCTGGATTCGACCGAAACATAATAGAGTCATCATTGCCAGGGAAAGGATTCAAATTGTTAGCAGAATTAGCCATTGTTGGTGGAGCAATTGTTACCATCGTCCAGTTTGCTTATCGACGATAACCACTATTCTTAAGTAACATTGATCGATTGTGATGGATTGTTAAGAAGCAAAGAACTACTCGCTTACGGCGGGCAGTGCGCGCAGGTGGACATGAACAGGCTGGTGCTCAGATAGCGGTCTCCGCGGTCGGGCAGCAGCACCACCACCGTGCCCGATTTCATACCCTTGGCAACCTTGAGAGCCCCCGCCACCGCCGCCCCGCTCGACATCCCCACGAACAGGCCCTCTCTTGTAGCCAGCCGCCTGGTGATATCAAAGGCCTCATCGTCCGTGACGGTTAGCTCATCATCCAGTGCGGACGACTGGAAAATGCGCGGCACAATGGATTCATGCAGGTTCTTCAGTCCCTGTATGCTGTGATTTACAGTGGGCTCCACGCCGATGATTTTCACTGACGGCTTATGCTCTTTGAAGTACTTAGACACACCCATCAGCGTTCCGGTAGTGCCCATCCCTGCCACGAACGCATCCACTTCTCCCTTGGTCTGCTTGAATATCTCCGGGCCTGTGGTCTCATAATGGGCCAGTACATTATTCTCATTGTCAAACTGATTGGGCATAAAATACTGGTCAGGGTTTTCCTCGAAGATTTTGTGTGCTCGTATTATGGCGCCATCCGTGGAACGATTACCCGGAGTTAGCTCAATCTCAGCGCCAAAGGCTTCGATGGTGCGTCGCCTCTCCATGCTGACGCACTCGGGCATAGTCAACTTCACCTTGTATCCTAAAGCTGCCCCGATCATCGCCAGAGCAATTCCGGTATTGCCCGATGTGGGTTCGAGGATGGTCTTGCCGTGAACCAGCTTACCCGACTCGATGGCCTTCTTGACCATGTATAAAGCGACGCGGTCCTTGACCGAGCCGCCGGGATTGCTGCCCTCCAGCTTGGCCATCAACCTGACCCGCGCACTGCCGTTCAGGTTCTTCAGCTCTACCAGCGGCGTATTCCCTATAGAATCAATGACGCTCATTTTTAATCCCTATGCTATGCAAACTCAGGCGATAATCGAACTCCTCTTGAAGGTATTATATCATCTGGCGCAATTTGTGTATATTCGTGGTACGAGCAGAAGATTGAAATAAGGAGGCACTTTCCTATATGCAGGCGGGGTGGGTATCCTGTACAGGATACCCACCCCTTTTCTCACCTATGACAGAAAATTGTCATCACAGGTCATGCCGGTCAACTCGGTCTGCTGCGACTTTTACTCAAATTCCAGGTCAAGCTCGCCGCTGTTCTGGCCACGAGTGGCGACTATCTTCACTTCAGATACATTCGCAGGGATGGAGATATTGATTTTACCAGTCGCATCAGTAGTCCCGACAGCCTGACCATTCACAGTCACGGATGCCCCTGCAGCAGGTTGGCCCTGGAACATCACAGCCAGAACGGCAGCCGTGCCTGGCTGGGATGCGCCCTGAAGAGAAAGATGAAGCCGACTCGTCTCTTGCTCTCTTTCCTGCTTCTGCTCCTGGGTCGGCTTTACTTCCGTGAACGCCTCGCTGGCGCCGCTGTTGGCGATCTGCGGCTTCAGGATGTACTGACCGCTGTTTCCCGCCTTTATCACTGTGATGTCAAACACTAATGACGTCGTACCATTTCCACTGACGGTGAAAGGCGTGGAAATCTGGAGTTTACCGCTGGGCAGTTTCACATTGAGAGTCCCGTTGCCAGCACTTGCGGTCAGATTCCCTTCAACGTTACTTACATAGATAAAGACCTTGTTGTATTGGCCGGGAGTTATATTGCCGCTCCAGACTTCCGCAGCGTTCTTGCCCTGAAGTGTAGTAAGGTCTACAGTCCCTATACTCGGAGAAAACTGAAGCCAGGTAGAGTTATCACCGGCCAGTTGCACCCCGATACTGGAGATGGTGACATTGAGATGCGCAAAGTCACCGATGTCATTGGGCTGGTCACTGACCAGGAGCCTGAAGTTGGCTTGAGTAGCGGAAACCGTAGGTCCCGAGGCACATGCTGATACTACCAGTGCTAATATACCCAGAATAGCAGCCACGACAAGAAATCTTGTTCTCATTTTCTTATTCTCCTTTCTTTGCTTCTACGTAATATATAACGAAAAAGATACTAATTGGTTAGCATGCTGTTTCTAAAGCGTAGCTGTTTCAAATGTAATAATCATAAAATGGGGGACGAAAAAGTTACACGAATGTGAAATTTAGCGGTAAGGTAAACTTGCATGTACTTAGGGGTACTTGTTTACAGATATATGAATACTGAAATAAATGGGGGCACTTTTGAGGACAACATAAAGCACTACAGGTCGGTGGTGTATGGAAAACTTCTCAGGAGGTGTAGAAATCAAGAATAGGTAGGAGCAGAAAACCCGGTGTTAATAACTCTCGCTTAAATAGTGGCGCGCCCGGAGGGATTCGAACCCTCGACCCTTGGTTCCGAAGACCAATGCTCTGATCCGCTGAGCTACGGGCGCTTACGTTCAGAATTATACCCCGCTTGGGGAATTATGTCTAGCGTTGCTAACATCACTGATAATTCAGCTGACTTTATCTGCAAATTTTAGCGACGGCCTCATTCGCCCAGTTCCCCAGAGACTTTTCCTGGAAATGACCATCAATGTAAATCCGTACTATCTCTTTCCTGTCTCTGAGCATCGCTAGATTCGGCACAGCCGGGGCAAAGTCTGTTTCTCCCATTGCCCAAGCCGCAAGTGCTAAAGTCTCAGGCTCATCCTTATCAAAGGCAGCCAGAACTTTGACCTGGTCTACGCAAAGTACTTCCTTGACCTGTTTGCCCAGGCGCCCTATCGCCCACAAGCTGCCATTAAGTAAACCTTGTCCCTTCAAGATGTACGAAATCATTATATGACCGTATGGTTCCAACAGTTCGGGTATACGCGCGCACATCTCAGCAATAGCCTCAGGTGCGCTCCAACCCATACCACCGGATTCGTCATTCAGCAGCCACAATAGTCTTCTAATATATTCATGTACCCTCTCTCTAGTACTCTCATGCCACCACCTTCCCATCAATTCAGCAATCGCTTCAATTGCCGGCCAACGCAGGTTTTCGTCAGTTTCATAAAGATATAGTCGTAAGGCACGCCAGTAACGCTCATCTGTTTGACACAAACGGAGTAGTTCATTACTGTCCCTCTGTAATAGGAGAGCATCAACTGTCTGCTTGATTGATATATCCACAGCGACCTCTCCTTTTCAGTATCAGCCTGTCGTAAGGCTTCGTCAAAAGCAATGCTGCCTTTTTTGCATTTCGTGCGTTACATGAGCGGAAATATCAAGGGTTGCGGTGATTGTGATGTGTCCTAATCGCTCTTGAGGAGAAAGCCTTATTCCCGAATCGAGACCATGGGGTGAGCGGAGGGATTCGAACCCTCGTTCTCCAGGGCCACAACCTGGCGCCTTAAACCACTCGGCTACGCCCACCACAACAGACAGTTTCCTGCCTTTCAAGCGAGGCAATTGTAGCATTCAATTCGGCTTGTAGTCAAGGCAAAGTCCGTTGAGATGTTTTTTTTGCCATGCGTGGTGAGCCCGTCGAACCATGAACGGCCCTTCGTCAAGCCTGTCCTGAGTTCGCCGAAGGGCTCAGGGCGAACGAATTAAACCAACCCGTAATCCCCCTTAATCCCCCTTTATAAAAGGGGGAGATAAATGGCTCGCTTAATGCTCACATGCAGGAACCGAGCGAATGGATTAAGTCAACTCCTAATCCTTCTTTATGAAAGGGGGAGATAGATAACTAGCGTAGGGCGGGTTTCAAACCTGCCCCTACAACCGCCTTCAATCTCAAGGCTGACAGGCCAAAAGGTCAATTGCGCCTCGGCATCACATGTGCTAATATATCGGCGTGTCTGTTTGCTTCGATAAACTCTACCCTGAAATACCCTCTCACTTCATCAAGCACTTTCATTCGATTCAGAGCCCCAAGATTTACCAGCATACGAAATTCCTCGAATATGTAATTCTGAAATAGACCAAAGGAGAATGGAGTATGAAAGCCCATGAATACCAGGCGAAGCAACTCATGGCCGAGTTCGGCGTGCCTGTCCCCCGCGGCAGCATGGCCAGAACACCCGCCGAAGCAAAGAAAATAGCTTCCGACCTCGGCGATAAGGTTGTGGTCAAGGCACAGGTCCACGCCGGAGGACGCGGCAAGGCTGGCGGCATCAAGGTCGTCTCTTCACCCGATGAGGCGGAGCAGGCTGCTCAGAAGCTGCTCGGCTCCAAACTTGTCACTCACCAGACCGGCCCTCAGGGTGTGCCAATCAACGCTGTCCTCGTCGAGGAAGCCATCGACATTAAGCGCGAGCTCTATTTGAGCATAGTTATCGACGGCGTCGCGGGCATGCCCGTCATCATGGCCAGCGAGGCCGGCGGCATGGACATCGAGGAGGTAGCCCGGACAACACCCGAGAAGATATTGAAAGCCTATGTCTCTCCAGGCGTAGGCGTCCGCACCTTTCTGGCACGGAAACTGGCTTATGGCCTGAACCTGGCTCCGGAGCAAATGAAAGCCGCTACAGAGCTGATAGCAAACCTCTATAAGCTGTTCCAGGCTAAGGACTGCTCCCTCGCCGAGATAAATCCGCTGGTCGTCACCGCCGATGGCAGAGTACTGGCAGCGGATGCCAAGCTCAACTTTGACGATAATGCTCTGTACCGCCAGAAGACCGTCGAGGCTCTGCGCGATATCGCCCAGGAAGACCCCCTCGAGGTAGAGGCCAAGAGCAAAGGCATCGAAAACTATATCAAGCTGGATGGCAGCATTGGCTGTCTGGTCAATGGCGCCGGACTGGCTATGGCTGTGCTGGACCTGCTGAGGCAGGAAGGCGGTAACGCTGCGAACTTCCTCGACATCGGCACTATCAACGATTCCGAGCGCGTGGTCCGGGCAATAGGGATTATCAACTCGGACCCCGACGTCAAGGCGATGTTGATAAACATCTTCGGCGGCATGGCGCGCACAGATGTCATCGCCCAGGGTCTGGTCACCGCGCACCAGAAGATGGAGATAAAAGTGCCTGTAGTCGTCCGGTTGGCGGGCACTAATGTTGCCCAGGGCAACAAAATACTGGACGAGTCAGGCTTGAAGCTTATCAGAGCCAATAGCTTCCGTGAGGCTGCGCAGAAGGCAGTGGCGGCAGCGAATAAATCCCAACGAGGTGTATCGTGAGTATTCTGATTGACGAAAAGACCAGACTTTTAGTGCAGGGCATAACCGGCGGCGAGGGGAGCTTCCACACACGCCGCTGCATCGAATATGGCACCAAGGTAGTGGCAGGCGTCACCCCTGGCAAGGGCGGCACCAAAATGGACGAGGTACCTGTGTTCAACACTGTGGAGCGAGCGGTGGCCGAGACGGGGGCCAATACCAGCATCATCTTTGTCCCGGCTGCGTTCGCTGCCGACGCCATATTGGAGGCTGCCGACGCCGGCATACCGCTCATCGTCTGCATAACAGAGGGCATCCCCACGCTGGATATGGTCATGGTCAGCAACTATCTGAAGCAAAAAGGGACTCGTCTCATCGGCCCCAACTGCCCCGGCCTGCTTTCCGCAGGCAAGTGCAAGGTGGGCATCATGAGCGGCGATATCTTCCTCAAGGGGAATGTCGGTGTGATCTCACGGAGCGGAACCCTTACCTATGAGGCAGTGAGCCAGTTGACCACGCTGGGCATCGGTCAGACGACCTGTATCGGCCTGGGCGGCGACCCCATCATCGGCACAGTCTTCGTGGACGCGTTGGAGCTGTTCCAGAAAGACCCCGATACTGAGGCAGTGGTGCTTATCGGCGAGATCGGTGGCAACCAGGAACAGCGAGCGGCGGAGTTCATCAAGAATAAGATGACCAAACCTGTGGTCGCCTTCATCGCCGGGGCTAGCGCACCTCCGGGCAGGCGCATGGGCCACGCCGGAGCCATCATCACGGGGGCATCGGGCAGAGCACAGGACAAGATGGATGCCCTTGCTGCGGCAGGGGTTAACGTGACCAAGAATCCGGCGGAGATAGGCAGCACCATGCAGAAAGTGCTGGCTTCGAAAAAAGGCAAGAAGAGATCGTAGGTAGATAGCGATTTCTCGTAGGGTCAACTAGTTTCATATTAACGAATCGCATTATTTATTAGGTTAAACAGAATCCAACACTCTCTGAGATTCTTCCTTTCCTTCTTTTTCGTCTCCCCCCAATATACTGAACATGTCTTCAAACTTATGTTGATATGTGGTGTTACACATGTTCAGAAGTTCCTTAACATCCGCTAAGCCAGTAAGTGTATGAAAGGACTTTTTTGGAGTTAAATACACTATCGTTTTCTTATTCTCTTTTAGTAAATTCAGGATATTTTCCCTAGTCCCCTTGCTTTTAATATCCCATATCATAAACCCATAGTCTGCCTCCCTAATCATTTCCAAGTCTTTAGCAGAATAATAGTCAGAATCTTTCTTCCTTCGATCTACTCTTATATGCCTAGTCTCCCAGTGCCCAATGTTGTTTCTACATTCATTACCTGCACAAAAGACGACAACATTCTTATAGTTTCTTCCGAAAAGGTAACTTTGTACTGACTTATCTACACCATTTGCGTCACCCAATAATATAGTACATCCTCGCTCAATAATTTTGTCTATTCTATTCCTAACATATCTATTGAGCCTTGGCACTCTTCTTGAACCACCTATAAATACCTTCGTCATGATTTACTCCTAGTCCTCGTTAACACCAGTACATATATCTTACCAGCCTTTCCTTCTTGATACAAAACCTGAGATACAACATTAAGTGTAGCACCAGATCTATACAAGTCATCGAACAGTAATACATTCTTACCTTTGATCAGATGAGGGTCAGCAGTAAAAGCATCCTTGAGAAAGTCGAGCCTCTTCTCGTATTCGTAAACATCCTTAAGTTCAGGGGTTTCCTTGATTTTCGTCAAAGCCTTTTCATATGTTGGAATGCCTAAACGAGATCCTATACCTCTTGCTATCTCCGATACGGGTTGAAAAGCTCTAGAAATATTAGAAGGCGGAATCGGTATTATACAATTCAGAACTTTGGAAATGCCCCACTTGTGACTGATAAAATAAATTGCAGCTTCCACTATTTCACTCAAAACAGATTTGCCTTGCCCATACTTCAGCTTGTACAGCAACTCGCCTAATTCGCTCCTTTTCGTGTCAAAAACCTCGTGCCCATACTCATTATATCCCAGTAATGTGCTGCTGATAGTATGCACATCTAAGACAAAACCCTGGAACCAGTTGCCCGTGATTTTTAAAGGAGATATATTGACCATTATCAACTTACCTCCTGAATTCAGCGTAATATTCAAACTTACTCATATTTAAATAGCACCACAGCATCAGTGACGCCTTTTTAAGTGTTCACATTTCGAGGATGGGGTTCAATCGTCCCCAGTTTTACCAGCCTAGACGTAATCGCTACAGGCGTTCGCCCATGCAACCTAGCTAAATCTTCAATCGGTGTTCCAGCATCGAACTTGCTTACAAGGCATTGCTCTTCTTCGCTGGTCCAAGGATTTCCTGCATTAAGTGGTAACGACTGCTTACGTTTTTTTGTTGACTTTTGTCCCTCCAGAGCCCTAAGAGCCGTGAACAATGCTCGAATAGTTTGAGCATTCTGATAAGGGCTGTCCATTGGGAATACTTCACCGGTTTGAGGATTAACACCATTCGCAAGAAGTTCAACAATTCTTATTGATTCTATTAAATTCATGACTACTCTCCTTCCTTCGAAAATATCAAAACTCAGTTTCTAGCATTACCCGCATGGATAAATCCTACACGATATATGGCCTAAAGTCAATGTATGGTTAAACATGGTAGATATGCTCTATCTGGCTTGCATTTCCCTTGACACTTGTAGTATCCTATGGTTTAATCACCGTAATAGTCTTGAACAGGACTAGCTTTCGCCCCGAGGGGGCGGTTTTTAGTTATTACATCCTGGGGGACAATATGAGAAGCGATGTTGTAAAGCAGGGTGTCGAGCGCGCTCCGCATAGGACGCTGTTCCGGGCCCTGGGGTTGACCTCCAAGGAGATAGAGCAGCCCCTCATCGGGATTGTGAACAGCTTCAATGAGGTTATCCCCGGCCATATTCACCTAAGAAACATCGCCGAGGCGGTGAAGGCAGGTGTATATAGCGCTGGCGGGACTCCGCTCGAGTTCGATACTATCGGAGTCTGCGATGGTATAGCTATGGGGCATATCGGCATGAGGTACAGCCTGCCCAGCCGGGAGCTCATCGCCGATTCTATTGAGATCATGGTGCAGGCTCACGGCTTCGATGCCCTGGTGTTCATCCCCAACTGCGACAAGATTATCCCGGGGATGCTGATGGCTGCGGTGAGGCTTAACATCCCTTCCATCTTTGTCAGCGGCGGTCCCATGCTGGCCGGACATCTCGGTAACAAGAGCATAGTCGACCTGAACAGCGTCTTCGAAGCGGTAGGCAAGGTAACTAAAGGAGATATGACCCTGGCAGAATTAGAGGAAATCGAGGAGAGGGCCTGCCCGGGATGCGGCAGTTGCTCCGGAATGTTCACCGCCAATACTATGAACTGCCTAACCGAGGCGCTGGGTATGGCGCTTCCCGGCAACGGCACCATCCCCGCAGTCGATGCCAGAAGGATACATCTGGCTAAAGAGGCAGGCAGAAAGGTCATGGAACTCCTGGCAAAGGAAATCTGTCCACTCGACATCATCACGGAGGATTCCATCTATAACGCCTTCGTGGTGGATATGGCTTTGGGAGGCAGCACTAACTCCGTGCTGCACCTGATGGCGCTGGCGCATGAGGCAGAGATTGATTTCTCTTTAAAAGCGATAAACAAGATAAGCCAGAGCACGCCCCATCTTTCGAAGATAAGGCCCTCAGGTGAGTATCACCTGGAAGACCTCGACCTCGCCGGAGGTATCCCCGCGTTGATGAACCAGCTCAGGAATCAGTTGAATCTGGGAGCCCAGACAGCGTCGGGCAAAACGCTGGGTAAGGTCATCGCCGGCGCAAAGGTAAAGGACAATAAGGTTATACGGCCTCTGTCGAATCCTTACTCTCCCAGAGGCGGCCTGAGCATTCTTTTCGGCAATCTGGCGCCGAAGGGCGCTGTGGTGAAGAGCGCTGCCGTGGTTCCCGAGATGATGGTGCACCGAGGCCCGGCAAGGGTTTTCAACTCGGAGGACGAAGCCACCAAGGCGATAATGGCAGGTTTGATAAGCTCAGGGGATGTGGTAGTCATACGCTACGAAGGGCCCAAAGGCGGGCCGGGCATGCCCGAGATGCTTACCCCGACCTCGCTCATCGCAGGGATGGGGCTGGACAAGGAAGTGGCGCTGATAACTGACGGACGCTTCTCCGGAGCTACCAGAGGCGCTGCTATCGGCCACGTCTCCCCTGAGGCGGCGGAGAGAGGCCCTATCGCTGCCTTGCGGGACGGAGACCGCATAAAGATAGATATCCCCCATAATAGAATAGATGTAGAGCTCAGCGATAAGCAGATCGCCCAGCGGCTATCCCAGGTGCCCAGATTCCAGCCCAAGATAAAGACAGGATATTTAAGGAGATATATAGAAAAGGTGACCTCGGCATCAACCGGGGCAGTGTTCAAATAGGAGCCCGCCATGAAACGTACAGGTGCCCAAATTCTGTGTGAAAGCCTGGTGAAGGAGGGGGTAGAGGTTATCTTCGGCTTCCCCGGAGGCTCCGTGCTTCCTTTGTATGACACCCTACCCCAATACCCACAGTTACGGCACATCTTGGTGCGCCATGAGCAGGGCGCGGCTCACGCAGCCGATGGCTATGCCAGGGCTACCGGTAAAGTGGGAGTCTGCCTGGCAACTTCGGGTCCCGGTGCCTGCAACCTGGTAACCGGCATAGCCAACGCTCACCTGGACTCCTCACCGGTTATTGCCATCACGGGGCAGGTAGCCAGACCGTTTATCGGCAAGGATGCCTTCCAGGAGATTGATATCACGGGCATCACTGTCCCCATAACCAAGCACAATTATCTGGTGCTTAAGGCAGAGGAGTTGGCCACTGTGGTTAAGGAAGCGTTCCACATCGCCAGAACCGGAAGGCCGGGGCCAGTCCTCATAGACATACCGCGAGATGTGTTTGTCGAGGAAGCGAATTTTCATTACCCGGAAAAGGTCAACATAAGCGGTTACAAGCCTATTCTTAAGGGACATCCCTCCCAGGTGAAAAAAGCTGCAAACCTCATAAACGAGTCAAAAAAACCTGTCATCCTCGCAGGGAGAGGAGTTATCATATCAGGCGCTTTTCCTGAACTCAAGGAATTGGCAGAGAAAGCGCAAATCCCGGTAATTACCACACTATTGGGAATCGGCTGCTTCCCTGAAGACCACATACTCAGCCTGGGCATGATAGGCATGCACGGCATGGCTTATGCCAACCTGGCTGTGTGTTCTGCCGACCTGGTTATCGCTATCGGGATGAGGTTTGACGACAGGGCAACCGGTAAAGTAAGCGGTTTCGCGCCACACGCTCAAATCATACACATAGACATAGACCCCGCAGAGATCGGCAAGAATGTGAGAGTGGACGTGCCCATCGTAGGCGACGTGAGGCACGTGCTCCGCGAATTGAACAAGCAAGTTGTTGTCCAGACGCACCTTGATTGGATAGAGCAGGTCGAGGAATGGCGCCGTGATCACCCTGCAGTCGTCATTCGTGAATGCGATGAACTTCTGCCGCAATTCGTGATTAGAAAGATTTACGAAGTCACCCGGGGTAATGCCATTATCGTTACCGGTGTGGGTCAGAATCAGATGTGGGCAGCGCAGCACTTCTGGTACAACAAGCCCAATACCTTGATCTCATCCGGAGGATTGGGTACGATGGGCTTCGAGTTGCCCGCAGCCATCGGGGCCAAGGTAGGAAAACCCGATGAGACTGTATGGGCTATCGCCGGAGACGGCGGTTTCCAGATGACTATTCAAGAGTTGGCCACAGCGGCTCAGGACAATATCGCTGTGAAGATTGCCATCCTCAACAACGGCTTCCTGGGCATGGTAAGACAATGGCAGGAGTTGTTTTACAAGAAGAACTATGTGGCTACGCCTCTAATCAATCCTGACTTTGTTAAAGTAGCCGAAGCCTATGGAGTGGCAGGGCTCAGGGTAACCGACAAAAAGCTCGTTGTTGCCGCCATCCAGAGGGCTATGGAACATGACGGCCCGTTCCTCATCGATTTCGTGGTTGAGCCGGAGGAGAATATCTATCCCATGGTAGCCCCGGGCTGCACTCTGGCTGAAATCATCGAGGCCCCCAGGAACAAGGTCAGGGTTAGGACAGGTTCGCAGGAAACGAGCAACTTGTAGCAGAAGTGCTCCGCAGTTAGGGAGTGCAGAGGGGTCCTTCCTGAAGGAAGGACAGGGGGTATCCCTGTAGGGGCACAGTGCACTGTGCCCTAAAAGTCCCCTAAGACTGGGGGAGCCAGAGGGGGTTGATAAGGAATTACCCCCGATTAACTGACTGATGAAAAAGAGGTGCAGGAAACCTCCTGCCGGGGGTTTGGGGGTTGATAAGGAATTACCTTATTAAGGAAAACAACCATGAATAGCAAGACAAAACGCACTTTAGTCGCCCTGGTTGAAGACAGACCTGGAGTACTGAATAGGGTATCAAGCCTGTTCCGCAGGCGCAATTTCAATATCGAGAGCATCGCCGTAGGACATTCTGAGCAGCCAGGGCTCTCCAGGATGACCATTGTCGTAGACGGGGCTACTACAGCCGTAGAGCAGGTGAGGAAACAGCTCGACAAAGTGATCGAGGTAGTCAAGGTAATAGATATTTCGGAGGAGCCTATAGTGGCTCGGGAACTGGCGCTGATTAAGGTTCATGCCACTTCTTCCACCAGAAGCGAGATAATAGAGATCGTCGATATATTTCGAGCTAACATCATCGATGTTGCTCCTGGTTCCTTGATTGTAGAGGTCACCGGTGATGAGGATAAGATCGACTCCTTGTACAATCTTCTGAGGAGATTTGGGGTTAAGGAGCTCTCACGCACCGGCAAGATTGCAATGGTCAGAGGTGCCGCGGGAGAGACAACCGTCGAGGCGGAGAAATCAGAAGTAGAAGAACGCCCCCGAAGAATTAGAAAGGCTAAACCTGCATAAAATATTGAAAGGATGGAGAGGGAAAATGTACTACGACAAAGATGCTGACCTGGGTTTACTCAAGGGCAAGACTATCGCCATAGTTGGCTACGGCAGCCAGGGACATGCCCATGCTCAGAACCTCAGAGACAGCGGCTGCAATGTTATTGTGGGTGAGCTTAAGGACAGCCCGCCCTGGAAAGCGGCCAAGAAAGCGAAGTTTGAGGTCCTGAGCGCAGAAGAAGCATCCCGGAAGGCCGATATTATGACCTTGCTGGTGCCCGATACCCTGCACCCTATGGTCTATCGCCAGATGCAGAAGGGCCTGACCAAAGGCAAGATGCTGATGTTCGCTCATGGCTTTAACATACACTACAGCCAGATTATCCCTCCCAAGGATATCGATGTGACCATGATTGCGCCGAAATGCCCGGGGCACATGCTGAGACGTACCTACACTGAAGGCGGAGGGCCCCCTGCTCTCGTCGCTGTGCATCAGGATGCCACGGGCAAGGCTAAAAAGATTGCCCTGGCCTATGCCAAGGGTATCGGCTGCACCAGGGCCGGGGTTCTGGATACCACCTTCGCTGAGGAGACCGAGACCGACCTCTTCGGTGAGCAGACAGTCCTCTGCGGCGGTGTTTCCTCCTTAATAAAAGCTGGTTTCGAGACACTAGTCGAGGCTGGCTACCAGCCGGAGATTGCTTATTTCGAGGTCCTCCACGAATTGAAGCTCATCACCGACCTCATTTACCAGGGCGGCTTGAGCTACATGCGCTACTCGGTAAGCGATACCGCAGAGTACGGCGACTACGTCTCAGGCCCCAGAGTTATAGATGAATGCACCAAGCAGGCGATGAGACAGGTTCTGGCGGAGATTCAGGACGGCACCTTCGCTACCCGCTGGATTCTGGAGAACCAGGCAGGCTGTCCTTCCTTCAATGCAATGAGAAAAAGAGAGCAAGAACACCAGATAGAGATAGTGGGCAAGAAGCTCAGGGCTATGATGCCCTGGCTTAAAGCGAAGGAGTACGAAGCATAGGAGAACACCGTGGACAGGGTCATAATCTTCGATACCACCCTGCGCGACGGCGAGCAGTCCGCAGGCGCAGCGCTGAATATAGATGAGAAGCTGGAGATCGCCCGGCAACTGGAGAGGCTGAAGGTAGATGTAATCGAGGCCGGCTTCCCCATATCCTCGCCCGGAGACCTGGAGGCGGTACGCCGCATCGCCAAAGAGGTGCGCGGCCCCACTATCTGCGCCCTGGCTCATGCCAACAAGGAAGCTGTAGACGCTGCCTGGCAGGCAATCAAGGATGCCCAGCACCCTTGCATCCATGTCTTCCTCTCCAGCTCTGAGATTCACATGGCCCACCAACTGAAGAAGAGCAGGGAACAGGTACTGGAGGCTGCCCTGAATATGGTGGCACGGGCTAAGGGGTATCTAGAGGATATAGAGTTCTCTCCCATGGATGCCACCCGCACCGACCCGGCGTTCCTGTACCAGATAATCGAAGCAACCATCGCTGCCGGGGCGACCACCGTGAATATACCCGATACAGTGGGTTACACCATACCGCGCGAGTTCTGCGCCTTAATAGAGGGAATCTTCAAAAATGTGCCTAATATCAACAAAGCCGTGGTCAGCGTCCATTGCCACAACGACCTGGGGCTGGCGGTAGCCAACAGCCTGGCTGTGCTCGACTATGGTGTGAGGCAGATTGAGTGCACCGTAAATGGTATCGGGGAGCGGGCCGGCAATGCCTCCCTAGAAGAGATAGTCATGGCGCTGCGCACACGCAAAGACCTGTTTAAATACACAACCGATATCGATACTCTGCAGATACACAAGACAAGCCGGCTGGTCAGCGACCTCACCGGCATGTCAGTGCAGCCCAACAAGGCTATCGTGGGCGCTAATGCCTTTCGCCATGAATCTGGCATCCATCAGGACGGCATCCTTAAAGAGAGGGCTACCTACGAGATAATGGACCCCAGGGATATAGGCCTCACAGGAACCACCTTGACCCTGGGCAAGCTCAGCGGCCGCCACGCGTTCAAAGCTCGGCTCGAGGTATTAGGCTATACCCTGAGCGACGAGGAGTTCGCCCGTGCCTTCACAGCCTTCAAAGAGCTGGCGGATAAGAAGAAGGAGATAAGTGACCGTGATATAGAGGCGCTGATTGCAGAGGAGATGCGCACCTTCTCCGAGACATATCACCTGGACCATGTGCAGGTCTCCTGCGGAGACCACCTCGTGCCCACTGCGTCGGTAAGATTGATCGGTCCTGGAGGGCAACTTTTGGCCGATGCTGCCCTGGGCACAGGTCCTGTGGACGCTGTTTATAAAGCGATAAACCGCCTCGTGAGCGTACCCAACAATCTCACAGAGTTCAGCGTCAAGTCGGTTACCGCAGGCATAGATGCCATGGGCGAGGTAACGATTAGGATAGAGAGCGGAGGCAGAACATACACTGGCCGTGGGGCAGCCACAGACATCATCGTGGCCTCAGCCAAAGCATATATGAACGCCCTCAACCGTCTCCTGTCAGCCATGCAGAAGGCGTGAGTAAGAGAGCGCCATCAGCATTCAATTTGTAGGGGCGCGGTGACCGCGCCCTATTAGTCCCTACAGATATAAGATGGGTAGCCTGGAGCACCTGCTCCAGGCATCTTGGAGATTCTAAATGACATTAGCCGAAAAAATCCTGGCCGCCCACTGCGGCAAGAGGAAAGTCATCCCCGGCGAACTGATAAATGTTAGAGTGGACCTCGTCCTGTCCAACGATATCACCGCTCCCATCGCCATCAAGGAGTTCCGCCGCATCGGCGTGAAGAAGGTCTTCGACCCCAAAAAGGTCGTGATGGTGCCCGATCACTTCGTGCCCAACAAGGACATCGCTTCCGCCGAGCAGGCCAAGATGATGAAAGAGTTCGCCCTGGAGCAGAAGCTGGTCTACTTCGAGGTCGGCGAGATGGGCATCGAGCACGTGCTTCTTCCCGAGAAAGGGCTGGTGCTGCCCGGCGACGTCGTCATCGGCGCCGACTCCCATACCTGCACCTACGGCGCCCTGGGAGCCTTCGCCACCGGCATGGGCTCCACAGACATCGCCGCCGCCATGGCTACAGGCGAGATCTGGATGAAGGTGCCCCCGACCATCAAGTTCATCTACAGCGGTAAATTGAGAAAATGGGTCAGCGGCAAAGACCTTATCCTTTACACTATCGGCGACATCGGAGTGGACGGCGCCACTTACGCCTGCATGGAGTTCACCGGCGAGGCAATAGGCAAGCTTTCTATGGACAGCCGCTTCACCATGGCCAACATGGCCATCGAGGCAGGTGCCAAAGCAGGCATCTTCCATATAGATGAAAAGACCTTAGATTATGTAAAGTTAAAGGCGAAACGTCCCTATAAGGTCTATGAGCCTGACAAAAACGCTGTATATGCCAAAGTCATAGAATACGATGTCTCCAAGATAGAGCCTCAGGTCGCCTTCCCCCACAAGCCATCGAACGCCAAACCCATAAGCAAGGTGGGCAAAGTCGAGATTGACCAGGTAGTTATCGGCAGTTGCACCAACGGACGCCTTGAGGACTTGCAGATAGCTGCCAGAGTGCTCAGGGCCAGGAAGGTGCACAAGCGGATGCGCTGCATCATCATCCCCGGCTCGCGAGAGGTATATTTGCAGGCCTTACGCAAAGGCCTGATTAAGCTATTCATCGAGTCAGGCGCAGTGGTGAGCACACCTACCTGCGGGCCCTGTCTGGGCGGTTACATGGGAGTGCTCGCCGCGGGGGAGCGCTGCGTCTCCACCACCAACCGCAACTTCGTGGGGCGGATGGGCAGCCCTCAGTCCGAGGTCTACCTAGCCAGCCCCGCCGTCGCCGCCGCCAGCGCCGTGCTGGGCAGGATTGCAGGACCGGAAGAGGTGATCGATTAAAAGTGCCATTGCAGGCCCTTCGTTGTGTCATGGCCGCCTTTTACGATGTCATTAAGGAGTGAATGAATAACAATGGTATTGCAGACCTTTTACCATGTCATTGCGAGCGAAGCGAAGCAATCTCATCGCACTCATACATACTTACGGTTACGTAGAGATTGCTTCGTCGTCCTTCCCAAATGGGAAGGACTCCTCGCAAAGACATGTAGGGGCGCGGTGCCCGCGCCCTATAATCTCCCCCTTTTCTAAACCTGTCCCTGACTCGTTCAGGGAGGGGGACTAAGGGGGATTAGCACTTGCTCGCTGTGGATGTTATCATCCACAGCCTAGACAGGCACCCTTCGGGATGATAACATCCCGAAGGAGCAAAAGTGATATTATATATGCAGGAGAATTCCCATGACCAAGAAGATTAGCTACACAGTAATCCTAGAAAAGGAAACTGACCCTGAGTTCAAGGGCTACTATAACGCTTCCGTTCCGGCACTCCCCGGGTGTTTCAGCTACGGCGCTACTAAAGAAGAGGCTTTAAAAAACATTAAAGAGGCTATTGCCTGCTACCTTGAGGACCTGAAGCTTCACAATGAGCCTATACCAGAAGATACGCCACCTTCTATCGAAAAGGTGGGCGTTGCTCTATGAAAAAGCTGCCCAGAGTTGCAGCTCGGGAAGTCGAGAGCGCATTATTAAGGACAGGATTTAAGTTCTCACACGCTAAAGGAAGCCATCGCTCCTATATCAAAGAAGGGAAACGAGTGATTGTCCCTTTTCATGGCAATAGAATAATCCCGCCCGGCACACTAAGAAATATACTGAGGCAAGCTGGTATTTCTCCGGAAGATTTCGAGAGAATGTTGTAGCTGCTTAACAATCGGCATTCTACGTATCATGATAGTAAACGGAGGGGGAAAAGGGGGCTTAGATATGCAAATCTATGATGATAAGCAGTTGCACGAGCTTGTAGAGAAGCTGAATGCAATAGGTTCTTCCTTCAACGAATGGAGATGGACAAAAGCACGCAAGCAACATGATGATGAATTTAACGATATAATCGAGGCAGACCAGTTCTATTTTAAAAAGCAATACGGTTGTGGATATGATGAAGTATTGAAATTGTCACGTGCATCAATGGAAATGTTGCTTTTTTGCCTCTTCAACGGAAATTTTGCGTTTGAAAGGATGTGCGAGCGTTGGGTCGAAGAGAACAAAAAAAGATTGAGAGAGGAGATTATGGCTCATGATCCTCTTAGAATGATATTGGGAAACAAAGATTTTGGAGATTCGAACCTTGAACCTTCGCGGTAAAGTCCATAAATACGGCGATGATGTCAATACCGACGTCATCATACCGGCGCGTTACTTGAATGTCTACGACCCCGCCGAGCTGGCGCAGCACTGCATGGAGGATTTAGACCCTGAGTTCCTGAAAAGGGTCAAGCCTGGCGACATCATCGTCGCCGGCACTAACTTCGGCTGCGGCTCGTCGCGCGAGCATGCGCCGCTCGCCATCAAGGCCGTGGGCATAAGCTGCGTCATCGCCAAGAGCTTCGCCCGCATCTTCTACCGCAACGCTATTGACATCGGACTGCCCATTCTGGAGTGCGAGGAGGCTGTTGATAAGACCGAGGCTGGCGATGTACTTGAAGTAGAACTCTCCACAGGTAAAATCATAAATATCACCAGAGGTCTCACCTTTAAGGCCAAACCGTACCCTGACTTCATGCTCGAGCTAATCGAATCAGGCGGACTGATTGAATACACCAAACGCAAGATAGCAGCAGGTAGGAGAATAAAAAAAGTCAGATAACCATTTCTGTTCACCCTTCGACTGGGCTCAGGGCGAACGAAAGTATAAACGCCGTTCGTGGTGAGCCTGTCGAACCATGAACGGCCCCGTTCGACCCTTCGACAAGCCTGTCCTGAGCCAGCCGAAGGGCTCAGGGCGAACGTGGTCCCAAGGAGTAATTCATGAAATACGATATCGCCGTCCTCCCCGGGGACGGCATCGGACCCGAGGTAGTAGCGGAGGCTGCCAGAGTCCTGCAAGCCGTGGGACGTAGATATGGCCACAAGTTCGCTCTCCATTACGGTTATGTTGGTGGAGCCTCCATAGATAGATACGGAGAAGCCCTGACCAAGGATACCCTGAAGCTGTGCAAAAAGTGCCACGCTGTGCTGCTGGGAGCCGTAGGGGGTCCTAAGTGGGACGACCCTCTGGGCAAGGTGCGACCCGAGGACGGCCTGCTCGCCTTGCGCAAAGAACTCAAGCTGTTCGCCAACCTGCGTCCCGTCAAAGTGCTTCCCATGCTTGCCAACCACACCACGCTCAAACCAGAAGTTGTGCGCGGAGTGGACCTGCTGGTGGTGCGTGAGCTTACTGGCGGCCTCTATTTCGGCAGACCGAAACGCCGCTGGCAGACCTCCAGAGGCAGACGCGCGGTGGACACCATGTCCTACTCTGAGATGGAGATAGAGCGCATTCTCCGCGTAGGCTTCGAATTGGCCCGAAGGCGCAAGAAAAAGCTCACCTCAGTGGATAAGGCAAATGTCCTTGAATCATCGCGACTCTGGCGTCAGATCGCTACCGAGCTTGGCCCCCAATACCCTGATATCCAGTTGGAGCATCAACTGGTGGATAGCTGCTCCATGCGGCTCATCCAGCGTCCCACGGAGTTCGATGTCATTGTCACCGAGAACACATTCGGCGACATCCTCACTGACGAAGCCTCCATGCTGGCAGGCTCGATGGGCATGCTGCCCTCGGCCAGCCTTGCCGGGATACCGAAAAAGAGCAACTCTATATTCGGCCTCTACGAGCCCATCCACGGCAGCTCCCCCAAACGCGCCGGACTGAACATGGCAAATCCCATCGCCACCATACTCAGCAGCGCCCTGATGCTGCGCTACTCCCTGGGCCTCAAAAAGGAAGCTGAGTCCATCGAAAAAGCCGTAAACAAGGTTTTGAATGATGGCTACCGCACCTACGAGATCATGAGCGATGATATGACGAAGGTCGGCACCCGCGAAATGGGCGACCTCATCGCCAGCAGAGTCTAGCACCCACATCGGTTTTATGATTGTAGGGACGAACCGGTGTGTTCGCCCTTTACCTCGACAGGGCAGACACGTCGGTCTGCCCCTACTCGTTACGCTTGACACTTGCGCCCCCCTAAAGTAGAATTTTCAGGAGGTCGTGCTAGATGGGGAGACAGCGGTGCCCTGTACCCGCAATCCGCTATAGCGGGATCGAATCCCCGCTCGAGGCCCTGCTCTTTCCGGGACTGTCTTCTGTCCATCGGTGATGAACACTGGGTCCTGCGCGGCAGAACGCTATGAACCCCGTCAGATCCGGAAGGAAGCAGCGGTAAATAGTAAATTCTGGGTGCCGCAGGAGCACCTGGTGGGAGCCGGTGCCAGGGATAAGCCAGAGGGGGAAGGGTCGACAGTGGGTGCACGGCCTTAAACTTTGCCATGTTTTGATGGTTACCCTTGAAGAGAGGTGCAGGAGAAACCTCCTGCCGGGGGTTTGGGGGTGTCCCCCAATTCTTACCCCTTCTCCCCCAAGACTGGGGGAGTCAGAGGGAGTTGATTAGGACCATTTGAGCATTCTCAAAGAATGTAAAATTAACATTTCTAGGAGGGCAAGCTAAATGGAATTAGGTCTGGCAGGTAAAACTGTAATCGTCACCGGCGGAGGCTCCAACATCGGTCGCGCCATCACATTCGCTTTCGCCAAAGAGAAGTGCAATGTGGTCATCGCCGACATCGATGAGGAGCAGGGCAAGAAGGTAGCCAAAGAGGCCAGCGCCCTGGGTGGCAAAGCCATCGGCATTAAGACAGACGTCACAAGCTGGGAATCCGTTCAGGCAGTGGTCAAGAAGGCCATCGAGCAATTCGGGAAAGTAGATGTCCTGGTTAACAACGCAGGATTTGTATCCAACAAGCTCTTCCTGAAGAAGCCGGTTGATGAATACGACAAAGAGTTGAAGATTAACTACCTTGGCGTCATCTATTGCACCAGGGCTGTGCTCGACCACTTCGTGGAGAAAAAGGCTGGCAAGATTGTAAACATCGCCTCCGATTCAGGACGTGTGGGAGAGCCCAGAGAAGCTGTTTACTCTGGCACCAAAGGCGCCGTTATCGCTTTCGCCAAGGCTATAGCCAAAGAGATGGGCAGGTTCGGCATAAACGTCAACACCATTTGCCCGGGAGCCACTATCCCTGAGAAACCCGGCACAGCAGGCAAGGACAGCATGTGGGCTGGCGATGTCACTCAAGAGATGATTCCCGCTGAGGTTAAGGACAGGATAATCAGTCAGTATCCTCTGCAGCGGATGGGCAAGCCCGAGGATACTGCTAATGCTGCCGTATTCCTGGCCTCTGATGCCGCTGCCTTCATCACCGGCCAGACTCTCAGCGTCAGCGGCGGTTTCAGCATGTGCTAGAGACACCACCCGTATAAGGATAACGCTGCCCATGAAGGTCGTTTTAAGTTGGGGAGTGCAGAGGGGCGAAGCCCCCTTGCTGGGGGTTTGGGGGGTGCCCCCCGACTTTTCAAGTCCCCCAAGATTGAGGGATACAGGGGGTTGATATAGAGCATATCAACAATCTCATAAAATAGTCCAAAATCCGTAAAAGGAGAACAATAAGGCGTGGAAGATATCAGACCCATTGACATTATGAACTATCCCTTCTGGAACCCTCATGCCTGGGATGGCAGGGAGTTCCAAATCCTGGCTGCCACCATGATGAGGTCACATACCGGGCCCGGCTCCGAGTTCCCCCGGAATATCCTCATCGATACCCTGAAGAAGCCAGCGCCGCGCTTACCCGTCACCATCCCCTCAACTGATGAATTCGTGGCCATAATGGATATAGAGGGCTACGACAAGATATTCATCCCTGCCATCAGGATGTGGTCTAACTGGGAGAAGAAGCTCATCTGGAACTATACCATCGATGAGGTCTACGAGCACATAAAAGACTATCCCGACCGCCTGATACCCGTTGTGGGCTACAACCCCTTCCGCATCGAGGAGAGCCTTGAGGAGATGGAGAGGGGAGTCAAGGAATACGGCGCGAAGTACTGCTATTTCCACTCCCTGACCTTCGGCGTGCCTCTCAACGACAGAAGGCTCTATCCCTGCTATGCCAAGTGCAGCGAGTTGGGCATACCCGTAGGTATGCAGACGGGACATGCTGCAGAACTGTTCCCCAGTTGGCCTGGGCGTCCTATTTACCTCGATGAGGTTGCGTTGGACTTCCCCGGTCTCACCATCGTCGGCTCTCATACCGGCTGGCCCTGGGGCAATGAGCTGGTAGCCATGGCCTGGAAACATCCCAATGTTTACTGCGACTGCTCCGCCTGGATGCCCAAGCTCCTGTCTAAAATGCATCCCGAAATGTTTACCTTCATGTCATTCTGGGCAGGTCAGGAAAAGGTCCTCTTCGGCACCAATAACATGGGGCTGGCAGCGTTCAAGAAGCAGTTCCTGGAGCTGCCGCTGAGCGATGAAGCCAAAAGAATGATAATGCGCGAGAACGCCATCAAAGTGTTCAAACTGAAAGACTCTAAGCCCAAAAAGAAAAGCGCCAGGAAGGGCAAATAAGCGCAGGGGGCTCCAAGCTACTTGGAGTCTAAGCTATTTGGGAACAGTCGTTTGATACAATACACAGAGCGGCTGTTCCCAAAGCTTTCTTTAATGCATTCAACTAGGAGCTAGGAGATTGAGATCAGAATCGCCTATTGTTGAAGTAAAAAGCCGACTGCATCGCCTAGGTGCTAGGGCGCAGAAGGGGCTGGGGCAGCACTTCCTCATCGACCGCAACGTGCTGGACAAGATAATTTCCGCTGCGGAGCTTGAGCCCTCTGACACAGTAATAGAGGTAGGCCCGGGATTGGGGATACTGACCGAGGAACTGATGAAAAGGGTGAGGAAGGTAATCGCTATAGAGGTTGACCCCAAACTCGCTTCCTCGCTGCAAAAAAGGCTCTCCAAATTCCCCAAACTAACTGTGATAAATGCCGATGTTCTCCAACTAGACCCGCGGGAGTTAATTGAGAGCCAGGGGAATTACAAGGTTGTCGCCAATTTGCCTTACTATATCGCCGCTCCGATACTGCGCCACTTCCTCGAAGCATCGCTTAAGCCCAGACTCATGGTGGTCATGGTGCAGAAAGAGGTGGGACAAAGCATAGTGGCTGCTCCGGGCGACATGAGCATCCTCAGCATCAGCGTGCAGCTTTATGGCAAGCCTACTATCGTGGACTATGTGCAGGCACAGAGCTTTCATCCCCAGCCTAAGGTCGATTCCGCCATTGTGCGTATAGATGTTTACCCAAAGCCAGCAGTAGATGTGACAGACATCGCCGGTTTCTTCGAGGTGGTCAAGGCGGGGTTCAGCGCCCCGCGCAAGCAGATACGAAACTCCCTCGCCCTGGGATTGCAACTTACATCAGCAGGGGCTGAAGAACTTTTACAAAAAGCGAGCATAAAGCCGCAGCGACGTCCCGAAACTCTATCGCTAAACGAATGGGCAAAATTGCAGCAAGCGCTTGCTATAAGTAAAAAAGAATGACCAGCATGTAGGGGCAATTCATGAATTGCCCCTACATTAAGAACCGAGGCTAATCGGTGGGACAGACGACTTCGTCTGTCCAGCCTATCGTAGCGCTGATTAATAATGATCAAACTCAAGGCATACGCCAAGATAAACCTGACCCTCGAGGTTCTGGCCAAGCGACCAGATGGCTACCATGAGGTCGCCAGTATTCTCCAGACCATCAGCCTGGCAGACACGCTCACCTTCGAACCAAAGGAAAGGCTCGATTTTCACTGCGATGTCCCGACCCTTCAATCACCTGATAACCTGGTGCTCAAAGCAGCCAGGCTACTACAAGAAACCAGCGGGTGCAAGAAGGGAGCTGTAATCCATCTCACCAAGAGGATTCCCATAGCGGCTGGACTGGGCTCAGGCGCGACCGACGCCGCTGCTACCCTGGCTGGACTAAACCAACTCTGGGAATTGCATCTTCCACTTGAAAGATTGGTAGGGCTTGCATCAAAGCTAGGCTCAGATGTGGCCTTTCCACTCTTCGGAGGCACAGCGCTGGCAAAAGGACGCGGCGAGGAGATAACACCGCTGCCTCCTCCCCCTGAATTCTGGCTGGTGCTGCTCAAACCAGCAATCGAACCTGTACCCGGTAAGACAGCGCAACTCTACTCGCGGTTGAACGCCTCCCACTACACATCCGGCCAACATACCCGGAAACTATTTACCCACCTAAATCATGGAGGGAATGTAGACGACTCATTCCTGTTCAATGTATTCGAGCAGGTCGCTTTCGATTTCTTTACCGCTCTTCCCGATTATCGTTCCAGTTTACCAAAGGCAGGGGCCAGAAGCGTGCATCTCGCAGGCTCTGGCCCCACACTGTTCGCTCTTGTGCCCGACAAATCTCGTGGAGAAGACATTTTGAGCTGCCTGAAAAAAGAAGGACTGGAGGCTTATCTTGTTCACGCCGTAGATACAGCATCTCCAGCCGTTAGAGGTGATAGAAAATGTTAAGGGACATAGTTGCCGGTCTTATCTGTGGATTGTTGATGGGATCGGTCTACCTGGGGGCACTGATATACATATTTTTCACCAACCGCGATCTATATGATCGCCTGTCTAAGCGGTTGCCCCAGGGTATACCCCCGGTATTGGTTATGCTATCCCTAGTAGTTGGCTTACCTCCGGCCTGGTGCATAGTCGGGGTTATTGCCGGCGCGCTTTATAATATGGCTGTCAATGCTTTCCCAGGCTCAGGGCTGGGCAGTTCAAATTCGATCTTTACCGTGGCTATCATTGGTCTGACAGCGCTGCTTATGCTGCCAGCCCTGTTCCTCATCATCAAACGCAAGAAGTGGGGCTGGCCCTTTTCCGCCATAAATCTTGTCTTCGCGGGTATCTTCGGCTGGATCCTGCCGCTGCTGGCAAACTGGCGCTAACGACCTTCTCTTTCTAAAATAAGGCCGCGTAACCCACCAGGCCACGAACATAGAAATATCCTTACGCCTAAGCAATATGCCTAAGCGTAAGGATGGACTAACTCTCGCCACCTGCCGGAATACGAATTAGTTTTCTCGCTTGGTTGGCTGCTCCGGTATTACCACCTTACGATATTGCGTTCATTGCTGGCTTACTTTAGATTGAATGAGTACTACAGGTCCTCAAGCAAGGTCGTAAAGGTATCGTGATGGTCTTCTTCCTGTTGCAGTATCTCACGGAACAACCGATTGGTTGTTTCATCGCCTTCTTTGCGGGCCATCTCCACAATCTGCGTATAGAGCTTTATAGCGTTCTCCTCATCCTTAACATCCTGCTCTATCATTTGCTTAAGGGTTGTGCCCACAAATATAGGGGTTGGCTTCGTAGTCGGTATCCCGCCGAGGTAATATAGCCTCTCTGCTATAGATTCTGCATGCTTCATCTCTGCTATCGCGATGGATTTGAGCTCGCTCTGCACCGCGAACCCCTTCACTCCACCCCACTGGACATGTTGCCACATGTACTGGACAGCCACCTGGATTTCTCTGGCGATGGCATCGTTCAACTTGTCCAACAGCTTTGCCGATGCCTTTACTACCGATGTTTTCTTTACTGCCATGGTCTTCTCCCTCCTAAATATATTTCTATTAGTATGTTCATTCCAAAACCACAGAGCTTGGGCAACAGACATAACGTCGGCCCGACTTGAACCGATTACTTTTTTGTTGCCTTGGCTTTGACCTCCTTCCTCTTCATGGGCTGGTCGCAACATATAATATCACAAACATCCACGCAACCACAAACCTCATCCACCGATACCACCAACCCGCAGGTTTCACACACGTATCTGTCATCCTTAGCAACCTTCTTTTTTTCGGCAGTAGCTCTCTTCACCGCCATTTTTAACCTCCTTCTGTCACATCAAGATTTCTTCATCGTACCCTGAAAAGGTTACATACGGAAGCGACAAGAATAATAGTAGCGAGAAAGATATAAAGAAGTTATAAAATGAGAGTAAGAAAGATTAAGAAGTCATTACATTTGTTATGCAACTTCTCGCGCAATAGATAAAGCACCTTCCATGAGCCACTATATCAAGAGACTATTTTCGCCTCCTGTCTAGGAATCTCCTCTTGTATAATGGTATAATTCAAATATGAATCAAACATATATCTCCCTCGACCTCGAAACCACTGGCCTCAACCCCGATGTCGATGAAATCATTGAGATCGGCGCTGTAAAGTTTCAGGGCGAGGAGGTCATTGATACCTTTCATACTCTGGTCAATCCACAGCGCCCATTGCCCTACCGCATCCAGCTACTTTGCCACATCGCCCAGGATGAGCTAGATGCTGCCCCACCGTTTTCAGATATATCCGGCGGACTTGTCTCATTCCTGGGTAACGACCCGATAGTGGGGCACAATATCGCCTTCGACCTGAGCTTCCTGGCCCGGAAAGGTATCAATACAACCAGCGCCACATATGATACCCACGAACTGGCAACTATTCTGCTCTTTCAATTATCCGATTACAGCCTCGCCTCAGTGACGAAACATCTCGGCCTGGCCACACCACAACACCGAGCCATGCCCGATGCAATAGCAACCAAAGAGCTATTTGTTGCCCTCTTAGCCCGTGCTTATAGTCTTGATATTGCCACAATTGAAGAGCTAGTCCGCCTGGCTGAAAAATCGGATTGGGCACTCGGCCCATTTTTCAGGGAAACGCTCAGGTCCAAGACCAGGACAGCGTTCTCCGAGCCCCGCAGCCCCAAAGCTAGCAAGAGCGAAGATAAGAAGCAACTCTGGGAAGGAAACGGTAAGCAGCCGCTAACTCCCCGTGCTGAGAAAATCCCCTTGGATATAGGAAATCTCTCCGATATTCTTGGAGCCGATGGCGCCCTGGCAAAAGCCTTCCCCGGCTATGAGTACCGCCCCGAACAGATTCGCATGACGCAGGCAGTAGCGCAGGCGCTCAATAATAGCGAACACCTCATTGTAGAAGCAGGCACAGGCACCGGGAAGTCTGTTGCCTATCTTCTGCCTTCGATATTCTTCGCTTCACAAAATAGCCTCCCCATAGTCATTTCCACCAACACCATAAACCTGCAAGAACAGCTCATCGGCAAGGACATCCCGGACCTGCTGCGAGCACTCGATATGAAACTGAACCCTGTAATCGAGAACCTCAGAGCAGTACAGGTCAAAGGGAGAGCTAATTACCTCTGTTTGAAGAGATACGAGTCCTTGAGGACAAGCGATATGCTCTCTCTCGACGAAGCCAGGCTTCTTGCCCGCATAAGGGTCTGGCTGCTATCAACCCAGAGCGGAGACAGGGCTGAACTCAACCTGAACAGCGGGGAGTTTTCAATTTGGAATAAGCTCTGCGCTGAATTTGACGAGCGAAGGGAGAGCCAATGCCCACACTACCAGCGCGGCACGTGTTACCTCTACCGTGCACGCAAAGCTGCCGAAAGCGCTCATCTCATCGTGGTCAATCATGCTCTGCTCCTGTCCGATATGGTCGCCGATAACAAGGTTTTGCCCCCTTTCAATCACCTCATCGTTGACGAGGCGCATCACCTTGAGGAAGAGGCAACCAGACAACTTGGATATCAGATAACCCAATGGGACTTATTCAATCACCTCAACCTGTTCAAACAAGAAGCAGGGGGACAGAGAAGTACCGGGCTTCTTTCCTGGCTAAATGACTGCTTTCGGGGCAGCACTGTATCCTTATCCAGACAAAGGCAAGTGAAAGAGCTGGCCGAGTCGCTCAGCGGCAATGTGGACAAGGCACGTGTCAGCGTCTCTCAATTTTTCGACAGGCTCCGTGACTTTATCGAGGGTCACGCCTCAGACCAGGGCGAATATGACCGTAACCTGCTTTTAACACCATCCAAGCGAACCCAGCCGGGATGGGCAAGGGTTGAGATTGCCTGGGAAGACTTGAGTCTGGTGCTTAGCGCCATCGCCGATGGTCTGGACAGTATTTACACCGGACTGGAAGACCTGGATGAAAACAAAGTATCCGGTTACGATTACCTTATGCTTGAGATAGTAACTTTGCTTTATCAAAACAAAGAGTTGCACCAACGGATGGATTCTTTTGTATCCCATCCTGACACCGATTATATCTACTGGCTCACTATCAACGTGCGGAACAATTCGGCCGGTATGTACACCGCTCCGCTCAGCGTGGGTAACCTCCTGGAGAAGTCACTATTCTCCTCCAAAGACTGCGTCATCCTCACCGGCGCTACATTGAGCACAGAGGGCACCTTCGAGTACATCAAAGGCAGACTGGGGCTGGAGTATACCGGCGAGCTCCTTCTGGGCGCTCCTTTCGACTACCCCAACGCGGCTATGATTTACCTGCCTAACGATATCCCCGAGCCAGGCAGGCCGGGCTATCAAAAGGCAGTCGAGAAAACACTCCTCGACCTCTGCCGTGCCTGCAAGGGACGTACATTGGTCCTATTCACTTCCCATGCCGCACTGAGAAATACCCAAACTGCCATCCAGGCCCCCCTGGAGGCAGAAGGGATCCTGGTCTTAGGCCAGGGTGTGGACGGCTCGCCCAAACAGCTTCTAGCTGCTTTCAAGTCTAATCCCCAGACGGTACTTCTGGGCACCGCCAGCTTATGGGAGGGCATCGACGTCGTGGGAGAGGCGCTCAGCGTCCTGGTCATCGCCAGGTTACCATTCAGCGTACCCACCGAACCGATATTCTCCGCTCGCTGTGAGCTGTTCGATGACCCCTTTAACCAATATGCTATTCCCCAGGCCACTATTCGCTTCAAACAGGGGTTTGGCCGCCTTATCCGCAGCAAGACAGACCGCGGTGCTGTGATTATCCTGGACAGGCGGTTACAGACTAAGAGGTATGGCTCAGTTTTCTTTGATTCGATACCTCAGTGCACTTTAGTCAAGGGTTCATCGCATGACCTGCCTGCGGCGGTCATTCAGTGGCTCAAGGGAGAGCACAAGGGCCGTAGGAAAGCCCACGATAGCTCTATATATCTCCCAAAATAGGTTCTCGGGGAGGCTTCCCATGAAACAGATTCATGATTATATAGACGACCACTGGCAAGAGGGAATCGCAGACCTCATACGGCTTTGCCGCCAGCCCAGTATCAGCGCCCAGGGGGTGGGTATGCCGGAGATGGCCCAGCTTCTGGCTCAGATGATGAATGAATATGGGATAAGAGCCCTCATTATCCCTGTCCCCGGAAGCAAATTTCCTGTAGTCTATGGCGAAATCGCTGGCGAATCGTCAGTCACCCTCCTTTTCTATGACCACTACGATGTTCAGCCTCCCGAGCCTCTGGAGCTGTGGACCTCGCCCCCGTTCGAGCCTGTGCAACGGGAAGGCAAACTGTTTGCGAGGGGAGTCTCAGACAACAAAGGAAACATCGTTGCCCGACTCCTTGCCCTCAAAGCCTTCCAAAAGACAAGGGGCAGACTTCCCATCTCCGTGAAGTTCTTAATCGAAGGTGAGGAGGAGATAGGAAGTCCCAACCTGGGCGCTTTTGTTAAGCGCAATCGCCGCCTCCTCAGAGCCGACGCCTGCATCTGGGAGTGCGGTGGTGTCAACTGGAAAGACCAGCCCATCATCATGCTCGGCCTCAAGGGCATTCTATACGTGCAGCTCGAGGCGCACGGTGCGTCTCAGGACGTCCACTCCTCGATGGGCACAGTGGTGCCTAACCCGGCCTGGCGTCTGGTATGGGCTCTTAGCTCCATCAAAGACACGGACGAGAATATCCAAATCGCAGGCTTCTACGACAACGTCAGACCGCCGACCAAACAGGAGATTAAAGCTATCAAAGCCATGCCGCGGGATGACGAGGAAACAAAACAAAGCCTGGGGTTAAAGGAGTTTATTAAAGGGGTCACCGGGTTCAAATACAAGTCCCGCCACATCCTTGAACCCATCTGCAACATTTGCGGTCTCGACTCCGGCTATACAGGCCCCGGCTCCAAAACAGTACTGCCCTGCGTCGCTCGAGCCAAGCTCGATTTTCGCCTCGTACCTGACCAGCATGCCGAGGAAATCCTGTCTAAGCTGAGAAAGCATCTCAACAGCCACGGCTTCTCAGACATCACCATCGCTCCCACGACAGAAGGGGAAAATCCGGCCCGGACCCCGCTGGACTCCCCCTTCGTTAATATTGTCTCGTCCACAGGCAAAGAGGTTTTTGGAGCCGACCCTGTAATAATTCCTTCTATGGCGGGCAGCGGCCCGATGTACTATTTCACCGATACGCTGGCGCTGCCCACCGCTGGTATTGGAGTGGACTACCTTGGCTCGAGGGCACATGCTCCCGATGAGAATATCAGGCTCGCCGATTTCATACTGGGCACAAAGCATGTAGCTGCCCTTCTGGAGCGCATGGCTTCGGACTGGCAGCCTCAGCAAAAAGGAAGGAGCAAGAGATGGAAATAGTTGGCTGGGCAGGTTTTGCCTTGACCCAGATTTTTTATATACCGCAGATCATCAAAATAGTCAGGAGTCACGATATAAGCGGCCTTGCTTTGCCCTCATGGTTCATCCTGACGATAGCCCTGCTTTGCTATCTCATCTACAGCGTATGGAGGCATGACCTAGTATTCACAGTCGGCAACGCCGCAGGCATGGTGCAGTCCTTATCCATGATTGTGCTCCTCATGAGATACGGGAAAAGTCAGGTGGTGAAAGCTAAAGTGAGCTAGGCAGGGAAATGTAAGGCTAACAGGAAGCTTTTATGCTATTAAAAGGCTGCTGATTCGAACAACGTTTACAAATAAAAGCCAGGCCACAAATATTCCACTGAGTCACTATAAAGCCACAATTGTTTTCCGAGGTCTCTGCTGACGGAAAATGGATTTCCCCACCGCAGCCAATGCAACTGACAGCATACATCTCGTCTAAAGGTTTGCCGCAAACACTACAGATTCCGTCCATACCAACTCTTCAGCGTTTTCCTCTATTAAGCCACCTGCGGACCAGTTTCCTCTCATCCTCCCTGGTTGTCACCTCTCCATTCAGCCTCGCTTCTTTGAGTGCTCGCAACATCGTCCCCATTTTCTTGCCCTGAGCAACGCCCATCTTCTTCAAATCGTTGCCGCTGAGTGATAACACCACAAACCTCAAGCTGGAGAGATAAAGCTCAAGCCTCTGCCTGACCAGTGCAGAATCCGTAACCAGAACCGCAGCCTGTATCGTCTCAGGGCGATGATGCTCAAGTATATGATAGACACCGCTTGGCATGAGCTCAGCCGCTGCCAGGGCGTGGAGAGCTTGTTTTAACCGGGGGATATCTCGCAGCGCCCGCGCTGCTTCCCTCCCGAACTTCAGACGTTCTATGAAAGACTTCAGGGCCTCATCGTCGAGCCGCCAGGCCAGCAGCGCCAGATAAAGGTTTATATCAGGCTTAGCGCTCCCGCTCGCCTCGCGAGCCATGTCAAAGCGCTCCCCCAGCCAGCCGTTTCCCTCCAGCGCCAGGTGCAAGTGCCGGAGCACACCCAGCCTCTCAGCCCGATAGAAGACCTTCTCCGGGTAATCCTCTTCCAGAATGCGTTCCAGCTCATGCCGCAGCCGGTCTCCGCTCACCCTCACCATCATGGCTGAATCGCGTCGCAGCTGGGTCGTAGTGTCAAACTCCAGCCTGAAATCCAGTCGCTGCTCGTACCTGAGAGCACGCCAGACGCGCGTGGGGTCATCTTTAAAGCTCCGCTGGTGTAACACCCTGATAAGATGGCGATCGAGGTCGCTCTTCCCACCGTAGGGATCGATTAAATCGCCGAACCGGGCAGGGTCGATACTGGCAGCCATAGCGTTAATAGAGAAATCGCGCCTGAACAGGTCGTCCTGGATGCTCCCCGGTTTCACCGTGGGCAAGGCACCGGGCTCAGCGTAAGTTTCTGATCTTGCAGTCACCAGGTCAAGGCTAAATGCTCCCTGTTTGAAAGTTGCAGTTCCGAAACGAGGGTGAGTCACTAATTTACCATCCCTGCCCTTGGCAAGCTGGCGGGCCAGCGCCAGGGCATCCCCTTCCACCACCAGATCGAGGTCCAGATTGCGACGCTTCAAAAAAAGGTCGCGCACTACCCCGCCGACAAGGTACGCCCTTTGCCCTTTAGACGCAGCGATACCCCCGGCGGCTTTCACCAGCGCCAGGATTTCGGGGGGCAGATATGCCTCGATATTCTTGCCGATATTAATCAAACCGAAATCCTCAGTCACACTATTATATCAGGGGGTTCAATACCCCAAAACGAGGCTCGATAGCAATCTATGGGGGCAAATATTACATGCGTAGGGGCACAGCGTATTATGCCTAATCCGTAGGAGCGGGGAGACCTCTCCCAAATTTCTCTCCCCTGGAGGGAGAGATAAGAGCCTGTCCTGAGCTTGCCGAAGGATGAGGGGGAATTAGCACCCGTTCGCCCTGAGCCTGTCGAAGGGCAAGCATTAACTGGGTAGATTGGAGCGATGCTCCAACCTTTTCGTAGTAAGGGCGTCCGCCTCTGGCGGAGTGTGCCTAATTCGTAGGTGCCGCTGTAGCTATCGTCCCGATAATGGACATTTTGCACCGCGTAAGAGGTGAGTAAATTTTGCCGCTTACGTTCATAGCAGTATTACTTGTTATCGCTTCGGTGATGGCACTTCGAATCAGAGAAACAGGGAAATCCGCTGAGTCCTCTGGTAATATCAATGCATGCTAACGATTTCGCTTTTTGTCTATTGACATGCATGAAACCACGAAATTTGTATTAGCTGCGCGCACAGGAGTTCATAATGCTATCAAGGCCACCCTACCACCGCCCCGCAACGCTTTATGATGCCTTAATGCAAGTTGTTGTTCTACTTCTTCTTTTTGACAGGAGCCGCTACCTGTCGATAGAAGCACCCGGAGACGATCTCTAAGAACTTCGGTATGCGCCCCTGCTTACCCCATTTCACCATGTTCTCATTGAGAGTCGCCATTGTCTGTAATATGTCCTTAGTTTCAACCTCATAAAGGGCCAGAAACCTCCCTTGTTTTTCACCGGGGCTGGGGTTTTCATACCTGGTGGCAGAAAGTACGCCTGGAGTAGTCAGGAGGTCAGGGATATGTGTATTGTCATACCACTGGTTGAACTCTTTCTCCCGAGAGGGGTCGGTACAGTTTGTCTCCACAACGAGCAGCCATCTCTCCATTTTTGTTCCTCCGTTACCTATTCGTAGAAATTATGCGACCAACTTCTTGCGCCAGTATACATATCACGGTAGAATATCGCAAATATTATGTTTCCGCTTGGGGGTTAAATATGGTTGCTGGCACGGCGGTACGTGAGCTTGTGCGAAACATCTGACGAAGGAAGTGAATCACATGAAGTGGAAGACAAGAGTAACCGAACTATTAGGCATCAGGTATCCTGTTATGCAGGGGGCCTTGGCGGGAATTGGCACAGCACCGCTTGCTGCAGCCGTCTCAAAGGCTGGGGGCTTAGGAATGGTCACTGCCTGGACTTTACGTACCCCCGAGAGGCTTCGCAAGGAGATACGTAAAGCCAGAGCCATGACCGACAAACCGTTTGCTGTAAATCTGAGTCCGGCTATGGACCCCGCACTTGCTGCGTTGCGAGAGGTAGCTATCGAAGAAAGGGTTCCCATAATTGAAACAGCGGGTTCCAGGGCTGTTGAGCACGGCATGCGGATAAAAGAGGCTGGCCTGATATGGATTCATAAAGTACAAACGTTGAAGCATGCCTTGACGGCAGAGCGGGACGGCGCGGATGCGGTGTGCATTATGGGATTGGAAGGGGCAGGGCTAAAGAGCCCTTTGATTCTCACTACATTTGTAAGTGTCCCGATGGTTGTAAAACAGGTAAAAATACCAGTGATAGCTGCTGGCGGTATCGGTGATGCTCGCACTTTTCTGGGTGCTCTGGCGCTGGGAGCGGAAGGGGTCCAGTTAGGGACAGCCTTCTGTACTGTCAAAGAGTGTCCGCTCGCTGACCACTATAAACAGGCTCTTGTTGGGGCCGATCCTTACGATCCGAAATGGCGCGATGCTATTCTCGCTACATCCAAAGCCGAAGATATCCAGAATTTGAGAGATGCTGTAGAAAGTAAGACAGTAATGCAGGCAGCCGCAAAGGCCGAGAGCACCGGTATACCGAAAGAAGCGGGAACCGGCGCCATATCGCTGGCTATTGGCTTCATTGATAAGATTGTCACAGCGAAGGAATTAATTGACAAAATTATAGGTGAGGCCGAGGGGATTCTCACTACAAACGGCATAGCAGGCTGGACGCTGGCTCCGAAAACCTGAGCTGGATGATGAATTGCGGAAATATCTCAAGCTATGGATACCTGCGAAGGTGAGAACAGTTTTCAAGGTGGTTAGCGTGTCTGCGGAAGAGCATGAATAACTGATATACAGATTGCACTATGATATCGCAATTAGCATGACAGCCCTGAGGGGTGCAAAATGGGAAGTGGGCAATTTGATCGGCCAGCAGGAAGGAAAATCACCAATACCGCAATTTTAGTCATTGGCCTATCTGCAATAGTGCTGATTGTGATTGTCATTGCACTAGTGGCGACTTGTCAGTCGCCATCCCAGAATATTGGGCTAAACGCTGAAGTAACATTCGATGGCATGCAGTTTGTAATTTCAAACAAAGATAGCTTCGACTGGACAAATGTACAGATGGAAATTAATGAAGTAGTTGCTGTCCCGGGATTTTCGTTTAGTATACCTAAAATTGCTGCTGAAGGAACATACACAGTTTTCGCTAATCGATTCTTCACACCGGATGGGTCGCAGTTCGACCCAACTACAACCAAAATTCAGAGATTCACAATTGCCTGTGGAACGCCAAAGGGACCCGGTTCTTGGAGTTCGACTTGGCGGTGAGTAACACGAAGGAGTGGTTGAGTTCTTTGCTACCCCGTCGCCGCCCCATAGTGCTTCATGTTGCCCTCAATTCTATATCTGGCAGTCTGACCCCTAAATTTTATAGTATGTTGCAAACACTACTCCGTGATTGCATTCTAAGATTTGCATTTTGAAGTTCCTGATTAGAACGCGACATTTTCCCCTTGACAGTATTGGAACATATGTGCTACTATGCTGTTCAGACAAATACGAACTCAGTAATAGCACACGGGGCGTCCTTCAAAGGAAGGACGCCCCCTACTTTCGATGCCGCCGCGCCTGTGTTACACTGAAGGCGTGAGGCTTAAATCGAATAGCTTGGAGAAAGAGCTCTTCAGCGCCGCTCAGTTGGACCTGGCCTGGGGCGCGCTCATAGCTTCAGGGGTCAAAAACAGTGTAGACCTCGATAGCTATCTGGCCGAATTAAATAAGCTGTATCAGCAGGTCGCGCCTGAAATCACCACCGGAAGTAAGCTGAAAAAAGCAGAGGCCCTTTTCGATTGGCTGTGGGCCAATAAACCGTGCAGGTATCTATATCAGGGCAATTTCAGGCTGCAAGATGTTTTAAATGCGCAACTTGACCCCAGTGCGGAAAGGGTGGGAAACTGTCTGGGATTAACTGTTCTCTACAACGTGCTGGCACAAAGATGCGGTCTCGATATGAAAGCAGTTTATCTCGAAGAAGCCCACGGTAGACTATCGCACGTTTTTTCCACCTTCGTCAGCGGGAATATCACAACAGACGTAGATAACATTTTCCCCTTCGGGTTCGACTTCAAGGACCACCTCGATAACCCCGAAAGGGTCTTATGGGGAAATTCTGAGCTCATCGCCGATATCTATCACAGCATCGGCTGGGCACTGCATGAGCAGGGCAAGCTTGAGGGCGCTGTCCTGAACTATAGTAAAGCGATTCGTCTTAATCCCAAATATGCTAAAGCTTATCTCAACCGCGGAATCGCACTATCCATGCTGGGGCGCGAAGATGAAGCCAGAAGAGATTTAGAGAAACAAGTATGATTCGAGGTTATCACAACTTCGAGTCATAATATCTGCTGACGGTGGGAGAAACAGCCTATTCTACGAAATATTGCATGGTGGCATCGGGCACCACTGCCACTCTTGCTTTCTTGCCATAGGCTTCAGTGAGCTTTTCCAGCACCTCAGGCCATGTCCTGGCCCAAATAATGTACTCAGGGGCAGCCAGCCAGTCAGCGCCTGCTATGTCGATATAAGGGGTCAGCACGATAAACCTGTTAATATCCTGGAGCGGGCCGGTGGGGCGACTCCAGAGTCTGCCCCCCAGATTTTTCCCGAAGCTCCTGACCAGATAGTGAGGCACCTGGCCCTCCGGTGCATTGGCAATCAGCACCAGGTCGCCCTGGCTTCCCCGAAGCAAGCCCCCCAATAAAGGGATTGCCAGG
>JACWAE010000062.1 GCA_014874385.1 Dehalococcoidia bacterium | reverse complement strand
TTGCCTGAGAAGGGAGGCGATAATCGCCTCACCCATGACTCCGACCCCGATAAATGCGACCTTCATCGTTTTCACTCCTGAATCTGAAGTATCCCGTTCGCCCTGAGCTTGTCGAAGGGCCGTTCATAGTTCGACAGGCTCACCACGAACGGCAACCTCAGCTTCTCTCTCCGAAGATAGCTCGCCCGATCCTCACCAGTGTCGCCCCCTCCTCGATAGCAACCTCGAAGTCATCGCTCATCCCCATAGAGAGGTGTCTCAGCCCTAAGCTGTCTCTTAACTGCCGCATTTGGCGGAAAACTGGCCTAACCTCTTCGGCATTATCAACCCAGGGCGCGATGGTCATCAGTCCCTGGACTTCGAGATTAGCCAGCTTGCCGATTTGCCTGACTGCCTCATTGACCTCAGGAGGCAGAAAGCCGCTCTTGGTCACCTCGGCTGAGACATTGACCTGGATAAGAATCGGCAGCTTTTTCTGGCTGCAATTGTTCAGGGTTTCCGCCAGCCTGAGCGAGTCAATGCTATGGATTATATCAAAAATATCCGCTGCTGTCTTGGCTTTGTTGGTCTGCAGGTGGCCGACCATGTGCCAGGTGAAGCCAAGCTTCAGTTTTTCAAGCCCCTCTATCTTGGGTTTAGCCTCCTGGATCCTGCTCTCGCCGAAATGTCTGAGGCCTGCGTTGAAAGCAGCCTCGATAGCGGAGACATCCACAGTCTTGGTCACGGCAACCAGCGTCACCTCATCGGGAGAGCGTCCCGCTCTCTGGCACGCTCTGGCGATGCGCTGCTGCAAATAGCGTATGTTTTCTTCGATAGTCATAACGTTAACAGGGTAGACTGGAGCAGATGCTCCAGCCGCAACTTATGTGTATTCCTGTGTGCCTATAGTATAGCAGATGTGGAGTAGATGAGAAGCGGAGAAACTGAATCAGCCGGCATTGTTAATAAATAGCCTCGGGGTATTTACCGACGTAGGGGCTTGCTAACACACCCCGCACTTGTGGCATTCTGCAGGTGGGCATGGTAGGGATTCTATGCTCAGACGTGCTTTGCCCAATTCCTTTTTGAGGTAGTCAGAGGAAACGCCGGAGTCCAGCACATTCCAGGGCAGCGGCTCGTGAGGCGGCAGCTCGCGGTGTGCGTAGTAGGCCGCGCTTAGATTGCATTCATTCAACGCCTTGCGCCAGGCTGCCAGGGAGTTGCGCTGCATTTTAGCCAATACCTCACCCAGCTTAGCATCACCTCGGGCAAGTACGCCCTGAACCAGGCTCCAGCCCACGCTTTCAGTCCTGACCTCGATGCCGCTCCTGGCAAGGGCGTTTTTTATTCTATTCACACGCTCGTTGAGTACATTCTCCGGTGCCATCGCCAGCCATTGAAATGGTGTACCCGCCTTGGGCACGAAAGGCTCCACAGTGATAGCGATGCGCGTCACTGTCCCCTCCAAGCGCTCCTTCAAATTGAGCGTCAGTTTGACTATCTCATCGATGTCAGCGTCGGTTTCAGCGGGCAGGCCAATCATGAAATACAGCTTGACCTGCCTTATGCCCTGTCTGGCAACCTTATCAAACGCTTCGATGATGTCGCTCTCTGTCACGCACTTATTGATGATACTGCGCAATCTCTGCGAACCCGCCTCAGGTGCCAGAGTTACAGTCTGGGCCCCGCTTTTGGCAAGCGACTTGAGCAGCGCTTGAGAGAAGGGGCGGACTCTCAGCGAGCTAACGGAGATTTCGGCATCCATGCGATGCAGCCTATAGGCAAGCTCACCTATCTCGGGATGGTCTGAAACTGCGGCTGCCAGCAGCCCTATTCGATTTGTATACTGCAAGCCCTGCTCAGCTTGAGCCAGCAGGCTGTCCAGGGGCCTGAAGCGGAAAGGACGAAACTGAAATCCGGCAAGGCAGAAGCGGCAGCCCCAGCCACAGCCCCGTGCGATCTCGACGAGGTGCATGTTGCCAAGCTCCGTATCAGGGGTCAGGATTACCGAGGTCGTGGCTACCGAATCGAGGTCAGCCAGCCATTGCCGTCTGATGGGTATTCCCTCGTAGAGCGAGGGCACGTACACTCCAGGCAGCGAAGCCAGCTTTTTGAGCAACTCATCCTTTTTGCCTTCGATGCTCTCCATTAAGGCAGCCATGAAGCCCGGCAGGATAGGCTCTCCCTCTCCTATGGCAAAGCAGTCGAAAATCGTGGAGAGAGGCATGGGATTGGCAGTGATGCAAGGGCCCCCTGCGATAAGCAGGGGATGGCTTTCGTTACGGTCAGCAGCAAATAGAGGGATGCCACCGGCTTTGAGGATTTGCACCACATTAAAATAGTCCAGCTCATAGGAAATGGAGAAGGCGAGGATATCGAAGTCCGTAAGGGGTCTCTGCGATTCCAGACTGATAGGTATTTCTGCTTTAAGCTTTTTGGGTTCACAGAAGACCCGCTCGCAGACTATGTTATCGTATCTGTTGAGGAGGCCGTAGATGGTCTGGAAGCCCAGGTTGGACATCCCCAGGTAGTAGGAATTGGGATAGATGAGAGCGATGTGTATCTTCCCGCCCCAGTCCTTGTAGATAGTGCCCCGCTCTCCTTTGAGCCTCTGCCTCGCTTCTTTGACTGCTTGCCAAGTCATAAATCATTCACATCGCTAGCACTTGGTATAGCCGCAGGCGGGACAGTTCAGGCAGCCCTCCTGGTAAACCAGCAGGCAGGCACACTCTGGGCACTGCCCTGCCAGATTCCTGATGGCCGACACCATCGAGGCTTTGGGATTGCCTTCAACCTCAGCTTTAGGCCGGGGTTCCGCCCCGCTATTATTCTTGTGTCTTTCCAGCACGCCGGCAATAGCATCGGCACAGGAAAGAGTAGCATGTCCCTTATCCCAGGCGATGGAGGGACACCTGATGCCCTTCAATTGCTTGATAATAGATTCGACTTCTACTCCTGACCTGAGAGCAAGCGAGATCAGCCTGCCGATAGCCTCAAGCTGGGCCGAAGCACAGCCGCCTGTTTTGCCTAATGTAGCAAATAACTCAAAGAACCTTCCTTCTTCATCGAGGAAAACCTGGACGTATAGGTTTCCGCAACCAGTAGCTACCTTTTCGTTGAATCCCCAAGTGGTGACTGGCCGCTCCCTGGGCACAAGCTTGCCTTTCTTCCCCTCGGCCTCGGCTTGCTCAGCCTTGTTGAAGCTCAGCACCTGCTTTTCGCGGCTCCTATCCCTGTATATGGTTATTCCCTTGCAGCCCTTTTCATATGCCAGCTTATAGACCCGGGCGACATCCTCTTTGGTGGCATCGTGAGGAAAGTTGACTGTCTTGGATACGGCATTATCGGTATACTTCTGAAAGGCTGCCTGCATCCTGACATGCCATTCAGGGGTGATGTCGTGGGCGGTGACGAATAGCCGCTTCATCTTTTCCGGAATGCCCTTTATATCTCGCAGCTTCCCTTTCTGGGCTACCTCCTGCGTAATTTCTTTGGAATAGAAACCTTCCCTCTTCGCTATCTCCTCGAACAGGGGATTTACCTCTGTCAACTTTGTGCCTTCAAGTATAGTGCGAGTATAGCTCAGGGCAAACAGTGGCTCGATGCCGCTGGAACAGCCGGCGATTATGCTCAATGTGCCGGTAGGGGCGATGGTGGTTCTGGTGGAATTTCTCACTCTGGGCCCGCCGGGCCTGTCATAGATGCTGCCCTCGAAAGCGGGAAACACGCCTCTTTCATGGGCCAGTTCCACAGACGCCTCTGTAGCTTTGTCGCTGATGAACTTCATCAGGCCCTCAGCAGTTTTGAGTGCTTCCTCTGAATCGTAAGATATCCCCAGCATGATGAGGAGGTCGGCGAATCCCATCACACCCAGGCCGATCTTCCTGGTGAGCCTGGTCATCTCCTCTATCTTGGGCAGAGGGAATTTGTTGACATCTATGACATTGTCCAGGAACCTGACGGCCATCTGCACCGTTTTCTCTAACTTGACATAATCTATACTGGTGGCGCCATTTTTAGCAGTCACCATTTTGGACAGGTTGATTGAGCCCAGGTTGCATGACTCGTAAGGAAGGAGAGGCTGCTCACCGCAGGGATTGGTGCTTTCGACCATCCCCAGTTTGGGTGTCGGGTTATCTCTATTGACCCGGTCGAGGAACACGATGCCTGGGTCTCCATTCTTCCAGGCCATGTTCACGATGCGGTCAAATACATCCTTGGCGTTAAGCTTGCCAGCAACCTCTTTAGTTCGTGGGTTTACCAGTTCGTAATCACTGCTGCTTTCCACCGCCTTCATGAACTTCTCATTTACTGCCACGGAGATGTTGAAGTTGGTGAGAGAGGTATTATCCTCCTTGGCGTTGATGAATCTCCAAATATCAGGATGGTCGACGCTCAGGATAGCCATATT
>JACWAE010000061.1 GCA_014874385.1 Dehalococcoidia bacterium | reverse complement strand
CTCGCTTGGAATCAGGTCTGTGAGCAAGTACGGCCTCACCAAGCCCTGGGTTATAAGACACCTGAACAGTTCTACCAGGACTGGCTTAAAAATCGTTATACTAGACAGGAGGTTCTGTCCGATATGTCCTGACCCCATACACAGGTTTACTGAGCAGCCCCTTTTATGGTAAAATTGAATCTGTAAAAAGAGAGCCTCCAGACTGTAGGTGACATAGGATGCCGATTTACGAATACCGATGTAGTAACTGCCGACGCCGTGTGGACATATTTGTCCAGGGCTTCTCCCCTCCCACCAACCCAAGCTGCAGCAAGTGTGGCAGCAAGGAGCTCAGCCGCATCTACTCCTCTTTTGCGGTGCGCAGGTCCAAAAACGATAGAGGCGTCTACGATGAGATACTCTCCGACTCCAAACTCACGAGCGGACTGATGAGGAATGACCCCCGCGCCCTCGCCGAGTGGAGCCGTAAGATGGCACGCGCCACCGGCGAGGATGTTACCCCTGAGACCGAGGAGCTTCTCAGTCGTTTGGATGCGGGCGAGGACATGAACAAGGTGGTTGAGGATTTTAAACCGCCTGAGCTGAAGGGAGATACTGAAATAGGAGGCGCGGAAGCGGAGTAAGCAGTTATGCCTATCTATGAGTTTATCTGCAACAAATGCCAACGAAAGGCAAGCTTTTTCGTGAGGAGCTTTAATCCTCCCCAGAACCCGGTATGCCCTGCCTGCGGCAGCAGTAAACTCGACCGCTGTATCTCCGGATTCGCTTACCACAGGACAACGAAGGATGTCTGGGAACAATCCGGCCCGGCCTCCGCAATCCCTAAAGACCCTGACTACTATAAGGACCCGCGCAACATAGGAAGATGGACCGAGAAGAGACTCAAAGACCTCGGCGTAGATATGGACAGTGAAGAATATAGAGATACCTTCTCCGGAGTTAAGGAATCGATCGCTGCCGCCAGGGAAGGTGAGATGCCGAAACCATTAAAGGACTTACTCTAAGGCTACCTCAATATGCTGCGAATTCTCGATGTTAACCTCAATCGCATCGGCGAGGGATTACGTCTCCTCGAGGATGTAACGCGCTTTATCCTGAACGACCCCGAGCTCAGCGAACAGTTGAAAAACATGCGCCATGAGCTGTTGCCTAAAGACCGGTCGCTTCAGAAGAGGCTTCTCAAAGCTCGGCGGGCGAGTGAGGACGTGGGTGCTTTCCTGGATGTGGATAGCGAGGCTGAGCGAACGGATACCGTCAGCCTGGTCAGCGCCAACTCGCGTCGTGTCCAGCAATCTCTGCGAGTCCTCGAAGAACTGGCCAAAGTCCATGGCGATGATTTCGGATTGGACTGGGACAAATTCAAGCACGCCCGCTTCGCCCTATACACACTCGAGCAGAAGATAGTGCTGGAACTGCTTCGCCACAACAAGAAAGAGAAGGTCAGCGGGCTTTATGTGATAATAGATACCCAGGCGCTGAGAGGACGAAGCGAGCTCGAGGTCGCCCGGCAGGCGATTCAAGGGGGGGCTCGAATAATTCAGCTCCGCGATAAGCTGCGGCCCAAAGGTATGCTGGTGCCCCTGGCTCGAGAGCTGAAAAAGCTCTGTGCCGAGTCCGATGTGCTCTTTATTGTGAATGACTATATTGACCTCGCTATCGACTCGGATGCCGATGGACTCCACATCGGGCAGGAGGATTTGCCTTTCGATACCGCCCGCAAGATGTTACCCGGGGACAAAATACTGGGCTGCTCCTCAGCCACGCTGGAAGAGGCAATTAAGGCAGAGAAAGAGGGCGCCGATTACATCGCTGTAGGCTCTATCTACCCTACGCCGTCGAAGTCAGGGACAAGGCTTGCCGGCCTTAAGATATTGCGACAGGTGAAAAAGAAGGTGTCAGTGCCTGTAGTTGCCATCGGTGGCATAAACGAGGATAATATCACCAGCGTTATAAGCTCTGGCGCCGATGCAGTAGCCGTAATCAGCGCTGTGCTTGGCGCCGATGATGTCAAAGAAGCAAGTCAGAGACTTACAAAGATAATAAACAGAGGAAGTGCTAAATGAATAGACCCACTTCAAGGCTTGACACAGTGGGGGAGAAGGTGCGCGCTTACTTCGCCACAGAGGACAGCGCCCGCGAGAAGGGGCTGGGGCTTTCCCGGGAGGCAATTCGCTTCAGCGCCAATGCTATCCGAGCCGTGCATCGCGCAGAATTTGAGAAGGCCAGAGAGCTGATAGGCTCAGCCAGGGCCAACGTAGAGGATATGAACCGAACCCTCGCCAAGCATGGCGAGCTATTCTACGGAGGCTTCGTCCATAACGGCCAAAAGGAGTATGCCGAGGCCTGCATCACCCTGGCTCTGGTTGCAGGTGAAACCCTGCCCGATCCCGATGAGCTTGGCATAAGTTACGCCGCTTACCTCAACGGACTGGGCGAGGCAGCAGGCGAGATGAGACGACACCTGCTCGATACTTTGAGGGAAGGGAAGATCGAGCGTTGCGAGGAAATACTCTGGGCTATGGACGACATCTACAGCCTTCTGGTGACTATAGATTTCCACGACGCCCTGACAGGCGGCTTGAGGCGCACCACCGATATGGTGCGGGGCGTCCTCGAGAGAACGCGAGGCGACTTCACCATCTCCTTGCGACAGAAGCAACTGGAGCAGAGGCTGGACGAGTTCGGAAACAAGCTGAACAAGAAGAAGTCCTCATAAGATGAGCACGCTGTCGTGCATAGTCAGACCCACTGACCAAGAGGGAGAGGTTGATGGCTGGGTATGAGGTCGTTCATGTTGCGGTAGCTACCCTCGATATCCCTGAACCAGATATCATTAAAAAGGCAGCGACTATTGTCAACAAAGACCCTTACCAGACGCGCCTTCTCCTGAGTGGAGGCCTTCCCAGGCTCATCGCTCACTATCCCGGCATGCGCGAAGCGGAATCGACAGCCCAAAATCTTAGAGACCTGGGGCTGGTAGCTTTCGTTTGCCAGAACTCGGAACTGCGCAAGCCTTCAAAGGTCTTCACTGCCCTTACTGCAGAATTTTTAGAGGGGGAAGCCGTATTTCGTGACAAAGGTGGTCAGTCAAAAAGAATAGCATATAGCGATGTCTTTTTGATTCTAGAGGGCATTATGCAGACTGCTACGGAGGGAGAAACCACAATAACCAGGAAGGAGATAAATTGGGGCGCTACCCTGCTGACGGGCGGCTTTCCCGTCTCGCGCACCGTCAAAGAGAGAGTCAATGGCGCGACAGTTCGAGAGGAACCTCTGGTGAGGCTCTACAATCGGGAATCTGCGGAGCCTATCGTGCAGATGTCGCAGCATGGCATGGCCTATTCATTTCTGGGCGCCCGCATAGCCCCTTCATCCGCAGCCAATTTCAACACTGTGGTTGCAAAGCTGCAGGAGTTATTTCCCCAGGCTATCTTTGATGACAGGCTGATGAAATCTTCCAAGTCCGGCATACCTTCCCCCAGAGCCCTGGACGACCTCGAACTCAACTGCAAGCTGCTCTACCTGTACTATAAGACAAAGAGCGGGCTTAGCTAATCTGAATAGCTAAGTCCGCTCGCATCAGGTTAGACAATCCGAGTATACCTTTTAGCCAGCGACCACACTTTTGACCTCAGGAACCTCCTGCTTGAGTATGCGCTCAATCCCATTTCGTAAGGTCATCGTAGACATAGGACAGCCGCCGCAGGCTCCGGTAAGCCTCACTGAGACCACACCTTCCTTGACGTCCAGCAGTTCCACATCTCCGCCATCAGCCTGCAAAGCAGGCCTGATGTGTGAAAGTGCTGCTTCCACTTTTTCTCTCATTGTTCTCTCCTCCTTCTGAAGAAACCCTCCGACGCTTAATCATTGTTTATGATAGCAAGAGACCTAACGTTTGTATGCAACTTTTGTCGCATTTCCGGCAAATCAAGCCCTTCCCTTTAATAGAGCTTCTGCTATAATCGAGTTTATGGTAATTTCAGTTTATGGGCTATTGCTGAGCTAAACATCGAAATTTTATGAGCCAGGACATCGCTCTTTACATTCACTTTCCCTTTTGCCGCCGCAGGTGCAGCTACTGCTCCTTCGTATCTTATCAGGGCCGCGAGGCTGACATTCCTGAGTATGTCAAAGCACTCAACAAGGAGCTCGCAATGCGCGCCGCAAGGCAAAAAGTGCACAGCATCTACCTCGGCGGCGGAACTCCCAGCCTGCTGTCCCCGGAACAGATCCACGAGATACTTTCCGTCGTCCACTCGCATTTCACTTTGGACGAAGCGGCTGAAGTAACTCTTGAAGCTAACCCCGGTACCATAGACAAACAATACCTTGCAGCAGTCAAGACTACAGGTATCAACCGCCTTAGCTTAGGAGTGCAGAGTCTGGATGACGGGGAGCTTGCGCTGCTGGGCCGCATACATACAGCATCGCAGGCAAGAGAAGCAGTTCGCCTGGCGCGGAACGCGGGATTCACCAATCTGAGTTTTGACCTCATCTACGGCCTGCCGGGTCAAACTTTGGCTGGCTGGCGTAAAACGCTGGATGAGATTATCGCTCTGAACCCGGAGCATATTTCCCTTTACCCCCTTACTCTTGAAGACGATGCACCCATGCGGCTAGCAATCGAGAAGGGAGAGATCCAGCAAATCGACCCCGATCTTACCGCCGATCAGTATGAACTGGCGCAAGATAGGCTGCAAGAACATGGATACAGCCACTATGAGATATCGAACTGGGCGAAACAGGGATATGAGTGTCGGCATAATCTGGTCTACTGGCATAACCTGCCTTACCTGGGAGCAGGTGTCGCCGCTCACTCCTATGTAGACGGCCACCGTCTCGCCAATACCGCAGACCTGGATAGCTACTTGAATGCTTTTTCAGGCAACTTACCGCCTGCGTGGGAACTGGACGAAGAGATAGGACCGGAGCTTCAGCTCTCCGAAACAGTCATCCTGGGACTGAGACTGAGCGAAGGGATCGGGTTAGATGACATCGAACGCAGGTTTGGCATAAACTTGCTCAGGCATTACGAGCAGCAAATCAATGAGACAGCCGCATCAGGGCTACTGGAATATTCCGGGCAGCGCATCCGACTCACGCGCCGCGGCAGATTCTTAGGAAACGAGGTCTTCTGGAGGTTTTTACCGGGGTAGCGGGTATTTAACATTGTAGGGGCAGACCAATGTGTCTGCCCGAACCTGGAACCCAGGGCGAACACATGGGTTCGCCCCTACATATTCACATTCACAATATTCGGAAGAAGTGAGTGGCACTTTAAGGAGGCGGTAGTTTAGTCGATGGATCAGTCAATAATTAGAAACTTCTGCATCATTGCCCATATAGACCACGGCAAGTCCACGCTCGCCGACCGCCTCATTGAGCTCACCGGCACTATGCGCCGGGATGAGATACGAGAGCAGGTGATGGACAGTATGGAGCTGGAACGCGAACGCGGCATCACCATCAAGGCCAAGGCTATCCGCCTCGATTATAAAACCAGCGATGGTAAAACCTATCGGCTGAATCTTATCGACACGCCCGGGCATGTCGATTTCTCCTATGAGGTCTCGCGCACTCTCGCTGCCTGCGAAGGCGCAGTGCTGGTCATAGATGCTTCCCAGGGCATCCAGGCGCAGACGCTGGCGAATGTCTACCTGGCTATGGAGCACAACATGGAGATTATCCCCGTCCTCAACAAAATTGACCTGCCCACTGCCGAAATCGACCGGGTAACCGACGAAATTGAAAGCGTGCTCGGCTACGGGCAGGAGAGCGTGCTGCTCATAAGCGCCAAGACAGGGCTCGGTGTGCCGCAACTGCTGGAGCGGATAGTACAGCGCATCCCGCCTCCCGGAGGCAACACCGATGCGCCGCTCCGGGCGCTCATCTTCGATTCACGCTATGATTCCTACAAGGGCGTGATAGCTTACCTCCGGGTAATAGACGGGCAAATCTCTAAGGGCAGTAAACTCCGCTTGATAGGCCAGGGAACTGAGATGGAGGTTCTTGAAGTTGGCTACTTTGCCCCGGAGCCGTTCCCGGTACAGACGCTGTCAGCGGGAGATGTCGGTTACATCGCCACCGGGCTGAAGAATGTAGCCGAGTGCCGTGTCGGAGACACCGTGACCTCCATATTCAATGGAGCCAGAGAGCCCCTGCCCGGATACCGTCCCGCCAAGTCCATGGTGTTCGCTGGAATCTACCCCACGGAGGCCGACGACTATCAGGAGCTTCGTGCAGCCATCGACAAGCTCAGCCTCAACGATGCCTCGCTTTCGTATGAACCCGAGTCCAGTCCGCTTCTGGGCCACGGCTTTCGCTGTGGCTTCCTCGGCTTGCTGCACCTGGATATTGTACGCGAGCGCCTGGAACGCGAGTTCTTCTTGTCACTGGTGGTTACAGCGCCAGGCGTCAGCTTCATCGTCACTAAAACCAATGGGCAAACTGTTACGATAGTCAACCCCGGTGAGCTGCCGCTACCGCATGAAATAGAGAAAATAGAAGAGCCCTGGGTCAGCATCTCCATCATTACCCCCTCGAAGTTCATCGGCCCATTGATGGAGCTCATCATGGGATGCGGAGGAGTCCATAAACGCACGGAGTATCTGGGGCACTCCAAGACTCCAGGAGAACTGGGGCAGCGAGTCCAGCTTGAGTACGACATGCCCCTGCGCTCGATGCTTACTACATTCTACGACCAGTTGAAAAGCCGCAGCCAGGGCTATGCTTCGATGGACTACGAGTTCGTCGGATACAGGGAGGCGAAACTGGTCAAGCTCGACGTTCTGGTGAACGGCGTACCGGTGGACGCCTTCAGCCGCATCGTTCCCCCTGACAGAGCCCACGATATTGGTGAGGCGATAGTCTCCAGGCTAAAGGAGGAGATCCCCCGCCAACTGTTTCAGGTGCCGCTCCAGGCAGCAGTGGGGAGCCACATTGTAGCCCGGGCCAACATACCCGCCAAGCGCAAGGATGTCCTGGCGAAATGCTACGGAGGCGATGTCACCCGCAAGCGCAAGCTACTGGAGAAGCAGAAAGAGGGCAAGAAGAAACTGAAACAAATAGGCAAGGTGGAGGTGCCCAAAGAGGCATTTATGAGCGTATTGAAGCTGAACGGGTGATAGCAGAGGCCAACGAAATGTAAGAGCAGACCATCGTGTCTGCCCCGTCTCATATGAGGGCTAACCTAATATCCGCTCGCCCTGAGTTTATCGAAGGAGCCGTTCCTGGTTCGACTGGCTCACCACGAACGGCATCTCAGGGGAAAAACCTTTACTGGATTTTTCCCATAATATCTTCCAGCTTCTCCGGATCGAGTCCCCGCACCACAGCCCGCTCCATCATCCACTCGCCCAGGGATTGCGGCGGAGTCTTCACTTGACTGGCCGGCCTGGGTGCTAAGCTGAGGGCACCATCTTCGCAGGCTGATATGCAGATGCCGCAGCCAAAGCAGCGCCGTTCGTCCACCTTGCAAACGCCATCCACTATAGACAGCGCCTTGAACTGGCAACGCTCGATACAGAGGTCGCAGCCAACGCAAAGGTTCTCGTCCACACTGACCCGGAATGCCGATGGTTCCAATACAGTGAGAATGCCGTACTCAGCAGCACCGCGCAGTATAGCGCAGGCGCAGGCACAGCAGTTGCAGATATAGTCCTGGTCTCCCAGGTGGTTGCCGGTGGTATGAACCAACCCGGCCTCCTCAGCCTGGCGCAGCAGCTCCAGGGCCTCCTCCTTGGTCAATGACCTTATATGCTGGGCCTTCTCGTAAGCATTAGGCTTTCTGCTGAACATCAGGCATACGTTCACGGGGTGCTGGCATGGCTCTCCCAGCAGCCTCTTTTGCACGCGGCAGATGCAGTCTATAGCGCCCCACGACTGTGCATGCGACAGTATCTCCGAGGCGCGCTCGTAGGGCAACACCTCAAGCCCTGTCTGCACGGCCTGCTCCACGGGGATTACACGGTGTATGGATGGCCCCGAATGCAGCATCTTATGGAAGGCTTCCTTATAGTAGTCCTCAAATAGCTGTGCCATCTCCTTATCCATGCGGGTGATCTGCATCTCGTAGATGCCGACAACGAAAGGCATCAGCCCGAAGACAGGGGCTTTCTGTCCTCGTTTCATACGTATCAGCCCCTTGCCAGCCATGCCTTTGAGGGTCGCCTCCATGGCTTGGGGGTCATCTTCAGTGCGCTGCGCAACCTGCTCCGCATATTCTGGGGTCAGCTTCAACTGCAGCGCTACGGCTGCCTCCTCTGGCGTGAACAGCTTAGCCAGCAATTTTAGTTCCACGCCGCTTTCAGTAGCGGGAAAGCCGTTGGGGATAGTATCCAGACGTTGAGCCAACTGCTTATATACTGTATAGCCCTGTTTTGACTTTAAATCATCGCCCATTTAACTGCACCTCCCCATTTGATTTCAGAAAAGGCCCTGAAAAACATCTCTACTCTACATCATCGCAGAACCCTACCGCTTCTGTCAATTACCCCCTTCAACAACAAATCAAAATGGCAGCATATTGACATATCGATGCATATATGTTACTTTAAGCAGGAAAGGGGGCAGCCTATGGGAACGACACTAAAACGTACCACGATTTTTCTGACTGAAGAGCAACACGAGAGGCTCCGCCGTCTCGCCTTCGAGCAACGAACCTCCATGGCTAAGCTTCTTCGCGATGCTGCCCTGGATATATTGGAGGACGAGGAAGACATCCGCGAAGGGCTGAAAGCACTACACGATGAAAAGGGTACTATAACCTGGAAACAATACCGCAAAGACAGGCAGGAACATCATCGTTGAGCTATGAAGTAAGTCTGAGGCAGGTGGTCCAGAAAGGATTGGATGCGTTATCTGAGCGAGACTACGAAATTGTCGCTAGGGCCATCTCCACCCTGGAGGATAATCCCAGCCCACATAGAGTAAAGAAGCTAGCCGACAGTGGCCTATGGCGTATCAGGGTAGGTCAATACCGGATAGTATATGCCATAGACGATGCAACCAGCGTGGTCACGATAGTAAGAGTAGCCCGCCGCAGAGAAGATACTTACAAAGGTCTTTGAGATAATACCCCGAAGTTACACAAATCCCCCGGGAGTGGGGGATTTGCATATTTGACAGGACTACTTCTAATATTTCTAATTTCTAAATACCCTTAGTGGCTGGCTCCGAGGAGGCACGTGATTGCGCTTTGAACATCGGCGCGGGACCTCATCAAACATGCGAGTCGAGAGGAGGCTAAGCCATTGTTCCCATTGGAGTTCACCTCTCTCTTTATCTCCTCGCGTATCATCTGGTCCACCTCCTCCAGCTTCGCCACCAGCTCATCGCACAGTATCGTCACTTGTCCTCCTTCCTCTTGACGAGTTGAGCAGTCCGATGCCACGCTCAACTTCTTCTTTGGCACTTTTGCCTGACGCCCTTTGTTATTCATCTCAGCGACTCCTGGGCCTTGATGAGTTCAAGCTGTTGAATGGGCTTTGTGGTGAATTTATGGCAGCCCTTGCAGAGATAGCGCTGCTCCAGGCCTTTCTGGCCGCGGTTGTACTTGCCCGCTCTCACTACCTGATCGCTGCCACAGTTAGGGCACCTTCCGTAGTCTCCAGCCATCACTCCCCCCTTTTGGTATATACCGCAGACTATAATTGGTATATACCAGTTTGTCAAGAGGGATGTGGGGAGGCAAATTCTGCATGTTGACAAACTATAGGCATGCGTCTATTATCAAATCCCCGAACATCTTTAAAACAGGGGCTATTTTTTTGAGTTCCCCTGAGAAATAACAGTGTGCGTCTCAGAGATTATGTGAGATAATATATATAGGGAGAAAACCATGAAAAGAAGAATAATTAGAAAGGCAGCGGTGCTCGGGTCCGGCGTGATGGGGAGCAGGATAGCCGCTCTCCTGGCAGGTGTGGACATACCCACACTCCTTCTGGATATTGTTCTTCCGGAGCTGGACAAACAGGATATTAAAAAGGGGCTGACCAGGGAATCCCCCGAGTTCAGGAACAAGCTTGCCATAATGGGGATACAAGGAACTATAGGTGCAAGCCCACCTGCTATGTTTGTCCCTGCCGACGCCAAACTAATCACCCCGGGCAACTTCGAGGACCATCTGCAGCGGCTTACAGAGGTTGATTGGATTATCGAGGTAGTGGTGGAGGACATTAAGATAAAGAAGACCTTGTTGCAGAAAATTGAGCCGTTTATCAAGCCAGGCGCTATCTTCAGCACGAACACCTCCGGGCTGTCCATAGAGCGGATTTCGGAAGGGCTGCCCAAAGAAATCAGGACTAACTTCCTGGGAACACATTTTTTCAATCCACCAAGGCATATGAAGCTCATGGAGATAATCCCCGGGAGGCTCACAGATAAAGATGTAGTATCGTTCATGGCTGACTTCTGCGAGAGGCAACTGGGCAAAAGCATTGTCTTCGCCAAGGACACGCCCAACTTTATCGCTAACAGGATAGGCGTTTACGGCATGCTGGGCGTAATCAAGACCATGATAGAGGATGGCTACACCATCGATGAGGTCGATGCCATAACCGGCCCTCCGATGGGCCGGCCCAGGAGCGCCTCCTTCAGGACATCGGATATGGTAGGGCTGGATACCTTCCTCAAGGTAGCACAGAATGTCTCCGACAACATAACGGATACTGCAGAGAAGAAAGATTTCGCCATCCCAGACTTTGTAAAGAAAATGGTGCAGGCTGGCCTTCTGGGCGACAAGACAGGCAAAGGTTTTTACAAAAAGGAGGCCGGCGCTCAAGGCACACAGATATATACCCTTGACTACAACAGGGTTGAGTATGTACCGCAGAGCAAAGCCAGGTTCCCTGTTCTGGATGAACTCAAGAAAGTAACAGACCCGGCAGCCAGATTGCAGACTTTAGTCTATTCCGAAGACCGGGCCGGGCGTTTTGCCTGGAAGGTGCTCAAGAGGATGCTGCTGTATTGCGCTGCCAAAGTGCCCGAGATAGCAGATGATATATTGAGCGTAGACCGGGCTATGAGGTGGGGCTACAACTGGGAGCTCGGGCCGTTCGAGACCTGGGATGCTATCGGGCTCAAGAAATCTGTGGAGAGAATGGCCAAAGAGGGCGAAAGGATACCCCACAACGTCGAACTCATGCTCAAGTCGGGCAGGGAGCGGTTCTACGAAAAACGGCGCGGGAAGCGCTACTATTTCGACTTCCAGAAAGCGGATTACGAGAAGATAGAAGAGAAGCCGCAGATTATACTTCTCCCTTCGATAAAAGATAGAAAGAGGCTGATCAAGTCCAATGCCGGGGCGAGCCTTGTGGACATGGGAGACGGGGTGGCTTGCCTCGAATTCCATTCTCCGAACAACGTGATAGATGCAGACGTTATCCAGATGATAAACGACAGCGTAGCGGAGGTGGAGGATAACTTCGACGGGCTCGTCATCGGCAATCAGGGCGCCAATTTCTGCGTCGGCGCGGACCTCCGGCAGATTTATCCCGCAGCTCTGAATAAGGACTGGGATGCTCTGAATCTTGCAGTAAGCAGCTTCCAGCAGGCTTGCATGCGCATCAAATACTCATACAGACCGGTTGTGGCCGCACCTTTCCGCATGACCCTGGGCGGTGGATGCGAGGTATGCCTGGCTGCCTCCAAAGTGAGAGCTTACGCCGAATGCTATATAGGACTGGTGGAGGTAGGAGTAGGATTGATACCCGCCGGTGGGGGTTGCAAGGAGATGCTCCTGAGAACCATTGATCGCATGCCTCCAAATGTCCCCAGCGCCGTGCCGGGCGGAGGCCAGACCGACCTGCTCCCCTTTGTTGCCAGGTGTTTTGAAACCATAGCCATGGCCAAGGTATCTACCTCGGCACAGGAGGCCCATGGATTAGATTACTTAGGTCCACATGACAAAATTACGATGAACATGGACCACCTGCTTTACGATGCCAAACAGACAGTGCTCGACCTGGCCAGAGAGGGTTATCGTCCGCCGCGCCCCAGGGATAGTATCAAGGTAGGGGGTAGGTCTGGCAGAGCACTTCTGGAACTCTTAATCTATATGTTGAAGGAAGGGTTGTTTATAAGTGATCACGATGCCCTTATCGCAAAGAAGCTGGCGTATGTGCTCATCGGCGGCGATGTGGACATGAATACGCTGGTTACGGAGCAGTACTTACTGGACCTGGAACGGGAGGCCTTCCTTTCCCTGTGCGGGGAGGAGAAATCCCAGGCCAGGATGAAACACATGCTTGAGACCAACAGACCGCTAAGGAACTAGACACAGCGGTAAGGAGATAAGAGAATGAGGGAAGCAGTTATAGTATCAGCGGTGAGAACAGCCCTGGGAAGGGCATCTTCAGGCAGTTTAAGAAATACAAGGCCTGAGTACACAGCTACCGAGGTGGTCAAGGAAGCTGTGAGAAGAGCGAAGGGGTTGGACCCGCAGGATATAGACGATCTGGTTATGGGTTGCTCCTTCCCTGAGGCGGAAATGGGCATGAACCTGGGCAGGATCATCGCCCTGAAGGCTGGATTGCCTCAAACTGTACCGGGCAGGACGATAAACAGGTACTGTGCCTCCGGACTCGAGTCCATTGCCGTAGCCTGCGAGAGGATTATGTGCGGTTTCGCTGACGTGATAGTGGCGGCCGGTACGGAACACATGACGCTGGTTCCCATGGGGGGGAACAAACCGATGCCCGACCCGGATTTGGTGGAGTCATACCCGTCGGCGTATATAACCATGGGACTCACTGCGGAGAATGTGGCCCAGCGGTTCAATATAAGTAGAGAGGACCAGGATGCGTTCGCTTTCGAGAGCCATCAAAAGGCAATCAAGGCCCTGAAAGAGGGAAGGTTTAAGGAGCAAATCCTGCCCTTGAAAATAGTAGAGCGGAGCTTTAAGAATGGGAAGGCAGTGAGTAAAGAGAAGGTCTTCGACACCGATGAATGCGTAAGGTTCGACACCTCCCTGGAGAGGCTCGCTAACCTGAGGCCCCTCTTCCGCGCTGGCGGCACGGTGACGGCGGGGAACTCTTGCCCCATGAACGATGCGGCAGCAGCAGTTGTAGCCATGTCCCGCGAGAAGGCAAAGCAACTGGGGCTGAAGCCCATGGGCGTGTTCAGGTCAATCGGTGTAGCTGGAGTTGACCCGGAGGTTATGGGCATCGGGCCGGTTTTTGCTATACCCAAAGCCCTGAAATCCGCGGGAATCTCGCTCGACCAGGTTGACCTTATAGAGCTAAACGAGGCATTTGCCTCTCAATCGATATATGTGGTCAGGAAGCTGGGTATAGATATGAACAGGCTCAATGTGAACGGTGGCTCTATCGCCCTGGGCCATCCCCTGGGCTGTACCGGCGTTTATCTCACAACCAAGCTGCTGTATGAGTTGGAGCGCCGAAAAGCCAGGTTTGGCATGACGACCATGTGTATTGGAGGAGGCATGGGGGCAGCAGGTATATTCGAAAGAGAGGAATAAGGAGGAAGGAGGAAGGCTATGGCAGAGAAAACTATCAGAAAGGGAGGCTCATTCCTGGTTGAAGAGGTGCCTGCTGGAGATATATTCACGCCCGAGGACTTCAGCGAAGAGCACCAGATGATAATCGATACCACGGAGCGCTTCGTTAAAAACGAGGTCACACCTAATATGGAGACGCTGGAGCATAAAGATTGGGACCTGAGCCGCAAGCTCTTGCTGAAGTCGGGTGAGCTGGGCCTTTTAGGGACGGAGATAGAAGAACAGTATGGTGGCTCTCACATGGGCAGCATAACCTCACTGATAATCAGTGAACACACAGCGGCTGCAGGGGCCTTTGGTGTTACCCTGAACTGCCATACAGGGATAGGATCAATGCCTTTGGTGTTATTTGGCAGTAAGTCTCAGAAAGAAAAATATCTTCCCTTCCTGGTACGCGGTGAAAAGATAGGGGCTTATGCCCTGACCGAACCGGAGGCTGGCACCGATGCCCTCTCCATAAAAACCACGGCGGTTCTATCGCCGGACGGTAAATATTATAAACTTGATGGCACTAAGCAGTTTATCACCAATGGCGCCCTTGCCGACATTATTTTCACCTATGCCAAGATTGGCGGTGACAAGATGACTGCTTTTATCCTGGAGAAAGGGTTTGAGGGTGTATCTGCAGGCGTCGAGGAGAAGAAAATGGGCATTCGCGGCTCCTCAACATGCTCTATATTCCTCGATGGAGCCAAGGTGCCGGTAGAAAATGTACTCTTTGAGATCGGCAGGGGGCATGTGGTGGCGTTCAACATCCTCGACATAGGCAGATTCAAATTGGCTGCCGTGTGTTTGGGAGCAGCCAAGCTGGCTATAGAGAACTCAGTGCAATATGCCAAGCAGAGGATACAGTTTGGCAAGCCGATATGCCAGTTTGGACTGATAAAACACAAGATTGCTGAGATGGCTACAAAGACGTATATGCTGGAGAGCATGGTCTATCGAACGGGCGGACTCATAGAAGGTATACTCGCCACCCTGGATCGAACCGCCGAGGATATCGGCAGGCAGAGCGCAAAAAGCATTGCTGAGTACGCTGTGGAGTGCTCTATCAACAAAGTCTACGGTTCGGAGGTTGAGGGCTATATAGCTGATGAGGCAGTTCAGATATATGGTGGTTACGGGTATATCGAGGACTACCCTGCGGAAAGGATATATCGGGATTCTCGAATAACCAGACTATTTGAGGGGACTAACGAGATAAACAGGGTCATTATAACCGGGTGGCTGATGAGGAAGGCATTGAAGAACGAGTTGCCGCTTTTCACCGAGGCGGAGAATATTAAAAACAAGTTGCCGTCGATGAAGTCCCTCCGTCCTGATGCAAAGGATAGCCCTCTGGGATACCAACGCAAGCTTGTAGATAGAGCGAAGAAGATATTCGTGTTTCTCGCTGGGACTGCGGCGCAGAAATATGGAATGGCCATAGAGGAGCAACAGGAGGTTCTGGGGCTGCTTGCCGATACTGCACAGGAAATCTATGCCATGGAAAGTGGCCTTCTCAGAGCTCTCAAGTCCATCGATTCTGCCGGCGCCGAGCAATCCAAGACGAAGATAGCCATGGTGCAACTCTATGTCAATGATGCCATGGGCAGAGTGGGCAGTTATGCCCAGCAGACGCTGGCGGCAATGGAAAGCGGCGAGGCGCTCGATAGTCAACTCGCGACATTGAGGAAGATCTCGCAGATCGTTCCTGTAAACGCCGTACAGATAAGAAGAGATATCGCAGACCGGATCATAGAGGCAGAGAAGTACACCTCTTAGGTGGGAAGAAGATGTTGAGGGAACGGGATAGTCGTCTGGATACTGGCAGCAGATGCAGAAATTGATCGGGGAGAGAAATATCCTGAGTACAAGGGCTTTCCTGTCTAGCTTGCGAGATGACCAAGAGATAATATGCCAATAAGAGCTGCGCGGGCAAAACGCCAGGCTTTACAAGGGATAAAAGTGCTGGATATGACATGGATAGGCCCCGGCCCATTTTGCGCTACCCTACTCGGAGACCTTGGCGCTGATATTATTAAGATCCACGAGCCCGACCCCGAACGCCGCGGCGGACTGATCAAATACGCCCTGTCTAATGACCCAGCTTTTCCTGGAATAAGGAATTGCAGGGTCATAGGACTTGACCTGAAAGCTAAGGATGGTCGTGCTATTTTTTATGAGCTGGCTAAGGCTGCCGACGTCGTTATGGAGAGCTACAGGCCCGGAGTTACAAAGCGTCTGGAGATTGATTACAAAACCATCAGGAAGATAAATCCCGGAATTGTCTACGCTTCGATAACAGGGTATGGGCAAGAGGGCCCTTATCGCGACTTGCCCGGACACGATATAAACTACACATCCATAGGCGGGCTGTTAGGCCTGACAGGTGAATCCGGCGGTGCACCCGTTATACCAGGCACGCTGGTAGCAGACTTCGCCGCCGGCGGCATGGCCGCTGCCATCGGTATTCTATCAGCACTGATGGCTCGAGTGGAGACCGGCAAGGGGCAATTCGTTGATGTCTCCATGACAGATGGAATTGTGGAACTGATGTCCTTGTGGATTAATTCTTATCTTGCCTACGGAGCAGAGCACAAAAGAGGCGAGACGATATTCACCGGGCATTGGCCCTGGTACAACGTATACGAGACAAAAGACGGGAAGTACATCAGCATCGCGGCTTTTGAGCCGTGGTTTTATACCAATCTATGTCAACTTCTGGGCCGCAACGATTTCATCGAGCATCAATTTACCGAAGGTGAGAAGCGAGCGGAAATCTTCCAGTATTTTAAAAAGACCTTTTTGGCTAAATCACGCGACGAGTGGGTGGAAATCCTGAGACAGAAGGACACCTGCGTTGCCCCTGTTTACTCCATAGATGAATTAGTCTCAGATCCCCAATTGACTGCTCGTGGTATGATTAAACAAATACCGCATCCTGTTCTGGGCAGCGTCAGACAGGTGGGCTCCATGATAAAGCTATCCGGGTCACCGTTCCAGGTAAGAAATTGGTGTCTCAGATTTGGGCAGCACACTGACGAGATATTGCATGAAATAGGCTATGATGCCAAGCGCATTAATTTACTGCGCAAGGCTGGGGTGATAGGCTGACAGCTCGATTCTGCACCATTTGAGCAGACTGTCATTATCTCCCCATTGACAACTGAGGTGAGACCCACGTATAATTTCGCAATACGAGTCCGCAGGAAACATGTCTTTACTCAGGCAGGGTTTCCTGTTTTATGGTGCTCTTTTTTATTCCCATAAATGCCCGTTATTTAAGAGAAACTTTTTTACTATAAGGAGGAAGTAAATGACCTGGAGAGATGAATACAGGTCTAAGCTGTGCAGCTCCCAGGAGGCTGCTAAGATTATTAAATCGGGCGACCGATTGTTAACTCCCCTGGGCCTCGGTGAGCCTTCCACGGCTACGATGGACGCAATCGCGGACCGGAAAGAAGAACTCGAGAATGTCGAGTATATATCGGCGCTTGTATTTCATCCGTACAAGATTTTTGCGCCTGAGTACAAGAAAACCTTCGATATGATGTGCGGCTTCTATAACCAGCTCACTATGTGGCAGCATGATGCAGGCGTTACTACATTCATCCCGGTACAAAGCTCCAGTGTAGGCAACGTGGCGCGAAAGCGGCAAGAAGTCAATCCACGCAGGCATGTCATGCTCACCCAGGTCAGTCCCCCGGACAACCACGGCTACGTATCCCTGGGACTTGATATGTTCTTCACTTCGGACATCATTGACCAGGGTGCAGTGGTTATCGGCGAGGTAAATCCGAAGATGCCGCATACTTACGGCAATTCGCACTACCATGTCAGCCAGTTTTCCAAGTTCGTCGAGATAGACGAACCCCTGTTTTCGCCGCCTATGCCTGAGCCATCCGAGGTGCACAAAAAGATTGCAGAGAACGTGGTGAGCCTGCTCAAAGACAGGGATTGCCTTCAGGTAGGAATAGGCGCAGTTCCAGGCCAGATATCCAAGCTTCTTGCCGACTGCGGGCTGAAAGACCTGGGGATTCACACCGAGATGGCTCCCCAGGGCACCCACCTGCTTGTGGAGAAGGGTGTCGTCACCTGCAAGTATAAGCAGACCCATACCAACAAGATGATCATGGCTTTTACTATTGGCGACCAGGAGCTTTACGACTTCCTGGGCAATAATCCCATGGTCGAGTTCTATTCTGCTTCATACTCTAACTCAATTCCTCTACTGGTCAGGGAGAAAAACCTGGTGGCCATAAACGGCTCTGTCGAGGTCGACCTTGTGGGAACCATCGCCTCGGAGTCTTTCGGAGATTCGATGCGCTCTGGCCCAGGCGGGCAGCTTGACTTCGTGATTGGCTCTTACTGGTCCGAAGGAGGAAGAGCCATAAACATCCTGCCCAGCACCGCCCATGGCGATACGATATCACGCATCGTGCCTTACCTGACGCAGGGAGCTAGGGTGACGGTGCCCAGGCATTACACGCAGTATGTAGTCACTGAGTGGGGAATTGCCAACCTTGCACCACTCAATGAAAAGGAGCGCGCTTTGGCTCTCATCAAGATTGCGCATCCCAAGTTCAGAGATGACCTGCTAAAGGCAGCCAAAAAGAGACTCAGGTTTTAACAGGATTACCATTTTGTCTGGAAGCTGCATGGTTAACAAGAGGCAACGCAGAGCGGCTTCATAGAGGCAGAGAATAAACCTGTTGGTAAGGAGGCCGAGATGGAGAAAGTATGGGTGAAGAGTTATGACCCGGGCGTCCCCGCAACAATTGATTACCCCAAAGTTACCCTGCACCAGTTGCTTGAGCAAACGGCAGACCGTTTCCCCAACCACACCGCCATTATCTTCCCCGGTGCTTTGGGGGACACTTACCGGCTGAGCTACAAACAACTGGAACAGCAGGTAAACAGGCTGGCTAATGCCCTGATAAATCTTGGGGTCAAGAAGGGCGATAGGGTTGTTCTGCTCCTTCCCAATTGTCCTCAGTTCGTGATTAGCTACTATGCTGTGCTCAAGGTGGGAGGCGTAGTAGTAGGAACCAATCCATTATACTCGGCGCGTGAGATGGAGATCCAGTTCAACGATTGCGGCGCTGAGACTATTATTGTCCTCAGCCTCTTTTATCGCACTGTTACCGAACTGAAAGAGCGAACAAAGCTAAAAAATGTTGTAGTAGCAAATATCAAGGAGTACCTGCCTCCTGTAAGCCGATTTCTATTCACCCTTCTCCGTGAGAAGAAAGAGGGACACCGAGTTAACATCGCCGGAGCTAAGGGTACTCATTCTTTTCAAGACTTACTGCACCACTTCAGCCCTGAACCGCCCTCAGTAACCGTAACCCCCGATGATCTCGCCATGTTTCAGTACACAGGTGGGACTACCGGCATCAGCAAGGGTGCGGTGGCCCTGCACCGTAACGTGGTTGCCAACATCTACCAGATGAAAGCCTGGGCGAACCCCGTGGACTTTAAGGAGGGCGTGGAGGTGGTGATGGGTGTAATGCCGCTGTTTCATGTTTATGGCATGGTGGCGGTAATGCACTTCTCTGTGCTGGGCGGAGCGGCGATGGTGCTGCTGCCACGCTGGGACACCCTGCAAGTGCTTAAAGCCATCAACCGATATAAGCCGGCTTTCTTTCCCGGTGTGCCTACCATGTATGTAGCGATTAATAACCATCCGGATGCGAAGAAATATAATCTGCGTTCGATCAAGAGCTGTACCAGCGGCGCGGCGCCGCTGCCATTGGAGGTGCAGCAGCAGTTCGAGAAAATCACCGGCGGCAAGCTTGCAGAGGGCTACGGACTCAGTGAAGCCCCGGTTGTGGTCACCGCGAACCCGCAAGTTGGAAAACGCAAGGCTGGAAGTATCGGGGTGCCTTTCCCAGATGTAGAGGTCAGAATAGTGGACGCGGAGACCGGCGAGAAGGAGATGCCAGTAGGAGAGGTCGGGGAGCTGGTTATCAGAGGTCCCCAGGTGATGCAAGGCTATTGGAACCGGCAGGAGGAGACCAAACAGGTGTTACGCAATGGCTGGCTCTACACCGGAGACCTGGCCAAGATGGACGAGGACGGCTTCTTCTTTATCGTGGACCGCAAGAAAGAGATGATTATCGCCGGCGGCTATAACATCTATCCTCGTGAAATCGAGGAGGTTCTCTACGAACACCCCAAGGTCAAAGAAGCAGTTGCCTACGGCGTTCCCGATGCCTACCGCGGCGAGACAGTGAAAGTAGCCATCGTGCTCAAGGAAGGCGAGACCGCCACTGCTGAGGAAATCATCGAGTTCTGCCGCGAGCGCCTGGCTCGCTTCAAACTGCCCAAGATAGTGGAGTTCCGGGACAGCCTGCCCAAATCCATCATCGGCAAAGTGCTGCGCCGTGTACTGGTGGAAGAGGAAAAAGCCAAACAAGCGGGCAAACAACAGGAACCAGGGTAGACTTTTCAGCCTTCCTATTTCGTCCGAACCTTGCGCAGCGCCATGAGCAGTCCTGCGATGCTCTTGGCATCGCAGATTTCTCCTGAGGTAATAAGCTCAGGAGTTTTTTTCAGCGGAACGCGCACCAACTCGATGTTCTCATCGTCGTCTGCGGCTCTCTTCATGGGTTTGAGGTCGCTGGCGAGATAGAGGTGCATGTACTCCGTAGTAAAGCCGGGGCTGGTGTAAAAGAGGCTCAACTCCTCCCACTTCTCAGCGGAAAAACCGGCCTCCTCTTCAAGCTCTCTGCGAGCGCCGTCAAGGGGTTTCTCTCCCCGTTCGATGCCGCCGGCAGGTATCTCCAGCAGCATTCTCTCCACAGCCTTGCGGTACTGGCGGACAAGCAGGACATTATCCTCAGAATCAATGGCAACGATAGCAGTGCAGCCTGCGTGCTCTACGATCTCCCGCTTCGTCTTTTTGCCCGATGGCAGCTCCACCGTATCAACCCTCAGGTTGATAATCTTCCCGTCGTATATCCGCTCGCTATGCAGAGTTCGTTCAGGGCTCATTTTTCATCGCTCAAAGGCCGAGGTGGCCCCAGATGTACGACCAGCGGCACCTCATCACAATCGGGAAATTTAGGACATTTATAGCACTCTCCCCAGACCTTGCGGGGCAATGCTGACCTGTCAATGCTAACGAAACCGCATTTCTCAAAAAACTCGGGATTATAGGTCAAACAGAAAACTGTAGATATACCCAACTGCCTAGCCTCGTCAATACAGGTTTTTACCAGTTTGGCACCAATGCCCTGCTTCTGCCTAGCTTTAGCTACCGCCAGAGACTTAATCTCAGCCAGGTCAGACCAGCTTACATGAAGCGCCACACACGCAACTACCTTATCGCGGTTCCTGACCACAAAATAGTCCCTAATATTCTCGTAAATCTCGCTCAGGGCACGGGGCAGCATCTCACCCTGCGCAGCGAACTTGTTGATAAGCTTGTGCATCTGAGGCACATCAACCATTTTGGCTTTTTCCACCTTCATCTTGGCTCACTCCCGCTTTTCCAGCTTCGCCATTAGTGCACTATAAAAGGGCAGAGGCCACTCAGCTCTGAGCATTTTCGTTACATAAGGGCTGCGCTTAATCTTGATGACATCGCCATCGCTCAGCGGAACCTCAATCTGTCCGTCAATGCTGAGGGTGGCTTGATGAGTAGTGCTAACCTCAAGTTTCACAGTCGCCTCAGAAGACAAGACCAGGGCGGTAGACAGGCTCAGGTGAGCTGCAATCGGCTTCAATAGCATCTCCTCCGCTTGCGGATGAAGTACAGGCCCACCGGCTGCTAGGGAGTATCCAGTGCTGCCGGTTGCAGTGGCTACAATCAGTCCATCGCATTTATAGGTTGTCAGTAACTCCCCATCAATGGTTGTCCTGATACGAATCAAACGGCACCTTTCGCCTCGGGCGACGACAACATCGTTCAACGCATGAAATGGCGGGGTATCCTTGGAGACAAGCTCCGCCTGTAGCATAGCTCTTTCCTCCACCCAGCCCTCGCTTTCCATGAAAGCAGGCACTTTAGACAGGGCATCCTCAGCGTTTAACTCAGTCATAAACCCCACACGGCCTAGATTTATGCCGAGTATGGGTATCCCCCTGGGACTGGCTATGCGCGCTGCCCTCAAAATCGTGCCATCCCCGCCCAGGCAGATAACGAACCTAGAGTCCTCTATCTGTTCACATGCCTTGTCCTCCTCCCACGCCGAGCAAACCCAGACCGAAGCTCCCATGTTGCCCACAACCTTTGTCAGTTGTTGGGCCAAGGTCCCGGCGGCAGAGGCTTTAGGCTGAAACAGAATGCCGATTTTTTTATTCGAGCATGACCTATCACTCATATTTTCCTGCAGATGGGTAGGTTGGAGCATCTGCTCCAGGCTACCCTTGACTTCCCTACGGCTTCCACAACAAAATTAAAAACTCTTGATTGCCCTCAGCGCCCAAGATTGGGGACGCTACCAATCCCCCTAATCTGAAGCCACAGCCAACAGCCCAGCAGGTGAAACGCCCTAAAACACTGGCATGAATAAGAGGCTCTTTGACCAGGCCGCCTTTGCTCACCTGCTCCTTTCCCGCCTCAAATTGAGGCTTAACCAAGGCTATCAGTGGCCCTCTGCTCTTCACTAGCTTGGCCACAGTAGGCACAACCTTCTCCAGAGAGATAAACGACACATCCACCGTAGCCAGGTCAACAAACTCGGGCAGGTTGAAAGCATAGCGGGCATTTACCCGTTCCATCACTACCACCCGCGGGTCTTGCCTCAGCCGATAGTCAAGCTGCCCGTAGCCAACGTCAACCGCGTAGACCTTACACGCCCCGCGCTTCAGCAGGCAATCGGTGAAGCCGCCGGTGGAAGCGCCGACATCGACCGCCACCAGGCCGTTCACATCTATCTGGAACTGCTCAAGGGCATAGTCCAGCTTGAGCCCACCCCTGCTTACGAACTGGGGACTCTGGAGAATTTTAACCTCAGCGTCCTCATCAACCAGGGTGCTCGGCTTTACTACTGTCCTATTGTCGGCGACAACAGAGCCCTCCATTACCATAACCCTGGCCTTCTCTCTGCTCTCCACCAGCCCTCTAGCCACAAGCAGGGTATCTATCCTCCGTTTGGCCACAGCAACATTTAGCATAGACTCGAAGGTGTGGAAAGTCAAGATTGATCGCCTGTAGGGGCGAACCCATGTGTTCGCCCCGAATCACATGAGGGCAGACTCATAGGTCTGCCCCTACTCTGGAAGAAAAGGCTTTCTCGGTGTATTATATCACCAGCCTATTTCGGAGGAATTTGATGACACTGGCGTTGGAAGGAATCAAGGTTATAGACCTCTCCCGCACTGTACCAGGGCCATACTGCACCATGATGCTGGCAGACATGGGCGCAGAAGTAATCAAGGTGGAAGACCCCGGGTACTCGATGGGGATGCTTCCAGACCGGGAGAAACACGCCGCTTATGATTATCTATCCCGCAATAAAAAGAGCATTGCGCTCAATCTAAAGTCAACGGAAGCCAAAGAAATTTTCCACAAGCTTGTGGCAGATGCCGACGTAATTATGGAAGCCTCTCGTCCCGGGGTCGCTAAAAGATTGGGGGTAGACTACAAGACAGCCTCCAAGCTGAATCCCAGGATTATCTATTGCAGCCTGACCGGCTTCGGACAAGATGGCCCCTATCGCGACCTGCCCGGCCATGACCCCAACTACACCTCCATCGGAGGCGCTGTGGGGCTTACCGGCGACCATAGAGGCAACCCTGTCATTATACGAGCCGCCGTAGGCGACATCGGCAGCGCCCTGCACGCCGTGATCGGCATCCTTTTCGCCCTAATTGCGCGAGAGAAGACCGGGAAAGGCCAGTTTGTGGACATATCCATGACCGACAGCGTTCTGCCCTTCCTTTCCGTCAGCCTGTTAAGATACTTCAGGGACAGCTTCATCCCCAAAAGAGGCTGGCCATCGCCGACAATAAATATATGGCAGACCAAGGACGGCAAGTACATCACCACCGGACTGGTGGAGCCTCATTTCTGGGAGCGCTTCTGCCGCGCCATCGGTAGAGAGGACCTTATCCCTTTCCACCACGCGAAAGGTGAGAAATTGCATGAAGTCTATGGCATCATCAGAGAGACTATCCTTACCAAAACCCGGGATGATTGGTTCCAGATTATGAAAGAGGCGGATACCTGTGTCAGCCCCGTCCTCGAGCTAGACGAGGTAATTAAAGACCCTCAGTTGCAGCATCGTGAGATGTTCCCTGAATTCGAGCACCCTACGCTGGGTAAGATAAGACAGCTCGGCATGCCTGTAAAGCTTTCGGAGACGCCAGCGAAGTTCAGGAGCTTCTCGCCCGTCCTTGGGCAACATACGGACGAAATCCTGAAAGGCTTAGGCTACACCAAGCAGCAGATAGAGGAACTGCGTAAAGCAGGGGTAATTAAGTAGGTTACAGAGTTTTATGACCTACAAATTTTCCACATCCTTTTTGGGGAAATGATAATGAATTTCCTCGGTGGGAATAACATGAAGGGCATCGCCATCTTGTAGGGGCAGACCCGTGTGTCTGCCCTAAAACGAAAGGGCGGCCACATGGGTTCGCCCCTACGAACTGTATATCTCACAGTCCGTGATAAGGAAATACCAGCCTTTTCACCTCGGCCACGCTCTCCTCGGCAAAGCGGCGTGCCTGCTGTTTGAATCTGCTATCTAAACGTGGTTTCCCAATATCCCTCAGCCTCTTTATGCCGTAAAGCTCTTGATAGCTTCGTGGTATCTCATCAGGCCATTCGCGGTCTATCATTATCCCGTAAGCCAGTGTCCAGCACCTGGCCACCACGCTCATCTCGTAACCACCGCCACCCACAGCAACCCACTTCGGTGCCAGTTGCCTCAGCCTCTTTATTACGCCGCTGTACCCTTCGGTAGTCAGGTTAAGCTGGGTCATCGGGTCAAGGTAATGAGTGTCACAGCCAAGCTGAGTAAATACAATATCAGGCTTAAAGCTACCGACCAGCACAGGCACCACCTGGTCAAATGCCCAGAGATAGACCTCGTCGTCAGTATAAGGAGCGAGAGGAATGTTCACCGAATACCCTCTGCCTGCACCAACACCTATCTCCGAAGGCTCCCCCGTGCCGGGAAAAAGGATTCGCCCTGTCTCATGAAGCGAGATAGTGAGCACCTTATCGGTTTCGTAAAACGCGTCCTGAACTCCATCGGCGTGATGAGCATCGACATCGATATAGGCTATCCTGAGCCCTTTCGCCAGCAGGTGCTTTATGGCGATAACGACATCGTTAAAAATGCAGAAGCCGGAGGCGTAATTCGAGGCTGCATGATGCCCTCCACCTGAGTGGTTGAAGGCCACATCCACCTTCCCTTCAGCCACCATCTCTGCTGCCTTCAGAGTTGCGCCCGCTATCATGGTGGACACCTCATACATCCCGGGAAAGACAGGATTGTCACCGTACTCGCTGAAATTAAACCTAGCTGCCTCGGATAGCCTTTCACCACGGCTGAAGCACCTCACCGCTTCAACATAGTCCCTCGTATGGAAACTGAGCAACGCAGCTTCACCAGCCTTATCAGGAATAACCAGTCTGGACGTCGATTTATTAAAGGCATGGTAAGCGCGGAGCAACTCATAGGTGTACTTCAAACGGCTCGGGTTGAATTCCTCATCCTCCACCATGGTACGCGCCACCAGCCCCTCATCGTAAATAAAGGCTGCCTTCCTCATGATTCGCTCATTATCTTCTCAAGCTCTCTGCTCATCCTCTGCCAGTGTGTCCCCCGCCAGTAGACGCGGTGGCAGGCGGGGCATTGCATGTACTGGGTTTGAGTCTGGAAAACATAGGGGGGCACCAGTTCCTTGACCTCTTCCTTCTCCCTGGGCACCAGGGGCTGGTTACATTCGAGACAGAGCGTAAAAGGTCTTATCTTATCCGCCAAGTTCAGTGTCTTAATGACCTGACGAAGCTGTGCCTTGACCTCTTCGCTCTCAATCAAAATGACTTTAAGGCGGCCCGTAGCAGCCACACGCCTTTTCAATATCTGTGTGTCCTTGGTGAGCAGCACCCTGCCCTCGGACAAAGCGAGCCGCACCAGCCTGTTATCATCCAGGTCGTTGATGAATACAGAATCGAAGCCTGCGATCCTGAGCCACCTGGCCAGCCTGCCCACATTGGAGTCAACAATGAACTTCATGCCAGGATTTTAGCACAAAACTCAATTCGCGGTAGGGGCGTTCAATTGAACGCCACTACTTTGGGCAGACACATGGGTCTGCCCCTACACAGGTTCCCGTCAAGGGAGAGGAATTTTTGTCTATGATATAATCTATCCACAAGGGGGGAAGTGTGCCTCGGTTTGAGGTGATTGACCACACGGCCGATGTAGGCATCATCGCCTACGGCAGCGACCTCAAGGAAGCCTTCGCCAACTCGGCCTACGGCATGTTCAGCCTGATAGCTGACCTCGACGGAGTCAGAGAAAAGGTCAGCCGCAAGATCGATGTCCACTCAACTGACCAGGAGGCCCTGCTGGTAGACTGGCTTAATGAGCTACTCTATCTATTTGATGTAGAGCATATTATATTCAAAAGATTCGAAGTTACCGCTCTGAGCCAAAAGAGGTTGCAGGCCAGAGTTTACGGCGAGAAGGTGGACACCTCGCGTCACCAGCTTAAGACTGCGGTCAAGGCAGCCACCTATCACATGCTCAAGATAGAGAAGAACGAGGGGGTAAAAGTCCGGTTTATCCTGGACATCTAGGGGGAGGGTGAGATGACAGAAGCATGGAAGGGAACGCTGAACAAAATAGACGATTACCGCTGGGAGATACCCCAGTCATATAAACCAGGGATGAGGGTGCCAGGGCTGGTGTATGCCGATGAGAAAATGATGGGCCTCATCAAGGGAGACCAGTCCCTGGAGCAGGTGGCCAATGTCGCCTTCCTGCCCGGTATAGTGAGCAGGTCAATGGCTATGCCTGACATTCACTGGGGCTACGGCTTCCCCATTGGTGGTGTGGCCGCTACCAGGGTCAGCGACGGCGTGGTCTCGCCGGGAGGCGTGGGTTTCGATATCAACTGCGGCGTGCGCCTCATTCGTACTAATCTCACCGAGAATGAGGTCAAGCCCAGGATAGAGAATCTGCTCAACGACCTTTTCCACAATGTCCCCTCCGGTCTGGGCTCCGAGGGCAAGATAAGGCTCAGAGGCAAGGAGATAGAGAAGCTGCTGATTAAAGGCGCAGCCTGGGCAGTAGAAGCGGGATTCGGTGAAACGGAGGATCTGGAGTACACCGAGGAGCACGGCTATATGTCAGGTGCTGACCCCGATAAAGTGAGCGATAGAGCAAAGACCCGCGGCGTCCCGCAGTCGGGGACGCTGGGCTCAGGGAACCATTTCCTCGAAGTCCAAGTGGTGGACGAGATTTATGATGCTACTACCTCCCAGGTCTTCGGTATTGAAGATGTGGGACAGATACTGCTCTTAGTACATACAGGTTCCAGGGGATTTGGCTACCAGGTCTGCGACGATTATTTGAAGACGATGGGAACCGCAATCAGAAACTATGGCATCGAGCTTCCCGACCGCCAGCTTGCCTGTGCGCCGGTGAAGTCCCCCGAGGGACAGGACTATCTCGCAGCAATGGCCTGCGCTGCCAACTACGCCTGGGCTAACCGCCAGTGTATCACCCACTGGGCTAGAGAGTCATTCGGCAAGGTACTTAACAAGAGCCCGCGCGATTTAGGCATGAGAGTAGTCTACGATGTGGCACACAATATTGCCAAGATAGAAGAGCATCAGGTAGAAGGCAAAAAGCTCACGGTCTGTGTACACCGCAAAGGGGCAACCCGAGCGTTTCCCGCCGGGCATCCCGATGTGCCTAGGGCGTACCGCAAGGTGGGGCAGCCGGTGCTCATCCCGGGGGACATGGGACGCTACTCCTACGTTGCTGTGGGAACCGAGAGAGCTATGCAGGAGACTTTCGGCTCCACCTGCCACGGGGCGGGCCGGGTCCTGAGCCGCTCGGCAGCCAAGAGAAGCGCCCGCGGCTCAGATATACTCGCCGAGCTGGCAGCTAAGGGTATCGCTGTAAAAGTGGCCAGCATTTCGGGGCTCGCCGAGGAGGCCTCGTCAGCCTATAAGGATGTGGCTGAGGTCGTGCATGTGACCGATGCCGCCGGAATCTCGATCAGGGTGGCCAAAGCCAGGCCCATCGGCGTAATCAAAGGCTAGTGCTACCTCTTCGAGACCACAGCCTCAATGTAATCTGACCATTATGCTATACAGGTAATGTTGAATATGGTATCCCTGGCCCGGGGCCGCCGATAATGAGACGCGATGATGCGGCGGATTGCGTTACTCCCGCAAAATAGCGCAGATCCTCTTAATCACGTCATCGGGTTTGAAGGGTTTGGCGATGAATTCATTGGCACCGAGTGCCAGAGCCTCGGGGCCCAGTGAGTCTCGAGCGCTGACGACTATAACTGGTAACCGAGAGAATGTTCGCAGTTCCCTGAGAACCCCAAACCCATCCATCCCGGGAAGGAATACATCGAGAATGATAACGTCAGGCTTCTCTGCTTTCACCAGGTCGATGGCATGGTCTCCTCTCATCGTCGAGACGACATTATAACCTGAGGCTCTAAGCGATATGCTCATGAACCTCAGTATTCTTGGCTCATCTTCAACGAGGAGGACTGTTTTACTATCGCGCCTGTTTTTCTCACTCATGACTTCGTTCTCGCTCGATTGATACTCCCAAACCTAGCTGTCCATAGATTGAGTGCGGTGAAGAAGACTGTCTGTAAAATACTAACGGCAAAGATGTCAAGAAGTAATAACATTCTCTGGGGAAAAATCAAAAACTTATTACATTTCCTGAATCGTGCTAGTCTATGATAATCCGATACGATGTCTTGCCAGACCCTGGAAGGCAGCTTCAGCACATTCGCAGGCAACTTGACAATTCGGGTTAATTTGTCCTAAAATGAGCTTTAACATGCGACTACTATGCATCGAGAGTGCTATGAAAATCAATGTTGCGCAGCAACTTAAAGAAAACATAGGGTCGGTCCGGCAATACGATATCGATGAGACGGACGAAGATGGCTTCCCCATCCGGGGCAAGGTGCAGCTTCTCCGCACCAATCGCAGCATCCTAGTAACAGGCAGCCTCGAGACTATCGCCAGAGGCGAATGCAGCCGCTGTCTCGAGCAGTTCGAATATCCCTTGAAGATAGATATCGAGGAGGAGTACTTCATCACCAGAGACCCGGTCACCGGCTTACCTCTTCCTCCACCGACTGAAGCAGGCGCCTTTCTCATCAACGAGAACCATATGCTCGATCTCGGCGAGGCAGTGCGTCAATATAAGATAATGGCCCTCCCTATGAAGCCAGTCTGCAGCGAGGACTGCGCCGGGCTGTGCCCTCATTGTGGACGCAACCTCAACTATGCAACTTGCGATTGCCCGCCTGCTCCTCCCGATGCGCGCTGGGCCCCGCTTCAGGCGCTGCGTATTAAGAACAAGCGTCAGGAGAGAAAGAAAGGGGTAAACTAGACAATGCCACCACTACCGAAAAGAAAATATCCCAAGGCGCGACAGGGGAAAAGACGCAGCCACCTCGGTGTGCTCGTACCATCCCTTGTTCCCTGCACTCAATGCCACAACCTCAAGCCTGCCCACCAGGTTTGCCATTTCTGTGGAACCTACAACGGGAGAGAAGTAATCAAGGAGAAGGCACCTAAGAAGAAGGAGTAATCCTTTCGGTTTCGGAGGCAGCACATGGCCGAGCTTGAAACAAAGCCAAAACGCAAGGTTGCCCATGTTTTTCCCGGTCAGGGCTCACAGTCTGTGGGCATGGGCCACAAACTTTACCAGAACTCATCCAGGGCAAGAGAGGTTTTCCAGGAGGCCGACGAGGCGCTCCAGTTTCCCATCTCCCGGCTCTGCTTTGAGGGACCCGAAGACGAACTACGCCAGACCGTCAACGCTCAGCCAGCCATAATGACAACCAGCGTGGCCTGCTTGAAGGCCGCCTCGGAGGTCAACCATACGGTACACCCCTCGTTCGTCGCCGGCCACAGCCTCGGCGAATACACTGCGCTGGTTGCCGCTAACGTACTCGATTTTACCGATGCTATCCGGCTTGTCAGGGAACGGGGACGCCTGATGCAAAAAGCTGGTGAAATCGAACCCGGAGGCATGGCAGCAGTCATCGGCCTCGACGAAGCAGTATTAAGAAAAATATGTTGCGATACTGGCGCAGAAATTGCCAATTTCAACTGCTCGGCGCAGATTGTCATCAGCGGCTCGAAGGAGGCACTGGCGCGCGCTATGGAAATGGCGAAAGCTGCCGATGCGCGCCGGGTGATACCGCTTCAGGTCAGCGGTGCCTTCCACTCAACCCTGATGAAGCCTACCATCGAGGGCATGTTCGAGGCTATCTCACAGATTAACTTTAGAACACCGGAGATTCCTATCATAGTTAACAGCACTGCCAGGCCGGTAACCACTGCCGAGGGAGTGAAAGAGGAGCTACTACGTCAGCTATGTAACTGCGTTCAGTGGCAGCCGTCGGTGGAGTACATGCTGGGAGAGGGAATCTCCACTTTTATTGAGATCGGCCCCGGTCAGGTGCTCTCCGGGCTGATCAAAAGGATCAGCGATAAAGCGCGAGTTCTCAATATGAGCGATCCAGAGTCTATCAAAGCCATAAACCTCTGAAACACACGCGCCCCTATCTTTCCTGAAAAGAGTTGCGAATGAGTTTATCTAATAGAGTTGCTATAGTCACAGGCAGCGGCCAGGGTATCGGGCGGGAGATAGCGCTGATGCTGTCGGAGCTGGGTGCCAGCGTGGTGATCAGCGACGTCAACGCTGCTACGGCGAAGGAAGTCGCAGCCGAAATTGAGGCGAAGAATGGGAAAAGCCTGGCCATCCCGGTCAATGTCATCATTGCCGCAGAAGTGAACAAACTTGTGGAGCAGGCGCTATCTTCGTTTGGCCATATCGACATCCTGGTTAACAATGCCGGAGTTACACGGGATGGCCTGCTCTTGAGAATGTCCGAGGCGGATTGGGACATGGTACTGAACATCAATCTAAAGGGGGCTTTTATTTGCACTCAGGCTGTGCTGAGGCATATGATAAGGCAGCGCTGGGGCCGGATCGTCAATATGGCAAGCGTGGTCGGGCTGACCGGGAATGCAGGACAGGCCAACTACTCCGCATCCAAAGCCGGCCTGATCGGCCTTACTAAGTCCACTGCCAGGGAAGTTGCCTCGAGAGGCATCACGGTCAATGCAGTTGCCCCCGGCTTCATTGATACCGGTATGACTCAGAAGCTCAGCGAGAATGTGAAGCAGGAGTTACTCAAGCAAATCCCTGTGGGTTTCATTGGCACGCCTAAAGATGTAGCTTATGCTGTATCTTTCCTCGTCTCAGAGGAAGCCCATTACATCACCGGACAGGTGATAAATGTGAATGGTGGGATGGCGATGACATGATAGATTACTATCGCTTCGCCAAAAAGGGCTGCGATAAGGCTTGTGCCGCATACAAACAAGCCACTCCTTTCCGGGGAGGTGCTTGCTGTCCTTAATCCCATCTCTCAGCGTGTTCGCCCATCAGCCGGCGACATTTCACAAATAGTTTTTTCATAGAGATTCCCTAACTTGAAAGAAGATGGTAAAATAGGCAGAAAATGCGTACCGGACAGCCGGTCGCCCGAGCAAATTAACAATAGTTAACAGCCTCAGTCGAGGGATTAATGCCAGGTATGAGGCACAAGGCCAGGATAGTGGCGCTGCAGGCGCTGTTTGAGAGTGATTGCACCCGCCACAACGCAGAGATTTCCCTGAACAGGCTGGCGGAGGAGCAAGCACTGCCGGAAGCAACTCGGTCCTTTGCCGGGGAGCTGGTCGATGGGGTGCTGGCGAACAAAAAGCGAATCGATTCCCTGATTCAGGCCCATGCCCCTAACTGGCCTGTGCAGCAATTGTCTGTGGTCGATAGAAATATACTGAGGCTTGCAATTTTTGAGATTTCGATAGACAATAGAGTGCCATTGAAAGCGGCTATCAATGAGGCGGTGGAACTCGCCAAAGCCTTTGGCAGCGAGAGCTCACCCAAGTTCGTCAATGGTGTGCTCGGAGCGATAAGTCAAGCTAAAGCCAACGGCACGTAGTAAGTGGTCAGGCAGACTATTTATCAGGAAGGAGACAGAAGGATGGCAACCATCTTCGAGAGAGTGAAAAGAATCGTCGTTAATCAATTAGGTGTCGAGGAATCAGAAGTAAAACCTGAATCCTCCTTCGTCGACGACCTCAACGCTGACTCCCTCGATCTCGTAGAGTTAGTGATGTCATTGGAAGAAGAGTTCAGTAATGAAGCGAATCGAATAGAGATCCCCGATGAAGATGCCGAGAAGATAAAAACAGTGCAAGATGCCGTTGATTATATTAAAGAACACGGGATAGAGGATGAGTAGTAGCCGGACAACATAAGGCAGAAAAACACGGGGAATTGCGATAAGCTATTAAATCCCTGCAATATTTATCGCACTCTTCAATTATCGCAGTTCCCTATTTTTATGGTGATGGTTACTCTATAAGTCGTCTATTTGGAGTATCCCCATCTTTTTGTCTACGCCGCCAACCGAACCCCGCGTCATTGCGAGTCCTTCCTAAAGAAGAATTCCTCACAATGACAAAGTAATTCTTTTGGGGAATGCCCGCACGTTCATCCTTCCCGGAAAGAAAGGGCTGGCCATTATCTGGGAAAGCTGCTGAATCCCCTCTCCAAGCCACGTTAGTAAAGAATCTTACTGAAGGTCACTTGACAACCGCAGATTTCCGAGCACAATAGCTTCATTGACTTGATATGGGTGCCATGCTATCATTTTTCAAATGGGTTGAGATTGTGACACGATGAAATCAAAGCTAATCTGGTATCTGCCGACCGGAGCAATTGCAGGGCTATTAGCCGGTTTTCTGGGTGTTGGCGGCGGCATATTTCTGGTACCTATGATGGTCGGGCTACTGGGGCTCACGCAGCATAAAGCGCACGGCACCTCACTTGCCGTTATCGTTCCTATCTCTATAATAGGCGCTATAGTATATGCCCTTCACGGCCACATTGATTGGGTACTGGTGGCGACCATAGGTTCGGGCAGTGTTGTGGGCGCTGTCATAGGAGCGAAATTGATGATGAAAGTGCCTGCTAACAGGCTGCGACAGTTTTTCGGAGTATATGCCATAGCCATCGCCACGCTGCTGTTGCTGAGGTAGATCGATAAAACATGGATATAGCAGTTGGCCTTGTCGCCGGTTTGATCGCAGGAATTATCAGCGGAATGCTCGGTGTCGGCGGAGGCACCATCTCAATTCCGGCTATGGTCCTGCTATTGGGAGTGGGGCAGCATACAGCTCAGGGAGTCGCGCTTGCTGCTATGATGTTCACAGCTTTGGTTGCTGCCTCTATTCACTACAGGCAAGGAAACGTAAAATTGAGTGCAGTGCTGTTGATAGCGCCCAGCGCGGTCGCCTTCTCATATCTAGGGGCATGGGCAGCGGGCCAGGTCGCAGCAGTGTGGCTGACCAGGACTTTTGCCATATTCCTGCTGCTCATCGGGTGCAGGATGTTGCTATTTAACCGAGGAGGTCAAAGTGTCAGCACTAACTGAGCTATATCGAAAGATAGCTGCGTGCACGGATTGTGAAGAACTGGCCAGGGCTCGCACACAAACAGTTCCCGGGAATGGGCCAGAGAAGCCTCAAATAGTGTTCATCGGGGAAGCTCCGGGCTACCATGAAGACCAGGAGGGACGTCCTTTCGTGGGACAGGCAGGACAGTTTCTCGAGCAACTACTCAACTCTATCGGGCTGAAGCGCAGCGATGTCTATATCTGCAATGTAATCAAATGCCGCCCGCCGAATAACCGTGACCCCCTTCCCGTGGAGGTCAAGAACTGCCAGAAGTGGCTAGACCAGCAGCTTGAAATGCTCTCCCCCAAGATGATTGTAACTCTCGGTCGCTACTCACTGGCCAGATTCTTCCCCGGAGAGCCCATCAGCAAAATTCATGGCAAGGCGCACAAGCAAGATGGTATTATCTACTTCGCCATGTATCATCCCGCCGCTGCCTTGCACCAGCAGAGTCTGCGTCAGACTATCGAGGCAGATATGCTCAAGATCCCTGCCCTGCTGACTCAAATGGAGCCGGTTGAGGAGGTAAAAAAGGAGGATAAGCCTCAGCAGCTATCTATGTTTTAGGAAGAAGACGCAAGATGGCAAAATCGCGTTCCAGAAAACAAGTTACTAAACCCCAAGCCTCCCTTAACCTCCTGCCCACGCCAAAAGGGATGCTGTGGATTGTCGTTGCAGTGATAGCGATAGCAGCGATAATCTTCTTCCTGGGCCAGGCTATTTTCGAGGCCATAGGTTTCGGCCTCTTTCTAGGAGTCTTGTGGGTGCTGGTTGTTGGCTATGTAGTATGGCGACAGGGATTGGGCAGCCTGTTTAAGTGGTGGAACCTCTGGCTGGGCGCCATCATATTAACCCTTGCAGTCTGGGGGATATTCGCCCTAATCTCCCCTTCAGGGCTTATAATCGCCAATGCTGACTTCTCCCAGGTAAGCCTGGGAGGAAACGCAGGGAAAGGCTTCATCGGCAACCAGGGCGTTGGCGCTCCACCGGCAGCGCGGCTCATTATTTTGTTACTAATCAGCATAGGGGTGGTCATTCCCCGCCCCAGCCTTAGATTTCTTCAATTCTTGTCCCAAGCAATAAAGAGAGCAGGTTTGACAACTCTCGCTGGCATCGGCTGGTTTCTTCCCCGGTTAAGACAGGTTTTAGCCAAGTTAAACCAAAGGTACCACCTCAGCCGGCTGCTGGCAACACCAATTATCACACTGAGAAGGAGATTGCGTCGCAGGCAGGTAGTCGAACCAGAGATAGGAGGGGAAGAGGCTGGCGAAGCTGTGGCTTTGTCCCCGGAGATTGAAGCTGCTGAGCGAGAAGCTGCGCTTGAAGCAGCAGGCGATGGAGAACAATTAGCTCTGCCCATCACTGGGGCTAAAAAGAAAAAACCTGCAGCCGAGCCTAAAGAGGCAGGCCCTCGAGTTACCGTAAAGCAGCAGTTGCCACCTATCGAGCTCCTCGACAAGGCGACCGATACCGAATTCACCGAAGTGGGCAACGACCAGAAGGCAAAGCTCATAGAGGAGGCATTGAGAAGCTATGGGGTCGAGGCAAAGGTAGTACAGATAAACCCGGGACCCTCCGTTACGCAATTTGGCATTGAGCCAGGGTGGGATCGCAAGTATAAGCGAGTAGTAGAGCGAGACCATCAGGGCAAGGTCAAGCTGGACAGAGATGGTAATCCCGTAGAGAGATTGGAAGAGATATCCAAGACGAGGGTGAAAGTGGAACGCATCACTGCTCTCGCCAATAACCTCGCTCTCGCCTTAGCCACGCCCAATATCAGGATTGAAGCCCCGGTTCCTGGAAAATCGCTGGTGGGTGTCGAAGTCCCCAATACCACCACTTCCATAGTCCGCCTCAGGGCAGTAATCGAGGGCTTAGCTTTTCAGAAGCTCAAGACAAAGACAAAGCTTGCTATAGCACTGGGCAAAGGCAGCGCCGGCGAGCCCGTATCGGCTGACCTGTGCAAGATGCCTCACCTGCTCATCGCCGGTGCCACCGGAAGCGGCAAAACAGTATTTATCAACTCTACCATTACCTGCTTGCTGATGCAAAATACGACGCAAGAGCTGCGCTTGCTCTTGATAGACCCCAAGCGAGTAGAGCTGGTAAGCTTCGAAGGGGTGCCCCACCTCATTTCGCCGGTAGTAATTGAATCCGAAAAGGCGATCGAGGCCCTGCGCCGCATCCTGCGGGAAATGGATAACCGTTATAGCAAGTTTTCAGCGGTAGGAGTGCGCAACATAGATGGCTATAACCACAGTCCTCTTGCCACCGAGCCTATGCCCTATCTGATAGTCATCATAGATGAACTGGCGCACCTTATGATGAGTGCGGCCGAGGTAGTTGAGCCTGCTATCTGCCGCCTGGCCCAAATGTCACGGGCTACGGGCATACATCTCATCGTAGCTACTCAGCGTCCTTCGGTGGATGTGGTCACCGGGCTGATCAAAGCCAATTTCCCCAGCCGGATAAGCTTCGCTGTGGCTTCCGGAGTGGACTCACGCACCATTCTCGATACCGTAGGCGCTGAGAGCCTTTTGGGAGGCGGCGATATGCTCTATTTGCCGCCGGATGCCCCCAAGCCCAAGCGCTTACGAGGATGCTTTGTCTCCGACCAGGAGATAGATAGAGTGGCAAGCTTCTGGAAGCAGCAAAGAACACAGATTCCCACGCCGGTAGAGGACACTGTAGCCCAGGCCTTTGCTTCCTTACCGACTGAGGAACTGAAAGATGAAGACCCCTTGTTAGCAACGGGGAGAAGGCTTGCTAGGGAGTATTCCCACCTTTCCACCTCTCTGCTTCAGCGGCGCCTGCATATAGGCTATCCCAGGGCAGCACGAATCATGGACCTTCTTGAAGAGGAGGGCACAATCGTGCGCCGCGAACAGGATAAGCCCAGTGAGATACTGGAGAGAGACGAGGATATTGGAGATGAAAACGGCAACGAAGAAACAGGATGATTTCCTGTGATATTCCTTTAACCAGAGACGAACTTAATCTATCATGAAGCAGTGAACAGTTGACACTTTATCCATAATAGTGCACCATGATAGTATAGTTTAAAAAAGATAGCTGAATAGTCCAAAGTCCGCTGCGGTCAAGTTGATACAGGGACTTTAAATTTATGATAAATCATAGCTAAAATATATTCACAGTCTGACAGTCCTTAATTGATACAAGCATAAAATTAGGACTGTTCAATTCGAAAGGGACGAGAGGGCTATAAGTCGCTCTCTTTTCTCAATCCTTGATCCAGGAGCCTGCCGAGGACAGCCGAGCAATGATAGTGAAGCGAATAACTTTCTTCCTGCTTATGATAAAGCAGGCTGTTCAAGAGTTTCTGGCTGACAACTGCACCCATCTAGCAGCAGCGATCTCCTATTATGTCCTGCTTTCACTGTTTCCCCTGGCCCTGGCAGCTATATCAATACTGAGCTACTTCTCGAGGGCACCCGATGTCCAGGCCAAGGTCACTCAGGCCATTACAGACGTGTTGCCAGTATCAGGAGATTTTGTATCTACAACTATTCATGACGTAGCTCCGGGCTGGGGAGCAGCAAGTGCGATAGGCATTGTAGGACTTATCTGGGCCGGTACTGGTCTATTCAACGCCACCAGGAAATCTTTAAACACTGCCTGGGGTATCAAACAACCCCGCCCATTTCTGCGTGAGCGGTTGATAGAGTTCATCATGATGTTAGGGCTCGGTGCCTTCTTGCTTATCTATGTAGGTATGACCGCAGCTTTCAACTTTGTCCAGAGTACAAACGTCTTCGGGGGGCGTTTCGCAGACGGCGGGCTGTTCTGGGAATTTATGGTAGTCCTGGCCAGCATGGGGATTGCGTTCGTAGGATTTCTTCTTCTTTATGAATTCATCCCCAACGCCAGAGTTCCCTGGAAACATGTATGGGTCGGGGCACTCATTGCAGCAGTACTTTTTGAGATAGTTAAAAACGCTTTCGTCTGGTTCGTAGGCAAGTTCGCCACGTATAACCTTGTCTACGGCTCTATAGGCACTATCATCGCCTTGATGACCTGGTCATACGTGTCGGCAATGATCATGCTCTTTTGCGCCAAGCTCATTTCAATATACCCGAGAATGAAATCATCATTATTAGAAAAAGCCCACGTTGAGACAGAGAGTGTGAAAAAGAGTGACAGTGAGCCACCGGTATCCAAGTTTCTGGTCAGCCCTAAGACAGCAACCAAGGAGAAGGACTGAAGCTGTTGAGTATCAGTATCAATTCTGAATCCATTACCGATTCCAAGCAAAAGAGCTTGCTGCGAAACATGCCGTGCTGTCCGAATAAAAGTCTAATAATGCTATTTCAACCTCTTGACTGCCAGATTCACCTTATTGCCATCGATAACCTGACTTTTACTGAAGGCACCCTCGGGTGGCTTCCTTGCAACCAGATTCCTTGACAGTGTCTCCTGCTTTACATAGTGGGCAAATTTTTCCATCACACGCTGCACTGAAGGTCCGCCTTCGTAATAGGTCTCAATGTAGTCGGCTATTTCGAAGCCAGCTTGCTTGCGCAAAGTCTGGAGGCGATGCACCAGCTCACGGGCCAGCCCTTCATCAAGAAGCTCCTGGCTCACGTCAGTATCGACCATCAGCATCAAGCCACCCTCCTCTGCCACAGGCCAGCCAGGATGCTTCTCTACAGGCAAACTCTCGACAACGCTCAGCCCTTTCACATTTAGCTCATCCAGTACCTGAGAAGCCATCTGCTCCAGGCTCGCTCTCTCCGCCTCAGTTCTAACTTTGACTAGGACTTTTGCCAATGGCTGGCGCACTTTCAGGTTTGATTTGGCGCGAGCAGCACGCCCCAGACTCGTCACCTTCACCACCAGATTGATAGCAGCAGACAGCTTCTCGTCAACTTGGCTCAGGTCAGCCCGGGGATAATCGGTAAGATGAATGCTTTCAGGCGCACCTGTATCGAACGGCCTCACCAGGTTTTGATAAAGCTCCTCAGCAATAAAAGGAGTAAGTGGAGCAAGGAGCTTGGCTAAAGTAATCAAACACTGATGAAGAGTAGTATAAGCCGATTGTTTATCGGTATCGTTCTCACTCTTCCAGAAGCGCCTCCTGCTCCTCCTCACGTACCAGTTAGAGAGGTTGTCCACAAATTCCTCGACCCTGCGTCCTGCCGCAGTTATATCGTATTCATCGAGAGAACGAGTTGCCCCGTCGGTAAGCTGGTTGAGCTCGGAGAGTATCCATCGGTCAAGCTCAGGACGATGCTCTACGTTAGTAGCAGTGCGGGGGTCGAACTTGTCGATATTGGCATAGGTCACGAAGAATGAATATGTATTCCACAGCGTGAGCAAGAACTTGCGCACTACTTCCTCTACCAGCTCTTTAGAGAAGCGGCGCACGTTACCTGGCGGGGAAGCAGTATACATATACCAGCGCAGGGCATCTGCCCCGCTTGTAGCCAGCACCTCTTCAGGCCTGACCACATTGCCTTTCGACTTGCTCATCTTCTCGCCAGCGCTATCGAGAATATGCCCCAGGCATATCACGTTCTTGAAGCAGGGCTGCTCGGTGAGAAGGATAGAGATTGCATGTAAGCTGTAAAACCAGCCCCGCGTCTGATCAACAGCCTCGCAAATATAGTCGGCAGGGAAGCTAGCTTTGAAAAGCTGGAGGTTCTCAAAAGGATAGTGCCACTGGGCGAAAGGCATAGCACCGGAGTCGAACCAGCAGTCAATGACCTCCGGAACACGGCGCATCTCCCCGCTGCACTTGATGCAGTTGTACGTAACGCCATCAATATAGGGACGGTGCAAATCAGAGAGGCCCTCTACCCCTTTTACGCCCAGCTTCTCTTTCAACCCCTTAACGCTGCCGATACACTCCTGATTACCACAGTCCTGACAGCGCCAGATGGGGAGCGGAGTACCCCAGTAGCGTTCCCGGGAGAATGCCCAGTCCACATTGTTATTTAGCCAGTCACCGAACCGTCCATATTTGATGTACTCCGGATACCAGTTGATCTCAGCGTTTCCTGAGATAAGCCTCTCCTTCATCGCTGTGGTTTTGATATACCACGAGGGTTTGGCATAATAAAGCAGCGGCGTCCCACAGCGCCAGCAGAAGGGGTAGGTATGCCGAATTCGTTCACTGCGGTAGAGAAGTCCTCTCGACTTCAGGTCTTCCAATATGAGCGGGTCAGCATCTTTAACGAACTTCCCTGCAAAGGAGTAGGTGCCCTGAATCACGCCCTGCAAATCGACATAATCCCGCACAAAATTGAGACCGTTATCATGTCCAGCCCGGAAGTCAACCTCACCAAAAGAAGGCGCGGTATGCACAATGCCTGTGCCTTCCTCCATAGAAACAAAGTCCTCGCTAATAACAGAGTATGTAAGGCTCTGGTCTGGCTCTTGCACCGCCAAAGAGTCATCCTGAAAACGCTTCCGCTCTACCCCAAACTCATGAGGGTTAAAAAGCGGTTTGTATTTCAAGCCCTTTTGCACACCTGATATGTCTTTCCCTCTTACCCTATCCACCTCATGGTAACCCTCAAGTCCCACCCTCTCTACAAGAGCAGAAGCCATAATAAGGTAGTCACCGGGCCCCTCCATTACCGAATACTCAGCATCCGGTGCTACAGCCAAAGCTGTATTCCCCGGGAGAGTCCAAGGGGTTGTTGTCCAGGCCAGCAAGTAGGCTGGCTTCGCCAGGAATTTATTGAAAAATGGTTTAAGGAAGGTAGCTTCAACCGAACCGGGCACAATCTCAAACTTTATGTAAATTGATGGATCATCTGCTTCATCGTAGCCCAGAGCAACCTCATGAGAGGACAAGGAAGTGCCACAGCGCGGGCAATGAGGAGTGACCTTGTAGCTCTGATAGATAAGCCCTTTATTCCACAGCTCGTTTATTATCCACCAGCAACTCTCGATATAGCCGTTGTCGAAGGTTATATAAGGATGTTTCATGTCTATCCAGAAACCTATGCGGTCTGTGAGCTTTTCCCAGTCCTTAACATATCTGAGTACATTCTTGCGACAGCGGCTGTTAAACTCGGCGATACCATACTCCTCGATCTCACGCTTGCTCTTCAACCCCAGCTCGCGCTCAACCTCGAGTTCCACAGGCAATCCGTGAGTATCCCAGCCTGCTTTACGAGGAGCATAGCAGCCCTTCATCGTCTTGTAGCGAGGGAATACATCCTTAAATACCCTTGCCAGCACATGGTGAATCCCCGGGCTGGCATTCGCCGTCGGCGGGCCATCATAGAGAATATAAGGAGGACCGCCCAAGCGCTGCTCCACGCTTCGCTCAAATACTCGCTTCTCCTGCCAGAACCCGATTATCCTTTGCTCAAGCTCTGCAAAATTCACCCTGCTGGATACCGGCTGGAACATAAAATCCTCCTGCCAAAACAAAGAGTCCCGTCCCTTGAAGGGACGGGACTTGAATCCCGCGGTACCACCCTACTTCCCCGACACATCGGGGCTCTCTATAAGGCATCCTTCCTTCGCAGGAAAGACCCCGTCCAGGATAACGGCTGACGAAACCGGCCAAGTCTACTCTCCTGCCCTGGGGAAGGATTTCGGTTGGCGGCTCAGGAGTGATTTTCGTGCGAGTTACTCACATCTGCTCTCACTACACCAGACTCGCTGTGTGATTACCCCGCCTACTCGTCTCCGTCATCGCCTTTTTCTACTGAAAATTACCACAGTACAGTGGACTTGTCAATGTCCGGAGTGTCTGCCCACTATCTTCCGGGGAATTGGGGCTGCCGGCCTTCCAGGAACGACTTTATGCCCTCGGCAAAGTCTTCGGTCGTACCGTGGGCAGTCATAGCGAGCATCTCCAGCTCGAGGCCTGAATCCAAACTGGCCTCCATGCCACGATTGACCAGCTTCTTAACAGCTTTCATAGCCATAGGACTCTTGGTCAAAAGCTTAATCACCAGCTCGTTGGTCGCTTCCCGAAGCTTGTCAGCCGGAACAGCCTTATTGATGAGCCCCAGCTTCTCTGCCTCAGCCGCTGTGATGCGGTCACCCGTAAAGAGAAGCTCCTTAGCCTTCCTGATGCCGATGAGGCGAGGCAGTCTCTGGCTGGCACCGCCGCCAGGCACCAGGCCACGATTGGCATGCTGGTCGGAGAGCTTAACATTATCGCCAGCGATAGCGAGGTCACAGACCATAATAAGCTCCAGTCCACCGGCCAGAGCAATACCGTTTACAGCAGCTATCACCGGTACGCTCAAATTCTCGATAGCGCTGAATGTCTTGTTCCAGAGTCTAAGGAAGTAGTCGCGAGGTTTATCGGGAGGGATATTAGCTACGCCTGTGAGGTCAGCGCCAGTGCAGAATGCCCTACCGGTGGCTGTGACCACCGCAACCCTAACTGAAATGTCACTCTCGATATCTTCACATGCTGCATACATCTCTTCGAGAGTCTGGGCGTCCAGAGCATTCATAACATCCGGGCGATTCAGGGTTATCTTGGCAACCCCATCCTTCTTCTCGAAAATGATGTTCTGGAACTTCATTAATACCTCCTGCTTGGTTTATAAGTTTCGCAATTCCTATTTTCAGGCCTGCTTTTCTTTGCTGTTACCCTTCGATAGAATTGTTATCTTACGTTCTTCGCCCTGGCCTATGCTTTGGGTAGTTACATCAGGGTTATCTTTCAACTCCAGGTGAATGATGCGGCGCTCATTGGGAGGCATCGGCTCCAAGGTTACCGACCTGCCACTGGATTTCACCTGCTCCGCTAAGCGCCGGGCTAGCAAACGCAAAGACTCATAGCGCCGCTGCCTATACCCCTCAACATCAACAACCACTCCAACACGGCTTTTAAGCCGCCTGCTGATAATAAGGTTAACCAAATATTGCAATGCAGACAGTGTCTCGCCACGCCTCCCGATAAGGATACCTAAATCCTCTCCTTTTATATCAAGTGGAATGCTCCCTGCATCACCAGCACCACTTTTGTCCAGCACAACATTGGCAGACACATTCATTAGAGAGAGGATGTCCCGCAAGACCGCCTCAGCCATTCCAGCAACATCCTCACCCTCCCCAGGCTTTTGTCCCAGCGGCGTTACCCTAACCCTGACTTCCTCCGAGCCGAAGCCAAGGATGCCGGTTTTTCCTTTTTTAACTACGACAACCTCTACTTCAGAACGACTCAGGCCCAGTTCAGCCAGAGCAATCGCAATAGCTTCTTCCTCAGTTTTTGCGCTTACCTCTACGCTTTCCATGGCGAACCTTCCTTCGTTGAGAGATTATATCACCTCCAACAGCCTCCTTCTTCTCGTCAGAACCCGCACCACCCGCATCAGCGCCCTTTTGTTGCAGGGCTATACCTTTCACATCCTTCTTATCCGTGCTCGCTGCCACCTCAGTCTTCGCCTGGGGATTATCAACTGGCTGAGGAGCGCCTCCCTTCAAGAATGATGGTAAAGAGGGCATTGTCAAAGTGCCCCAGCCAGTTACACGATATTGCATCACCATGCTGATAATATTAGAGGCTACCCAGTAAAGAGAAAGTCCACTGGGTAGCGTTAAGGAGAAAAAGCCAAACATCAAGGGCATTACCCACAGCATAATACGGTTCATAGATTGCGCCTGCGGGTCCGCAGAGGGCTGGGTGGACATCTTCTGCAGCATCCACATGGTCCCCGCTGTCAGGAGCGCCATAAAGATGTCGCCCTTGGTAAGATCCAGCCATAAGAAATGATGGTTCAGAGGCAATGCGTCCCGAATAAGCGAAGAAGAATACAGCTGTTTGGATAGACCGAGAAGGTTTTCAGGAGTATATGCGAGAGCCTGTATAACAGACTCATAGAGAGCAATCCAGATGGGGAACTGGATCAGCATAGGGAAAGCACATCCTAGTGGATTGACTCCCTCTTCTTTATAGAGCTTCATTACCTCCTGATTTAGTTTCTGCTGGTCCTTGGCATATTTCTTCTGCAGTTCTTTCATCTTAGGCTGGATTGCCTGCATCGCCTTGCTGGATTGCAGCTGCTTCATGGTAAGAGGATACATGAGCAGTCGAATAATGATGGTCAATACAATGATGGCAATCCCGAAGCTGCCGAGAAAATACTTCGACATTAGGACCAAGAAATTTACCATCGGGTTCAAAAGAATCGTATTCCAGATGCCAGTTATGGAAAGGACACCGGTAATGAGGAGGAAAAGAAGCACTGCTATAAGCAGGTAAATAACGAGCCTGCGTACATTGAAACTCTTCGCGGGCTTAGCTTCAGCCATGGCTTTTTCTATCTCACTTACTCAAGGGTACAGCCCAGACTTGGCTGCCAGTTTCGCCATCCAAGGCGTAGAGCTTGTTATCCTGGCTGTTTATGTAAACTGTGCCTCCCGCAGCACAAAGAGGAGAAAGAACTTTAGTGTTAATGTTATCAAATTCCCACTTCTTGTCACCAGTTTTCAAGTCAACGCCGTAAATCTTGCCGTCTTCGGATGCCACCACCAGCACCCCGCCAGCGATGACCGGAGATGACTTCACCTGATCGCTAGCCTTAAATGGCTCAGGCCATGCCAGCGTACCGTTGCCAGCATCAAGAGCGTAGACATTATGATCCAGGGAGCCCGTATAAATGATGCCATTATCATAAACAGCTTCGGACCAGAACCAGTTCCCTGCACCCTCGAAGACCCATTTCTGCATACCGGTATTTGCATCTATAGCATAGAATTTGTTGTCGAACGAGCCAATATAAACCACCCCATCGACAATCAGAGGCGTAGACGCTATGCTTCCATCTGTCTTAAACGCCCATTTCATCGTCCCGTCAGCAGCGTTCACGGCATAGAAGCTGTGATCGAGAGAGCCAAAGTAAACAACTCCATCGACAACTGCGGGCGTAGCCCAGACCTCGTTCTCAGTGGAGAACTCCCACTTGAAAGACCCATTGCCAGCATCAAGAGCGGAAAGCTCTCCGTTGGCTGAGCCCACAAACACAGTGTCGTTACCAACCGCTACCCCACCAGAAACAGTACTGTGAAGGTCATAAGTCCACACCTGCACCCCGCTGGTAGCATCTATAGCGTAAACCTTTCCGGTATGGAACACTACGTAGACCAGACCGTTAGCAATGGCAGGGGCGCTATAGAATAAACCTCCGACGAGCGAGCTTCCCGCACAGGTAAAAGAGCTGGCTGTCTGTCCAGACTGCCCCCCTGTCGGCTCCCAGTCCCACTGCCGACTGCCGCTACCTGAATTCAAGGCAACGACTCTGCCATCCATGGTACAGACATACAGAGTACCCCCTTCGCTTACAGTTCCAGGCCAGCTCCGCTTGCCGGCGCAGCCGGAGAGGACCAGAGCCACAAGAAGAGTAGCTATGATGAGGACTTTTGTTAGCCTAGTTCGTCTGGTGTTAAACATCAAGGAAAACCACTGATAGATAGGCAGAAACGAGGTCAAGGCACAGGGTCTATACCACCCTTGGCCAGAGGATGACAGCTACAGATGCGCTTCGCCGTAAGCCAACCACCCTTGGCAATCCCATATTTTTCGATTGCCTCGTAGCCGTATTGGGAACAAGAGGGCACATAACGACAGGTGCTGATCCTCCCAGGAGAGATAGCTACCTGATAGAAACGTATTAGAAATAAAGCAATTTTCTTCACTATTCTGCCTCTGTCGTTCCCTCGCTTCTACTCTTATCTGCTAAAATTCTTGCTCGGTGCAGCAACCTTGCCACCGATGCTCCTAATTCGTGATAATTTGCTGTAGCCGCCTGACTGCGAGCTATGCACACCACATCCCACCCCGTTTTAGTCGGTGCCGCCCTTACCACCTCTCGCAACAGCCTCTTCACCCGATTTCGCACTACTGCCTTGCCTATGCGCTTGCCAGCGACAAAACCATACCGATTCCACTCAAGACCGTTGGGCAGTGTCTTAAGCACGACAAGTTCGTTTGCCCACGTCCTTCCATGCTCATAAACGGCGGCAAACTGCGAATTCTTCCTGAGCCTTTCCTTTTCACCCATTCCGCCGCAGCAGCTAGCCTATACCGTAAGCTTATGGCGACCTTTAAGCCGTCTCCGTCTCAAAACCAACCGCCCCCCGCGAGTAGCCGTACGCGAAAGAAAACCATGTTTGCGTTTTCTGCGCAACTTCTTCGGCTGATAAGTTCGTTTCGGCATTATCTTCCTACTTTACTTAAAGACTATTTATTATACTGTATCTCATTCTCCGATGTCAATTTGCACGTTTATTGGAAAATAGGAACGAAAGCGCTAAGGCATCTACAGAGCATGTTTCAAGACAACGATCTCAGTTGTCTGAGGGAGTTGCCCTGCCTTTAGCTCCAGATCACTGGTGTTGAGTCTCTTTACATTAGCTTTGCCTTTAAGAAAATCCTCCACCCCGCTGATAGGGAAAGAGCACTTGTCGTTCCTATAGTGCATGGGAATTATCACCTTAGGCTTGATCTGCTCGCAAATCTTTGTGGCGGCAGCAGCATCTATGGTATAGGAGCCGCCTACCGGTATCATAAGGACATCTACCGGCCCTATCTCGGCGATCTCGGGCCCCGATAGGAGATGTCCCAGGTCTCCCAGATGGCAGAGCCTCACCCCGTTCACAGTGAAACAGAACACTGTGTTCGGCCCTCTCTGGCTTCCCTTCGAGGTATCATGGTAAACCTCGATTCCCTTGAATTCAATACTCCCCACCTTTTTCTCGCCTCCACCAGTTACCAGCTTGGGGTTTCCTTTGACCTTAGCACCGAAATGGTCGCCATGCTTATGGCTGACAACCAGGATTTCGGCCGGCCCCTCTATCTGAGCGTAGTGAAGGTCAGGGAAAATCCCGTAGGGGTCAGTTACAATCCTGGTGCCATCGTCAGCGGTTATCAGGAAAGCCGAATGACCGAGCCATCTTATCTTCATGATAAACCTCCTTCGGCATCTATTTTGAACGCTACTCGGCAATTGCCAGAGCGAAATTGACCAGAGTCCTTACCGCAACCCCGGTCGCACCCTTCGATGTGTAGGCTCGTTCCTTACTGGAGAAGAAAGTGCCGGCGATATCCAGATGCGTCCAGGGGGTATCCTGGCTGAACTCGGCCAGAAACTGGGCAGCGGTAATAGCCCCACCCCACCTGCCACCCGAGTTCTTGATATCAGCCACATCGCTCTTATTCAGCTCTTTATACTCGTCAAACAGGGGGAGTTGCCAGATTTTCTCGCCCGATTCCTCACCAGCCTTAATCACTTTGTTAATCATCTCCTGGTTATTGCCCAAAGCGCCCGTGCAGACATCACCCAGGGCCACGTGGCAGGCGCCGGTCAGGGTCGCCACATCTATCAAAGGGGAAAGCCCCAGCTTCCTGGCATAGCAGAGTGCATCAGCAAGTATCAACCTGCCCTCTGCATCTGTGTTCACCACCTCTATCGTCTTGCCATTCATGGCCTTCAAGACATCCCCGGGTTTTAGTGCAGCACCTCCCGGCAGGTTCTCCGTCGCCGGAATGATACCGGTGACATTTATCTTAGCCTTGAACTCAGCAATTGCTCTCATGGCAGCGATGACCGCAGCGCCGCCAGCCATATCACCCTTCATCTCGTCCATAGCTTCAGAGGGCTTGATAGAGATGCCGCCCGAGTCGAAGGTCAACCCTTTGCCCACCAGACCCAGGGCAGGTTGAGCAGAATCGCCTCCCCGGTAGCTAATGATGATGAATTTCGGCGGCTGCTTGCTGCCCTGAGCGACCCCTAAGAGTGCCCCCATACCCAGGTTTTTCATCTCCTCTCGCTCCAGAACAGTGCACTCCATCCCGTATTTCGCAGCCACGTTCAGTGCCACCTCTGCCATATCGGAAGGAGTCATATAGTTGGCGGGCTCGTTAATCATATCCCGGGCGTAGTTAGTCGCCTCAGCCAGTATCCGGCCGTGGTTGACCCCCTGTTCCAGAGCAGCGTGCCTACTCTCATCCCGCTCCACAATAAGCAATTCATCGATCTCGCCATGCTCCGGCTCCCTGGTGATATGTTTGCGGAAAGTGTAAAGCCCGAGTATACTGCCCTCAGTTAGTGACTGAGCCGCTTTTTCAGCCTCCATGCCGCCTATTCCCGCTCCGTGCACTATGGTTGCGGCCTGCTTAACGCCCAGCTTCCTCAAAAACTTGCAGGCCTCTGCCGTCACTGTGCGAATCGAGTCCAGGGTGAACTTCTCCTGCTTGCCCAGCCCCAGCACCACCACCCGCTCCGTCTCCATCTTACCCATAGTATGGATAAGGGTTATCTCATTAAGCTTGCCCTTGATTTCACCCTCAGCGATAAGCCTGGTTATAGCCCCTCCCAGAGCCTGGTCAACCGCACCTGTAGCTCCACCGGGGTGCTCCACCCCCTCAAAAAGGTTCACTATAGCGGCGCCGACCTTAATCTTGGTTATATCGCCGGAGACAACCTTTACCTCCAACTCAGCCTCCTTCTAATGCCTGAAACACTGGTGGTTATTATATGTGACTTACCTTGTGGATAATATACAAAAGACAGCATAAATGCAACAAACAGCAGGGGCGGGTTTTAAAACCCGCCCGTACAAAAGCCTACTGATACAGAAAGTTTTATCCCGGTTCCCTGACGCGAAAACCGGCTAAAACGGCGGTTTGAACCGCACCCGGAACAGCCCTTTTACGTCTTCCCAGGCGGTCTTAGCGACTTTCACCGTGGTGCCGGCATCATCTACCCATTCCACAGGCACCTCTTTGATGCGGTAACCCTTCTTATGTGCCAGCAGCAGAAGCTCGGTATCGAAGAACCAGGCCTGGTCCTTGATGAAAGGGACGATATCCTGCACCGCATCGCGCCTCACCGCCTTGAAGCCACATTGCGCATCATGGAAGCTGGGCCAAAACATTAGCTTTATCAGTAGATTGTAAGTACGTGAGGTTATCTCGCGCTTCAAGCCCCGTCTCACCCTGGAGCCTCCAATGAGCCGAGAGCCTATAGCAACGCCGTATCCTTCATCCAGAGCTTGCACCAACTTCGGGAAAGGGGTCAGCTTGGTCGAAAGGTCAACGTCCATGTAGGCTACAGCGTCAGCCTTGCTCTCCAGCCAGGCTTTTCTCAGGGCATGGCCCCGCCCCTTCAGGTCAATGTGCACATAGGACACATGAGGATATTGCTGCGACAGGGCCTGGGCGACGGCGAGCGTCTTATCTGTAGAGCCATTATCAGCAATTACAATCTGCCATTCGTAGGGAAGGTGCTCATTGAGGAAATCCCACAACGCAGCTATGCACTGCGGCAGGTCTCTCTCCTCATTACAACCTGGTATCACCACGTCAACGGTCTTCATAAACCAGCCCTAGTGTTTGAAATGGCGTACGCCAGTGAACATCATCGCCATCTTATACTGATTCGCTACCTTTATTGCCTCCTCATCCCGCACCGAGCCGCCGGGCTCGACTATAGCGGTAACGCCGCCCTGGGCAGCCAGCTCCACACCGTCGGGGAAGGGGAAGAAAGCATCCGAGCCCAGCACGCTGCCCTTGCTGCGCTCCCCAGCTTTCTTCAGGGCGATTTCCACGCTCACCACCCTGCTGGGCTGCCCTGCTCCCATGCCCAGGATCGTGGAGTCCTTGGCCAACACGATGGCGTTCGACTTCACATGCTTGACCGCCTTCCAGGCAAACAGCAGGTCTTCCAGCTCCTTCTTGGTCGGCTTCCGCTCGGTCACCGTGCGCCAGCCTGAAGTAGTCTCAGTCAAGGCATCAGGCGTCTGCATCAGGAAACCACCGCCGACCCGGCGGAAGTCCAATCCGGACAAAGCCACAGTCTTTTGAGGGCCCATGTCGAGGATGCGCAGGTCTTTTCTTTGCTTGAGCAACTCGAGCGCCTTATTTTCGTAACCGGGCGCAACGATTACCTCATAGAATATCTTGCTTATCTCCTGAGCCGTAGCAGCATCTACAGTCCTGTTCAAAGCAACTATGCCTCCGAAGGCAGCCACGGTATCGCCGGAATAGGCGCGGCGGTATGCCTCCGCAAGGTCTTTATGAGATGCCAGCCCGCAGGGATTGGTATGCTTGATTACACTGACCGTAGGGTCATCGAAGTCGTTGGCTGCGTTCCAGGCAGCATCGGCGTCAAGGATATTGTTAAAGGAAAGCTCCTTGCCCCAGAGCTGTTTCGCCGAGCCTATGCCCACTCCTCTTCTACCCGCTACCTCCTCAACATAGAATGCGGCTTTTTGATGGGGGTTCTCACCGTAGCGCAGGTCGTACTTCTTCTTCAAGGCGATAGTTAGCTCGCTGGCAAAACCTTCTTCATCGCTGCGAAGGTATTGAGCGATAGCAGTATCATAGGCAGCCACATGCTGAAATGCTTTCTGCGCCAGGCTCTTACGTTCCTCTATTTGGACTGCGCCCTTCCCCAGTTGTTCCAGAAGCGGTTTGTAGTCCGCAGGGTCGACCACCACCAGCACATGGGGAAAGTTCTTGGCCGCAGCCCGTATCATGGTGGGTCCGCCGATGTCTATGTTCTCCAGTGCTTCATCCAAACTCACGTTCGGCCTGGCCACAGTCTCTTTAAAGGGATAGAGATTGACCGCTACCAAGTCGATAAGCCCTATCTTGTTTTTATCGAGCTCAGCGAGGTGAGCGGGAAGATTTCGCTTGGCCAGAATGCCGCCATGCACCGCCGGATGCAGCGTCTTCACCCGGCCATCCAAAATTTCAGGGAAGCCGGTCAAATCGCTCACGCTGCGTACATTCACCCCAGCCTCCACCAGCACCTTTTTGGTGCCGCCCGTACTGAATAGCTCGAAACCGAGTTTCTGAAGGCCTTTAGCGAAATCGACCACACCGCTTTTATCGGAAACACTTATGATAGCACGCAAAGAACCTCTCCTTTTCCATTTTTCTTTTGAAATATTACTCCCGAGGAGTTGCAGCGCTAAGCTATTATGACCCGCTCCTCCCCACTCATCCTCACCACCTCACCGATGATCCACGCCTTGGGCACGGTAGCGATTATTTTGCTAACTTCGTCCGGCGAGCAGACCACCATCATACCCACACCCATATTGAAGACGTGGTACATCTCCTTATCGTCCACATTGCCTCTCTTTTGAATCAAGCGGAAAATAGGTGGAATTTTCCACGACCTCTTGTCGATCTTTGCTGCCAGCCCCTTGGGGAAGATGCGGGGCAGGTTGCCGGGGATACCGCCACCCGTGATATGCGCCATACCCTTAATCAGAGGCAGCGATGATTTAAGTGCCGGATAATAGCAGCGGTGAGGTTCGAGGAGCGCTTCTCCCAGAGTACGCCCCAGCTCGGGATAGAAGGTTTCCAGCTTCGAGGGGACCGTGCCGAAAATCCTTCGCACCAGCGAATAACCATTAGTGTGCAGTCCCGTGGAGGGTAGTCCCAGGATGGCATCTCCGGTCTTTATCGTCCTGCCGTTGATGATCTTTTTCCTCTCCACTACCCCCACGATGAAACCCGCCAGGTCGTAGTCGCCCGCGGCGTACACCCCGGGCATCTCGGCAGTCTCGCCGCCAATAAGCGCGCAGTCTGCATCGGAACAGGCCTGGGCCAGGCCGCTGACTATGCTTTCGACCCGTTCGGGGACAAGCTTGCCCATAGCTATGTAATCTAGGAAGAATAAGGGCTTAGCGCCGCAGGTGAAGATATCGTTGATACAGTGATTGACCAGGTCAATGCCCACGGTATCGTGTTTATCAAGAGCAATGGCGAGTTTGAGCTTGGTGCCCACGCCGTCAACGCTGGAGACCAGCACCGGTTGTTTGTAAGAGTCTGAAAGTTGAAACAGTCCTGCGAAGAGACCTATGTCCGTCAAGACCTCGGGGCCGAAAGTTGTGCGTACCTTTTTCCTGATAAGCTCCTTCGCCCTGTCTGCAGCATGTATGTCCACACCAGCAGCAGCGTAGGTTTGTGGGGCTTTCTTCGTTTTACGTTTCACTAACTTGTTTCTTTCTTCTATTGATTCTAATACCGTTCGTGGTGAGCCTGTGGAACCATGAACGGCCCTCCGACAAGCCTGTCCTGAGCCTGCCGAAGGGCTCAGGACGAACGACAGGAATCGGGCGAGGTTGCCTCGACCCTACCTCAATCGGGCACAGCACGCTGTGCCCTTACACTCTCTATTCTGCGACCGGAAGTTTTTCTGCCTTTACTTCTCCTCAAGCCTCTCGCAGAAATCCTTACTCTGGTCAGGATTGCGGGCTGTCTCCAATGCCAGCTTGTCCATCTCAAGCTGAACGGGCACCGGATAGTCGCCGGTGAAGCAAGCAAGGCAGAAATTCTCCCTCGGTAAATCTACGGCCCGGATGAGCCCGTCTACGCTGAGATAGCCCACAGAATCGGCCCCGATGGCCCTGGCAATCTCAGGAACCGTCTTTCGGGCGGCGATAAGCTCTTGCCTAGTAGCCATGTCTACGCCGAAGAAGCAAGGATAACGAATCGGAGGGGCGCAGATGCACATGTGTACCTCGGTTGCCCCTGCTCTGCGCAGCAAGTTGACAACCTGAGGGGTAGTAGTGCCGCGAACTATGCTATCGTCTACCACAACCAGCCGCTTCCCCGAGATTACATCGGCCATGGGATTGAACTTGAGCTTGACACCGAGATCGCGCAATCGCTGCTCCGGCTCAATAAAGGTGCGCCCTACATAGCGGTTCTTCAGCAGTGCCTCGGTATAGGGGATACCCGAAGCCAGCGAGTAGCCGATGCCGGCGGCCGTCGCCGAGTCAGGGACACCGATGACCAGGTCGGCGTCTATGGGGTACTCACGAGCCAGTTGCTCGCCCATAGCCCAACGCGCCTGATATATGCGCCGCCCCTTGATAACGCTATCGGGACGTGCGAAGTAGATATACTCGAAGATACAGAGAGCCTTCTTGTCGTCCGTTCCTCCCCTGAAGCTGGTAACCCCATCACGATCGACAACAACCACCTCGCCGGGCTCGACCTCGCGGAGGAACTCAGCCCCCAGGTGGTCCAGAGCACATGTCTCCGAGGCTATGGTCCACCCATTACCATTGAGGGAACCCAAACAGAGAGGGCGCACCCCCATGGGGTCACGCACCCCGATCAGCTTATCCTTGGTCAAGATCACCAGGCTGTACGCACCCTCAAGCCTGCTCATGGCATACTTAATTTTCTCCACCAGGCTTTCCCTGGGAGCTGAAGCTATGAGATGCGCTATGACCTCGGAGTCGGTAGTGGTGGAGAAAGCATAGCCCTTTTCCTCCAGCTCTTTACGCAGATACTCGGCGTTTATGATGTTTCCGTTGTGCGCCAGCGCTATCTCACCGGAAGGGCTGGGCACCAGTATCGGCTGCGCATTGAACTTGCGGCTTGACCCTGTCGTGGAATACCTATTGTGTCCGATAGCGATAGCACCCCGCAACTGGTCCAGGATCGCCTCAGTGAATACCTGGGCTACCAGCCCCATAGCTGCGTGCAGGCGTATCTTGGCTCCATCGGATGTGGCGATGCCAGAGCTCTCCTGCCCGCGATGCTGCAAGGCAAAGAGACCAAAAAATGCGAGCCTCGCTACCTCCTCACCTGGAGCGTATACTCCGAAGATGCCGCAAGACTCATGCAAACTAGCCCCCGTTGGCACAGGAAGCCGTTCCATACCCGCTCTCACACCCTGATTATAGTCCCAAGAAATTCAAGAATCAATCTTACCACAGATTGTGATGTCATTGCTTTGAAAATAGCCTCCTTACCGTTCGCCCTGAGCCTGTCGAAGGGTGAACGGTTATATCTGTCCCGTTCATGGTTCGACAAGCTCACCACGAACGGGATTATCTCTTCGTTATGCTCAAAGATATTTTCATTCTTCGCGGTGGCGATGATAATCGCCATGAAGGATTAACGTGCAAGCGGCAACCCAAGCTGCAAATTATGCTCAGCATAAACCGAGACTGTTTCCTAACGGGGGAGTGCAGAGGGGTGAGCCCCCCTGCCAGGGGTTTGGGGGTGTCCCCCAAACCCTAAAATCCCCCAAGATTGGGGGATAAAGGGGGTTGAAAAGTGTTGTTAAACGACCTCATCCCTATACGCGTTGACACTGATTGGCGGCAACGTTAAAATTCAGGCAGCGGTTGGTTGGATAGTATAAGGTCCCAGAGATGCTTTTTTTACGGAGTCAATAATCAAATAATCCTGAATCTCAAGGAGGGAACGTGGCAAAAATCACCGATGAGATGAAAGCATTAATAAAGGAGCAGCAGGCCTTCATAGGCACTGCCAGCCCGGATGGCACGCCGAACATAGCTCCCAAGGGGAGCACCAGAGTGCTCGACGAAGAACATATCACCTTCGCCGAGTCGGCAGGAAAGCGCACCTACGAAAACCTCAAGAAGAACCCTAGAGTATCCGTCGTAGTCTGCGACAGAGCCCAGATGAAGTGCCTGCGCTTCCAGGGCAATGCTGAGATACTCACCTCAGGGCCACTCTTCGAAAAAAGCGTCGAGAACATGAAAAAGATGGGCGCGCCTCCGCCCCAGGCACTGATCAAGGTCAAGGTGGACGAAATTTACGACCTGGGCATGACTGGATTCGGCAAAAAGATAAGTTAAACCGTAGGGGCATCCTTCCAACGAAGGATGCCCCCGCAGAGTCAATGTAATGCTTATTGGTTTGATTTCAGACACTCATATACCTGAGATAGCAAAGGGAATTCCTCCGCAGGTAAGAGAAGTATTCAAAGGCGTAGACCTTATTCTACACGCTGGCGATGTCTTCGTAGATTCAGTTCTGGAAGAACTGGCAGCCATAGCGCCCGTTCTGGCAGCCCGGGGCGACGACGACTACCCGATACGAGATAAGCGAATGGACGAGGTGCAAAATCTAACCCTGGAAGGCCTTAACGTTTATGTTATACACTCATCGCAGTATTTCGCTCGTGACCTGATTGAGCACCCAGAAAAGCATAACCTCGAGAAAGCGCCCGATGTAGTTGTATTCGGTCACACTCACAGGGATGTTGTGCAAAAAGTGGGAGGGTCACTCTTGGTTAATCCAGGGAGCGCTACTTTTCCACACTATCAACTCAGGCTGGGCACAGTAGCACTTCTCACCATCAAGGCAGGTAAGGCTGAAGCACGCATCATACCACTTCAGGTGAATCAAGCGTCAGAGGTCAAGCACTAATGTCAGAAGAGCCCAACCCGGCCGAAAAGTCGGCCAGACATAGAATCCACTACGATCGGGAGCGCGCGGCAGCGCAAAGAGAAAAGTTCTACAATCTGGTCATGAAGGCAATAGATGAGCTGCCACCTGAGTTTCAGGAGAGGCTGGAGAACATAGATGTAGTTGTAGAGGACTGGCCCAGCCCAGCCCAGCTCGGCAGGAATAATGTCAGGAGCAGGTTCTCCTTGCTTGGCCTCTACGAAGGTGTGCCTCATTTACACCGAGGCCCCGGCTACGGCATGGTGCTGCCCGACAAGATAACCATTTTCCGTAAACCTATCGAAGCCCTCTGCCACTCCTGGCAGGAAGTTGAGGAAGAAGTGGGGAAAGTAGTGCGCCACGAGATAGCGCATCACTTTGGCATAGACGACGACAGGCTGCGAACCCTGGAAAACGAAAAGTAGAGCCATCCAAGACTAGCCGTTCGTGGTAGCCATGTCCTGAGCCTGTCGAAGGGCTCTCCCCCTTTTCTAAACCTGTCTCTGGCTCAGACCAGGGAGGGGGATACAGGGGGATTACGTAGCCGTTAGCAGGCGTAGCGTAGATGCAGCATGTAGGGGCGAACCAATGTGTTCGCCCTTAACTTTCTAATACAGGTATAGCAAGCGTCTGCTTACCTTGACAGTGCAACCTGCTTTTGCTATCCTCATAATGCTGAGAGTCCGTGAAATTAATTCGGGCTTCATTGTTGTCTAAGAGGTAAATAGGGGGATATAGCTCAACTGGGAGAGCGCTGCGTTCGCATCGCAGAGGTCGGGGGTTCGAATCCCCCTATCTCCACAAGCCCCTGTAGCTCAGAGGATAGAGCAGCGGTTTCCTAAACCGCGTGTCGGGCGTTCGAGTCGCCCCAGGGGTATTTTGAAGCTAAAATGATAAGCCTGTCAGGGTTTATGTCAAGAAGTATAGCTTTTAGACACGCGGTTATTAGAGGCTGCACGATTGGCTAGACACGCGGTTATACCCAGCAATTATGTGCTCCGATTTTATTTTTAACCAATTAAGGTAGGCCATCTAAGTTAACAATCACCATACATTTCCACTTCCGGTTCTCTTCCTAAGCAGTGTCCCACTGCGCAAGATTTTTCGAAGCCGTCTGACTATCCTGCTAATATCTGCGCTTGAATCTTAGCTGTATAGGCAACCAATGATCCACAGTAGAGAAATAGTGGACATAATAGTAACAAAATGCTGCAATTCCTTGCCGCGAATTGACTGGCAGGACCTAAAGCCTTATATCGGATGGTTTGCGAATTACATAGACCTCACAATTGCGTCACACAATTTGCGCAGAAATGCATTAAATTATATAATTCGGCTGATCGAAAGCCCAAGTAATGACGACTTGACTTAGTGGAAGGGCTGTGAGGCTGCGACATCTTAACTCGTCAAGAACAAAAGAGATTCTGCTCCAGAATCCCTCTAATCTGATGCTGGAGCGAGAGACAACACAAACCGGCGACAACCTGCTCGGAAGTTACTGAAGATGACTTTTGAAGCTGCGACGGGCTTGAAACCTCGATTCCAAAAGCTTAACTTGGTGCTTTGTCTTCTCCTTGCACTAGACCAGTTAAGGACTCATCACTCAGGCTTTCGACTACTAGAATTATAACAAACAGAGGCTTTCTATGCAGTTTCTGTGATAAGGGTGTGATAATCACGTGATATATACTCACGAAGCTTAACTTGGGCTTGACGTTTTAAACCTTGTCTCAAGGAGCTAAAAGTAAACTTGAGAATGTCGCTCTAATATATCATGTTGTCTTGAGGGCTAATAGGCGTGAAGAATAGTCTTCTAATCTCAGTATCAGAAATATAGCCAGCTGTCGATCACCGCTCTCTCTCGGAGACTTGGCAACCCAATTGCTCTATAGCTTTTATGACGGATGAGGAATCTTCTGTTTCGAGATGAATTACCAGGTCGTGTTTTTTTGCATCTAGGATATCTATTGTGAATAGAGTTGTGATTTCAACACCTATCTTGTTTATAGCAGCTACCACATTCTCCACATCTCGGCCTTTGTAGCAATTACGCACAACAATGCGCGACCCTGGCATTCCGATACCAAGTATATGATTCAACACTTTGTAAAAGAAATCGTTAGTTGTGACAATTCCTATAATCGTGTGATTTTGTACAACTACCAATGCGCCCACTTTTTTAGCTTGTGCCAATGCCACCGCTTTCTCAACTGTAGTATCAGGCGTAACTGTAACTACTTCCTTTCGCATGACTTTTTCGACTGTAATTCGATTTAATAAGTAGCTCAGCTCATGAACGCTAAAAGTGGTCAATTGAGATGGCCCAGTTCTATCGAGTGTATCCTTGGTAACTATTCCTACAAGTTTATCTCCATCTACCACAGGTAGCCTTCTGAACTTTTGCGCATCCATTATTCTTCTGGCATCGGCCAAAGAGGTGTGGCTCGCAATAGTGACGACATTTTTGGACATGACATCGCCTACCAGCATCTTACTACCTCCCAACCTTATTTTTTTGATCAGCATAGCTGAATGATTTCACACTAGGAAACATACCTACCTACCTCAATGATTGCGTCGGCGATATTTCTTCTGAGCTGCGCAGTATTAACAGGAGTGAATTGAGTAAGCTTTCTCAGTATTTCCAACTCTCTGTGAAGCTCCTCACCGGCATATATCGTACTTAATATCTGCTGAGCGTAGTTGATTATCCTGGTCATAGCATCGTTCGTATAAAGCTGTACCATATCTATTTTAGTTTTTGCCTCTTGCTCACCGGCTGAATCAAGCGATTTGAGAGCCCTTAGCATTCCGCTGTCCATTGCATATATTTCCTGAACTATATTGCTCAACGGTCCCAGAATATCCTGCTCTTCATCGACAGCCGCCCCGTATTTCCGTGCTACCGTATCACACAGGATAATGAGAACTCTTTTCGCTCTATCTCGCATCTTGCGTTGGTATTCGAGGGCCTTTTCATTCAACACGCCTAATACAGGCTCCAAAACAGACAGTTCATTTCTTATCCTTTCGGCCACAGCAGACAAGGGGATCTCATTTTTCAGCACCTTCCTCATTACCCATCCGGCGATAATCACCCTGTTTATTTCGTTTGTCCCTTCATAGATTCTGAATATCTTGCAATCCCTGTAGATTCTCTCCACAGGGTATTCCTCGGTATAACCATACCCGCCAAACATCTGAACCGCCTCATCGGCCACATATGCCAACATCTCAGAACCATAAACCTTGTTAATGGAGCATTCTATGGCATATTCAGCTATGCAATTGGCGCTTTGGGTACCGATATCCTCTGAAGTTCTATCTATAGTGCCGAGAACACTATGGATGAGCCCGGCGGTACGATAGAGCATGCTCTCTGCCATATATATCTTTGTCGCCATCTCAGCAACCTTCTGCTTCATCAACCCGAACTCACAAACGGGCCTGCCGAATTGATGTCTTTGCTTAGCATATCCCACACTACTCTCAATAGCCTGCTTGGCCATGCCTACGCATCCAGAAGCTACCTTGAATCTGCCGAGGTTTAGAATATTAAAAGCCACCACATGCCCCCTACCGACCTTAAAAAGAACGTTTTCCACAGGAACCTTGGCACCATCAAGGAAAATGCTACACGTGGAAGTACCTCTAATTCCCATTTTCTTCTCTTCTTTGCCTGTGGACACTCCTGCGAAATCCTTCTCAACGATAAAAGCAGTGAACTTGTCACCATCAACTTTCGCATAAGTGAAGATAATATCAGCAAAGCCCCCGTTTGTGATGAACTGCTTTGCGCCGTCGAGCCTGTAATATTTGCCGTCTGCTGAGAGGACAGCCGTTGTTTGAATGGACAAGGCATCTGTGCCAGAACTGGGCTCGGTCAGCGCATAGCATCCGATTTTTTCACCTGCTGCAAGCGCAGAGAGGTATTTAGCTTTTTGAGCTTTATTACCGAAAAAAACCAGGGGCATTGTGCCGATACCGGTATGAACATTAAGAGTTACGCCAAAGGATGCGCCCGCCGCTGAGCGCTCTATTATTAATTGAGAAGCAATTATCCCCGTTTCTGAACCGCCGTACTCTTCTTCTATATCCGCTCCTAGCAGGCCAAGGTCTCCTGCCTTCTTCATCAAGCTTCGAATAAGGTTAAAATCTTTGTGTTCAATCGTCTCAATGTGAGGCAATACCTCATTCTTGATGAATCGTTCAGTGGTCTTCGCCATCATCTGATGCTCTTCACTGAAATCCTCGGGGGTAAAAACCTCAGCAGGGGAAATGTTATCAACAAAGAATGCTCCCCCTTTTCTAAGAGAATTGTTGGGCCTCATCTCTATAATTTTCCCTCTTTCTCTGCTATTAATTTACTTGCTTATTCTTATACGTAAATATTCGCTTCATATTCTCCGAAGACTCCGCGCAGAACGCCGCATATTTCTCCCAAAGTAGCATAAGTGCGGACGGCATCCAGAATAAATGGCATAAGGTTCTGGTTCCCCTGGGCTGCCTTGCCGAGGTTATCAAGCTTTTCGGAGACAGCCTCATTATCTCTTCGATGCTATCCGTATGGTGTTTGCCCCTCGAACGCGTTAGCCGTGATCCTTCCGTCGAACCAAATCTTCATGAGCAAAGAGGCTGTCAGCAAAGGCCAAATAGTGTTCCAATGGATCTTGGCAACCGAACTTCTGCATTATGTTTTCGCAAGAAGAACCGGCGCAATCGATCGCCTTGCACCTTTTCCTAAACTGTCCGAAGACCTAGTGGATTTTGCCTTTCCCCATGCGCCTGATGACGTCGACGAGATGATGGAGACAGCCTTTGAACTGTCCCGCAAGCTAGCACTAGTGGATAGCTTATCGGCTGTGCTCAGCGAGGCTTATGTACTTCATCGGGTGATCGAAATGCCCCAAGTTATTCTCCAAAGAACCATCGAGCCTATCACAACTGGGGGCATGACTTGGCGCTTGCGCATCCCGGTCGCCTCATTGGCGGGAAACCTGCAACGAGAATATATTGAGGCAATGAGAAAGAGCACCTGGAAGGTGCACAGGGACGCTCATCACGTGTTGATGAAGATAATGAAAACGGAATCCACAGGGGCAGAAAAGGTGGAAGGGATTCTCTTCAAGGCAGCTTCGCAAGATGTTACCCGGGTTGACTTGCTCGATATTACCTATGACAGTATCCAGACCTTGGTTAGGACTACGAACGTCAAGCCGCCCTGTGCATGGGGAGTCAATGCGCATGGTGGGTTCAGCAAGGGATCGCTTCCGGTGATTGCTCTATCCATTTTATCGGGGAGTTTATTTACGAAAATCCGAACACCTTCCCATCTCAGCGTCCCGAACAATAACCTTCAAAAAGACGTGTGAGATAGTAGAGCACCTGATTACAAATCAATGTTCAGTGTTCCAGATCCCCTAGGCCACCACCTGTAGTAAGCAGAGCATCCCCATTTCTGAGCCTTATATACCTATCTGTCCTATGCAGTATGATCATACCGTCAGCCGCATTGACTTTTCCACTAATTTACCTCAAAATATCCTCGCAATTGGTCAAGAGGTTGACACCCTAATCCGGAAAAAGTGACGAAAAACGACAGGGTTAGAAGACACAATATATTGTGTCTTAAGCATGATATTGCACTATATATTGTGTGCTTGGGTGGTTGGGTAGTGTCAGATCTGACAGTGGCTTCCTAAACCGCGTGTCGGGCGTTCGAGTCGCCCCATAGTTCCAGTTTTTAAAGCTAAAAAGCCCTCTAAGGACTAATACCTTAGCGGGCTTTAGTGTTTTCTGCCAATCCCTTCGGTAACTTCCGGCAATATTTCATGGTAATCGGTGGATAACCAATAGGGGTTTTGACTTCAAAACAGGCTGTGTTATAATCTGAAAACTGGGGCAACGCGCAGAGGGGTGTAGCTCAGTCAGGTAGAGCGGCGGTCTCCAAAACCGTTGGTCGTGGGTTCGAATCCTGCCACCCCTGCCATTTGCCGAGGTGGTGGAACCTGGTAGACACGCCATCTTGAGGGGGTGGTGAGCGAAAGCTCGTAGGAGTTCAAATCTCCTCCTCGGCACCATGTTATAATATAACGTGACGCGAGCGGAAGTAGTTCAGCGGTAGAATGCCTCCTTGCCAAGGAGGAGGTCGCGAGTTCGAATCTCGTCTTCCGCTCCAGTGGCGACGTAGCCAAGTGGCAAGGCGGGGGTCTGCAAAACCCCTATTCAGCGGTTCGAATCCGCTCGTCGCCTCTCTTTTTTGCAGCCAGCCGGGAAGCCCCCCAAAGAACCTCATTTTGATACGCCCAGGTATTCACTGTACGCGACCAGGTGAGAGAGCGCTTTGGCTGCCCTCTCCGGAGTATGGTACGGGATGAGGTAATTACGTTCCATCCACTTGTAGACTTCGCCCTGTTTCACGATACGGACACCCATAGAGCAGAATATTACGGGCTTACCGTACTTGCACATCATTTCCTTCACTCTGTTCAGTTCCACCAGGTCTTTCTTCTCCATCAGCTTCCTCATTTCATCGATGTTGGTAACCCATGGCGCATGTAGGGAAAACCACTCGATGAAGCTGCGTGTTGCTGCAGGAGAACCTATTACCAGGATGGCATCTATGTTATCATCCTCAATCAAGGGCCAGAGACAGCTATAGTTAAAACGGTCTCCGCCCATATCAACAGGGTTCCTGTGAGACCAGCGACGTGACAGGACTGAATCCAGCTTCTCTATTGTTGCAGGTGATAGCGATGCCATTTCCAGACCTTGCTTTTCCACAATGTCCGCAGTCATAACTGCCATGCCTCCGCCTATCGACAGCACTCCTACCCGTCTTCCTCGGGGCAGGGGCTGACCCAATAGAAGCAGCGCCACGTCAATCAGTTCGTCGACCTCGTCTACCCTGATTACACCAGCCTGCTTGAATGCTGCATCGCTGACTACATCTGCGCCAGCGAGAGCGGCAGTGTGCGACCGTGCTGCACTGGCACCGGCCTGCGTTCGCCCTGCTTTCACAACGACAATCGGCTTCTCCTTTGTGATCGCTTTTGCTAACTCGAAAAAGCGCCGCCCTTCCCTGAGCCCCTCAATATAGCCTAGAATGACCTTCGTTTCTTCATCCTGGGCTATATACTCGAGGTAGTCCTCGTAGTGCAGATCAGCCTCGTTCCCGCTGCTGACGTACTTGCTGAATCCCAGACCATCTTCCAGGCCTGAGATAATAATTGATTGCCCGGAGTTTCCGCTCTGAGATATGAGCCCCACCGGCCCCTTCCTCAACGGCGGCAGAAAAATTACGATGTTGAAATTGGAGGAAGTATCGAAAAGCCCCATGCAGTTTGGCCCCGTGAAGCGTATCCCTCCACGCTTCGCCACCTCGACTATCTGCGCCTGGACTTTTGCTCCTTCTTCACCGGTCTCGGCAAGTCCTCCTGAGATAACTACAACTCCTTTTACTTTCTTCTGGATACAGTCCTCCATAGCTGCCGGGACATACTGAAACGGCACTGTGATGACCGCCAAATCTACGGGGGCAGGCACGTCCAGTATGCTCCGGTAGGCCTTCAATCCGAGCACTTCAGCCTCTTTATTGTTCACAGCATATATGTCCCTGCCTTTATCGCTTAACAGCAGGGTAAGAATATTGAAGCCCCACTTGCCGAACGTACCGGATGCACCGATTAAGGCCACTGAGCGAGGATTGAACAGGTTATCCAGCCTCTGTTTAAGCGTTATTTCGCCTGTCATTAACAGCACTCCTCCTGAATATCTTCACTTCCGTCTCTTCGTCTCGGGGCAGCCTGTCTCCGCACAACTTTATATCCTATCTTCCAATGTTGGGGTATAAGCGTGCTGCTATTATAACCAATACCACCGCTGAAAAAATCAAGACACCGAAATCCAGACCTAATCCGTAGGTGCTTACCCCATGAGCCAGCATCAGTCTCCGCGAGGCGTCTACTTGATAAGTCAAGGGGTTTATATGTGCAATCACTTGCAACCAGCGCGGCATCACCGAAATCGGGTAAATTGCGCTGCTGGCGAAGAAGAGCGGCATCGTCAAAACCTGGCCGAT
>JACWAE010000060.1 GCA_014874385.1 Dehalococcoidia bacterium | reverse complement strand
GTGTAGTTCATCTCCCTATCCAACGCGACGACACCATCGCTGACGCGTCCGAGAATTTGCATAATCTGGCGGTTCGCGGCGTTCAACGCTTCCTCCGCCCGCTTGCGCTCGGTGATGTCACGGGAAACTCCCACGAATCCTATCGGCTCCCCTTTGCTTCCTCTCATAATGGCTGCGCTGGCCTCGACCAGAATCTTCCTTCCATCCCTTGACAGAACGTGATACTCCAGGCCACTGACATACCCCTTCTCCATCACTGCTTTCATTTTTTCATACGCTTTTTCTCGGTCCTCAGGAACGATAATATCAAAGGCCTTCATCCCAATCAAATCCGCTCTATTGTCTGCGCCATACATCCTTACAGATGCCTCATTCCCATCCAAGATATTTCCCCTCATATCAGTAACCACTATGCTATCTGTAGACATCTTTACCGCATCGGAAAGGCGACGTAATTCCTCCTCTGCCTTCTTGCGCTCGGTGATATCACGCCAGTTGATAACGATCCCCCCGACCGCTTTATTCTCCAGAAGGTTCCTTGCCACGGCTTCGACAATTCTCCAGGAGCCATCCTTATGCTGAATGCGCAGTTCGATATGGACAATAGAGCTGGGGTTCTTCATTAAATGCTCGAAGGATTCCATGACCTTCGGCATGTCGTGGGGATCAGCAAACCCAAAACCTTGCGTGCCCAGCAAATCTTCACTGGTGTATCCTAGCATACGCTCTATACTAGGAGTCCCGTAACTTATAGTCCCATCGCCTTTTAGAACTACAATAGCTTCATGTGAGTTCTCAACCAATGCCTGTAAGTGTTCCTCACTACGCCGTAACGTCTTCTCTGCCTTCTTGCGCTCTGTGATGTCCCTTACGACGGACCATAGGGCTACCGGGTTACCCGCATCATCGTCTTTCCTCCAAGTGTACAGAGAGACGGGTAATATCGTCCCGTCTTTCCTGATGTACTCCTTCTCAAGTTCACTGGCGTGACCATTCATCATCACTTGCCTAACATAGGCTTCATTTATTGCATGCCACTTAGAAGGAGTTAGGTCTATGAACCTGATTTCTTTTAGCTCCTCGCGGCTATACCCAAGCATATCGGCGTAGGCTTGGTTACATTCTGTGATGTAACCGTTCAAGTCCACAGCCACAATACCGTCACGAGAGGACTCGTAAAGAGTACGATAACGTTCCTCAGACTTCTGAAGTGCTTCTTGAGCCTGCTTGCGTTCGGTGATGTCTGTTGAACTGCTTATAAAGCCAACTACTTGCCCATCCTTGAATACTGGCCCAATCCGCACTTCAGCGTACCGAGTTTCACCCCCCTTCGTATGGTATGCAGTTGCATACATGTCAGAGTTTCCGCTTTTCACCACACGCTTAAAGCAATCTGCCATAGTGCGATGAAATTCTGGAGGCACGTATTTGAAGTTAGATGTTCCGATGACCTCATCTTTCGTCAAGTCTGGTACTGTCCGATTGATGAACAAAATCGTTGCATCAAGATCGAGCAGCATGATGTAGTCGGGCGAGTTCTCGGTAAGAGACCTCCACTTTTCCTCACTCACCTTTAGTGCCTCTCGCGCCCTCTTATATTTATCAATATTCTGAAATGTCCCGGCAAGTTTTACTATTTTGCCACAGCTGTAAATAGCCCTTCCTATACAGCGCACCCAAATATTATCTTTGCTGCCTGAAGGGATGAAAAGCAATTCAAGATCGTATGGTTCACCAGTTTCTGAGGTTTTCTTCAGTGCTTCCTCTAAAACAGGGATGGATTCAGGTGCGTAGAAATTTATGCCTTCTTCCAGGGACACCTTATATCTCGTACTTACTCCGTGAATCCGGGCTACCTCTTCCGTCAAAAAAACCTCCTTGGTTGCAAGGTCAAGCTCCCAACCTCCGACCTTGGCCATTTCTCCCGTATCATTTAAGAGTTGAATGCTCTTCCTCAACGCCTCTTCTGCCCTCTTGCGCTCGGTGATGTCCCTCAATATCCCTGTCAAGCCAACTATCTTGCCATTGGCTCTCAGGGGTGTAGCACTGAAACTAACCGGGGCTTCATGCCCATCTTTGTGTTGAATAGGGACTTCTTCTCGCACATTCTTACCACGGAGGACTTCTTCGACCATTTCTACTACTCTGGGCAGAGTCTCTGCGCTTAGCAAAGAGGAAAATTGTTCGCCCAGGAGCTCCTCTCTTTTATACCCGAATGTGCTAGCAAATGACTCATTTATGAATGTAAACTTACCTGAAGTATCTACTTGGTAAATCCCATCAAGAGAGGTCTCGACAATTGCTCGATACCCCGCCTCGCTCCCCCGCCATCCCTTCTCAGGGTCAGTGGGCAAACTGTGTTTGCTTCGTACAGATTTGTTCTTCTTTTCCATATCTCCCTCATCACCAATAGCAGTAATCACCCAGCAATAAGTACCTATAGAGCGTGAAAAAGCACTTCAACTACTTACCTAATCGCCATCTGACCATAGCTGGCTCAGTCTGAGAAACGGGTAGATGGATCAACTGTAGACGATATCCCAAAAAGAGAGGCAAAGGGCTCATTCCTATTGAGCTTCGCCCTTCGCTGGCACAGAAGTCTGCCCCTCAGTGGGAGCAGAGCAAAGCGCCACAGATTCGGGAGTAAAGCTCGTGGCGGAGTAATTATGCCACTGGGTATTGGCGGTGTCAATAGGTTGTATGGGGTCAGGACATATCGGACAGAACCTCCTGTCTAGTATAACGATTTTTAAGCCAGTCCTGGTAGAACTGTTCAGGTGTCTTATAACCCAGGGCTTGGTGAGGCCGTACTTGCTCACAGACCTGATTCCAAGCGAG
>JACWAE010000059.1 GCA_014874385.1 Dehalococcoidia bacterium | reverse complement strand
GAATATACCATTTGCCTGCGCCCGATGCCCCAGAGGCGTCATCGCTTAATCGCTAATAGTGCTGGCTTGTCCGGCATCAGCAAACAGGGACACGATAGAGCGGTTGGTCGAGTAACAATCGCTCGTTTTGTGCAGTGCGGCCTGATGGCGGGGTCTACGCAAAAGCAAACACCGCCTTAAAAATCGGGCTTTGAGTTCTATCTATTGAATAGTTCGGGGAGCCAGTTTGTCTCCGCCAATTTGCTTAACACTTCTAACTCGCATTAGCTTCGTCATTTTTGCTTAACTTTGCTTAACTACGTTCGTTTTGGGCTTCCTTTTTCTCTTGTAGTCCAAGCTGAGAACTTTGGCTTGTGCTCAAGCTAAACATGACCAGCGCCTGTTCAAATGTGGAAATTCTGCGATTTATGAGCTATACTTCAGTAAGTCGTGAGTGGAGTATGGTTCGACCTTTTGTCTGCAAAAGAGCACCGAATAGACCATGAGCAGAGGAGGACGCCGATGAGAGCAGCACTTTATGAAAGAGTAAGTACCGACCAACAGGCGGAGCGCTACGGGATAGCGTCACAGGATTGGGCGCTGAAGCAAAGGTCCCGGGAGCGTGGCTACAGCCTTGTCTGTGATGGAGAGCAGGACGCCTTTGTGGACAATGGCTACTCTGGGGGCGACCTTGAACGCCCGGCTCTAAGCCGCCTGCGACAGGCCATTCGCGAAGGCCGTGTCGATGTGATGCTTTGCTATGACCCTGACCGCCTTTCTCGCAGCCTTTCTGACCTGCTACTTCTCACTGATGAGTTTGGGCAGGCAAAGGTGCGTCTGGAATTCGTCACCCAGGAGTTAGATGCTTCACCGGAAGGAAAGATGTTCTTCGCCATCCGAGGAGCGGTGGCTGAGTATGAACGAGCCAAGATTCGTGAACGCACCATCCGCGGACGCCTTCAGAAGGCTCGGCAGGGGAAGGTTATCAGCACGGCGGCGGCTCCTTTTGGGTATCGGTACGATCCTGCAACATCGACCCTGGTGATCAACGAAGAGGAAGCAAAGGTAATTCGCTTAGCTTTCTACCTCTACACTAACGAGCGCCTGTCACTGTTGCAGCTTGCAGACCGCCTGAATAGGATGCGGATGGCCAGACCCCACGGTGGACGGCGCTGGCACAGCAGCCATCTAGGACGGATGCTACGCAACGAGACTTATGCCGGTACGTTATGGCAGAATCGCTGGCACACTGAGAAGATAGCGAGCAACGCTGGCCAAAGGCCACACATTAAGATGAGTGAGCGTACTAAAGAAGAGCAGATTCCCGTTGCAGTCCCCGCTATTGTGAGCCAAGAGCTATTCACCGCCACGCAGAAGCGTCTGGAAGAGAATCTTCGCTTGGCGCGGCGCAACTCTAAGCGGGAATATCTCTTGTCAGGACTGCTTAAGCATGCCTGCGGCAGCAGCATGGGCGGCCGCACCCACGGGGCTTACAACTATTACTTCTGTTATAAAACTCAGAAGTTTAAGGCTCCAATTAATGACAAGGGTGAGCCACAAACCTGTTCCTCCAAATGGGTAAACGGGAAGGACTTGGAAGCGGCAGTGTGGGAGAGAGTTACGGATCTGCTGCGACAACCTGATCTGCTGCAGCGCGAACTGGAGAATCTAACGCGGCCAGATTCCGCAACAAGAGAAGCGTTACAAAACGAACTGGCAGAGGTGGGAAAGCGACTGGAGGAATTGCCGAATGAGGAACGGCGGCTGGTGGAAGGATATCGCAAGGGTTTTTACGCCGATTTCATGATGCGGGAAGAGATGGAAAGGGTGCGTGGCGAGCAGACCGAACTTCAGGGTCGCCGCCGAGAGCTAGAACTTAAAATCGCTCATTTGGACAACGTAATTAGCTATAAAGGGCAGATCCAGAAGTTAGCCGAGAGACTCTCCCAAGGGCTGAATTCCATGGACTTTGAGCAGCGCAGAGAGCTTTTGCGTTTGCTAGTGGATGAGGTGTTCTACGACGATGGCCATGTTACTATCAAGACCATAATCCCCCTGGTTGAGCGTCGGTTGCATCCCATAAGTGGGGGGATATAGGGGGTTGAAAAGTGTTGTTAAACGACCTCACATCACTGATATTGCAAAATCTCAACTCTGAGGTTACAATTCAGTGTAAATACCACTGGAGGGCAATTTCTCATGACAAGAGCAAAAATACTCGGTGTGGGCCGATATCTTCCGGAACGGCGCGTGACCAATTTTGACCTGGCAAATATGTTTGAGACCAGCGACGAGTGGATTCAGCAGCGCACCGGGATAGTGGAAAGACGTTATGCTGATGAAGGGGTTTACTGCTCAGACCTCGCGCTTGAAGCTTCCCGCGATTGTTTGAAGAACGCTGGGATGAAGCCCGGGGACATAGATTTCATCGTCTTCGCTACTCTGAGCCCTGATCACCATTTCCCGGGGACAGGGGTCTATCTGCAGAGAAAATTGGGTATCACAGAAATCGGCTGTATGGATATCAGAAACCAGTGCACCGGTTTCCTTTACAGCCTCGCTGTTGCCGATGCCTTTGTCAGGATCGGTATGTATAAGAGGATACTAGTTGTCGGTTCAGAGGTCCATTCCAGCGCCTTGCATTATACCAAAGAAGGTCGTGATGTGGCGGTATTATTTGGGGACGGCGCAGGCGCGGTAATTGTGGGTCCCTCAGAGGATCCGTCGAGGGGAATCATTTCCTCACATCTTCACGCAGATGGACGGTTTGCAGAGATCCTGATGCTGGAGATCTTTAATATAAGTAAAAAGCCCTACATTACCCACCAGACTCTGGATGAAGGGCGGCAATACCCCAAGATGGTGGGCAGGGAAGTTTTCAAGATGGCGGTAACAAAGATACCTGAGGTAGTTCACGAGGCATTACAGGCAAATAATCTCAAGGTCGAGGATATCGATCTGTTCTTGCCCCACCAGGCCAATCTGCGCATAAACCAGTTCGCTGCCCAGCAGTTAGGGGTGCCGGAGGAGAAGTTTTATAGCAACATTCAGCGCTATGGTAATACGACTGCAGGCTCGCTCCCCATCGCCCTGAGCGAGACGCTGGAGCAAGGTCTCATAAAAGAAGGCAGTCTCATCATGATGGTAGCCTTCGGCTCCGGTTTCACCTGGGGAGCAAATATAATCAGGTGGTAAGCGGAGCGGACTGGACTTCCTGTTTGTTGCAATACTGGGATCCCGCTGTAGGTTGACCTAGAATTCTGACAACCCGATTTTTCCAGGGTCCTCTTTTTGGCGCAGTTTATCAAAGCTTGTGAAACCGACTGCGACAAAAATAGGGACCCTCTAGTGGAAGCGTGAAGATTGCTTAGAGCCGTACTCTTTGACCTCGACAATACTTTAATCCATTTTGACGAAAGAGAATTTTTCGAAGCCTACGTACCTAAGATTTCCAGGGTATTCTCGGACCTGATGTCCCCCGAAACGCTGCTCGAAAAGATGCTTTTGTCTACCCAGATGCTGGTGATGAATAATAACGGGCAAATGTCCAATGCAGAGTTTTTTATGGCTTCTTTCTCTCAGGGCTATGAAAAATACAGGGACGAGTTCTGGAGGCGTTTTATAAAATTCTACGAGACCGAATTCGACGAATTTCAGTCGCTGGTTTCGGTTACGCCGGGTGTGCGTGAAGTCTTTGGGAAACTGAAGAAAATGGGCATGAAACTTGTAATTGCTTCCAACCCCATATGGCCGGAAATAGTCCAGATGAAGCGTTTAACATGGGCAGGCCTGGGGGACTGGAATTTTGAGCTTGTCACACATATCGAAAACATGTCCTATTGCAAACCACATATCGAATACTATCTGGAAGTCTGTCAAAAGATTAACGAAAAGCCCCATGGATGCTTGATGATTGGTAACGACCCTGTCAATGACCTCATTGTAGCAAAAATAGGGATGAAAACGTTCTTAGTAACAGATAGCTCCGGAATCGGTGGTTCGGGGCTTGAACTCAGTAAAAGCATACGCGACGATAGCGCCGCAGAATCAATCACGCCTGATTTCAAGGGGCCGTTGTCCGATGTGCCTGGCGCAGTCGAAGCTCTACTAAAGGAATGAAGCTGGAATCGGCTTAATTCCTATTTATCATGTCAAAATTTGCAGGCTTTCTGCCAAGTAGGGGAAATTGACTGCCCCAACCCTTCTGCGATCTTTATCGCTGCAATGTTTCTAGGGAAGTACTTCCTTCAGCGCCCTCGCTGCCGTGTAGACACAGCCTACACCGCACACGTACTGGGCCACCCGTAGTGCCTCGGCGATTTCTTCCTTGGTCGCCCCGGCTTTTATCGCCTCTCGCGCCAGTGCCTGTACACCATCAGATGCCCCATGCACTGCATCCAGCACCATGGCAATCAGAAGCTTTATTTTCTTGGGCAGCGCACCATCGGCCAGCGCCAGGTCTCGTGTGTCATTGACCAGGTTCAAGAGTTTCGGGTCCAGGTCTTCATAAATCTTCAAAGGATGTTCCGGCATGTAACCACCTCCCTTTAGTTTTTTCGGTTATTTATTTCGAGATCGCCTCAACTCGCAGAAAAAAATCTTCACACCTTGAGTCGCGTCCTTGCGATAATCTCCAATTTTGCAGCATCGGGAAGGTCATCGAAGTAGGCGCAGTAACCTGATACCCGCACTACAAGCTCAGGATACTTCCCGGGATGCAGTTGAGCATCCTCGAGCATCTCGCTATCCACTACGTTCAGTTGCATTTCCATCCCGCCCGAGTCGAAAAAGCCTTTGACCAGGCCCACCAATATATTTGTACCTTGATCGCCAGCCAGAGTAGTAGGGTCGAATCGAAGGTTCAGGGCATAGCCGTTGGGCGACAAATTTGAATTTACATGCGCCACTGACCTGAGTAAGGCTGTGGGTCCAAGGCGGTCACGTCCGTTTGCTGGGCCGAGGCTGGCTGCAAATGGTTCACCGGCCCTTCTACCGCTGGGCAGAGCACCGACTTTCCGGCCGAAAGCAACGTGGCATGTGACAGAGTAGAAGCCGGGCACATAGGGGCCTCCGCGGCTGTTGCGATGCCTGGCAAGGGCAGAGTGAAAAATACCTGCCACCAAATCAGCATACCTATCAGGCAGGGAGTGGTCATTACCATATTTGGGGGCCTGCAATAGTTCATCACGGATTTCAGGGGCAGAGGCGAAGTTATCATGCAGAGTTCTGAGCACTTGGTACATAGTGTACTTTTGACGCTGGAACACCACATAATCTAAAGCTGCCAGCGAATCAGCGACATCTGCCACGCCTACACCCTGGATGCCGCTTGAGTTATAAAGAGCTCCTCCCTCGGTGATATCTTTACCTGACTCCAGGCAGCCGTCGACTAACATCGATGAGAGAGGAGTGGGATGATAATCGCGATTGCCTTTCTCTATCACCTGCAAGTCGGCAATCATTTTCCCCACCATATACTCCATTTGTGCCCGGAAAGCATCGATCACCTGGTCGATGGTGGCGAAGGAGGCTGGTTCTGGAGTGGCTGCGCCCACACTGCGGCGGCTTTTGAATCGTCTACCGCGATTGAGCGCTAGCTCAAGGCACAGCGGTAGATTGAAGAGCCCGGCATCGGTAGAGAAGAAGCTTTTTCCGGGCAACGCCAGTTCTACACAGCCCACAACGCCGTAATTACGCGCTTCCTCTAAGGGATAGCTGTGCGCCCTGAGAGATGCGATTGCAGCTTCGTCATTGAATAGCGCAGGTACTGCATTACCTTTCCTTGCTACCTCTGCCACTCGCTTCAGGTAATCTGCTGGTGAACCCGCATGAATGCGGGCCTGATAGTTAGGATCGCGAAGGCCTGCTTCTTCCATCACGTCAAGCAAGAGGTAGGTGAGGTCGTTTACGGCATCTTTACCCTCGCGGTCCACGCCTCCCACAATTGCCGCCTGCACTACCAGGTAGCCGCCGTGGTACTGGCTTACCTTCTCTGAGAGCAAAAAGACGTGCTCGGTACACTTGGCTGAGAAGCAGAGCAGAAGCTCGCGAGCAAAATCTTTGGTCATATTCGCCTGTTCGAGGTCATGCTTATAGTAAGGATAGAGATATTGATCCATCCTGCCGAATGAAATAGCGGAATTTAGCCCTTCCAGGTTTACCGCCAGGTGCGTGAGCCACAGCGATTGCAAAGCCTCGTGGAAGGTACTGGCAGGAGCGTAGGGCACCTTATAGCAGATACGGGATATTTCCTTGAGCTCAGCAACGCGAGCGGGGTTTGTTTCCCCGGCGGCCAATCGCTCAGCTTCCCGGGCCATGCGATGGGAGTACTCAACCAATCCCTCACAGGCAATGCGTATGGCGCGGTGAAGGTCATCATTCTTTCCTTCGATGGTTTCAAGATAGCCCTTCACACCCAGCTTGAGTATCTTTTCATAATTAGGCAGGAAGTGTCCTATGCCGCCAGCCTCGTTGATAAGGTAATATGTAGCATCAAGCTGATCTAGTGCGAAGTGTAAAAATTGCCCCAGATGAGGGTAAAAGGCTCTGAACGGCATATTTCGCAGGAGCCAATAGGGGTAGACCCGAAGTATAATGTTGAGGCGGTCTGACCGCGCCATTTTTAGAGGGTTAGTCTTTCTCTTATCTATCCACAGCAATTCCGTGCCCATGAAGACACCGCTAAGCTCGGGTTGGATAAGGGCTGAAATCCGATGGCTGCCCATATTACCCACAATCAGTTCATCAGGGTAAATCCGCACTGACTTATTCATGAGAAGATAGCGCAAGGCCTTGGCTCTCCGAATGACCATGGACTCGTGATGATCGTCATGATGCTTGAAGTAATCGGTAACTAGAGATGCCCGCTCGGGACATAGATATGTGGGGGAGGACAGGAGGTCCTGTTTTATGCGTTTGAAGCGTTGCGAAGTTTCATTTGCCGTAGAAGTACCTACGTAATGTGCCACTTCACCCTCCCTATGCTCGTCGCAGGGGTTCGTTTATATAATTGTACCATATTTCAGAAAATTGTTTGTTGACACTCAGTCTCCGTGGGTCGCCAAGTCTATCCCTGCTCCGCCAGAAGGCAGTGTCATTTGTGTTGTACTAAGCGGAAGGACTTCTTTGGACGTGGTACAATAATTGGGGCTGGTCATATTTGTCCAGCTATATTCTCAGGCAGATTATAGGTGTCATTTGAGTGGTTCTAAGGTGAAACTGATTTTTATTCACGGCTCAGGAGGCTGCAAGGAGGTCTGGCACTACCAGACGAGATACTTTCCCGAAGCTGACGCTGTCGCTCTTCCCGGCCACCCCTGCGGTGAACCGTGCACCAGCGTCGACTCCTATGTTGAATGGCTGCGTGGATACATGCGCGATGCCGGCTACATAGATGTGGTGCTGGCAGGCCACTCGCTGGGCGGTGCTATTGCTCAACTTTACGCGCTGAAATATCCCGAAGATTTAAGGGGTCTCATCCTCATCGGCAGTGGTGCGCGGCTCCGCGTCGGCACTATGTATCTCGAGATGCTGGAGCAGGCAAAAAGCAACCGTAGTATACTTGAGGATTTCTTTCATAAATCATATGAGTTTATCGAACCCGGACTCAGAGACGTACTTCGGAGGAAGGCTTTAGAGGGTGACCCCGCTGTTTTTCTCAATGATATGCTTTGCTGCGATAGGTTCGACACCATGGAGCGGGTTCACGAAATCAAGCTGCCAACCCTGGCTCTATGCGGTAGCGAGGACATAATGACTCCCCCGAAATACACCAAATACCTCGCCAACAAAATCGAGGGAGCCAGGTATGTAATAATTGAGGGCGGCACTCATATGGTCTTCGCCGAACAGCCTGGATTGGTCAATCAGGCTATCGAGGATTTTCTTAACAGTCTCTGAGACATGACTCGGTTAAGATGGAAAGAGCTATAATAGCAAAAGAATTGCCTGGCTGCAGCTTGCCGCGTCAGAGGAGGTGGCTATATGGACCTTTTCGACAAGTTTAATGCAGAGAAGTGCACCTTATGTGGTGAGTGCTTCCATCAATGTCCGGTCATGCAATTACCTCTTGATATTGCGAAAGAGGAGATCCGGAGGCTTGTATACGGCGAAGAGACAAAGCATGTGCTGAAAAAGTGCACGAGCTGTTTCGACTGCAACTTTATCTGTCCCGTAGGGTGCAATCCTACCCAGCGAATCCTAGATATCTGGCATGAGAAATCTGTGAGCGGAGGCATTCCTATCAGGGCAATGTACTACACTCCGGATAGTGTGCTTAATTTCAGGACCTACGTTTTGGAAAGACTGCCCCAAGATGAGAGATCCCTTGTGAAATCCTGGGAGGACAGGTCGCCTTGCGAAGAGGTATTTTATCCCGGGTGTAATTGGCTTACCGTACCCTATATCACCCGAACCAGGCTGCTGGAAGGCGTGAATATCAGGGGCTCTCTAAATCTATGCTGCGGCGAGACGTACTATCGCACCGGCCAGTACGATATGGTCGAAAGGGCTGCCAGGAGGCTGGAGGCATGGCATAAGCAATTGGGCTTCAAGCGTATGATCATTCCCTGCACTGCCGGCCGCAATATGTTCACCAACGTTCTGCCCAGATTTGGAGTGAAGCTAGATTTCGAGGTTCAGCACATTCTGCCCTGGCTTATGGAGAGAATAGAGAAAGGTGAGATACTGATCACAAATCCCCTGGATATGACGGTTACTATACAGGAATCCTGCTACGGTAAATTCTTCGGCGATAAGTACATGGATGTCCCCAGAGACCTTTTACGAATGATGGGTGCCAGGGTGATAGAAGAGGAACTTTGCCGTCAGAATGCTCTTTGTTGCGGTATCGGGGGTGGGTTCAGCTACTATTCAGCATATCACCCCTGGGATATCACACTCGCCACGATAAAAACCCTGCGCCTTGCCAAGAAGACGGGGGCTCAAGCTTTAGCGGTCTACTGCGCGGGCTGTCTCCAGATGCTGACAGTAGGCCAGATAGTTTACCCGAATCGTATGCCTGTATACCATGTATTCGAGCTGCTTCAGATGGCAGTCGGGGAAAAGCCGGCAAGACTTCACAAGGCAAGGGCCAGAACCATGTTTAAAGGGGTCGTTATACACCAGTTCCCTAAGGTTCTATCCCGGAAGCGCTTCTTCATGAAAGACCTCTCATAGCTTTTTCGTAGAGAGGAGCTTATGGGCCTCGAACATAGATTCCGCTGGTTCAGGGAAGACCTTTGTAATGCCTGTGGCGAGTGTTTTGTTAAGTGCCCTGTTCTGAATCTTCCTGAAACTGCAGCCAGGGAAGATATTCAAGCACTTATCAAAGGGAATGTAGGTAACTCGCTTGCTTTCCAGTACTGCACCACCTGCAATGTATGCGATCATATCTGCCCCAGGGACGCTGACCCTTACGAGCTTATACTCGAGCGTTACAACGACTATATTAAAAATCATGGGCTGCCGTTCCTGGCAAAGATGATATTTCCCAATGAACCTGAGAATATCTGGTCCTGTATCCGGGCTCTTATGGACAAAGATGAGATTTCTTTACTGAGTACGTGGGAAGAAAATCTCCATAAACCGCAGAAGCAGATACTGCTCACCGGATTCTATACCAACCTTGTGCCTTATCTGGCTAAGGGAAATGTGCTGGAAGAGCTCTGCCCGGTTATTGCCGGCGCAGAAGGGTTGTGGGGATGTGGGGGCGACAGCAACAAATTAGGGGCGATTGATTTGACCGAGCAGGTTATAGAGTTGCTTCACAGCCAATTTGAACAAATGGGTGTGGAAAGGGTGTTTTGCTTCATGGAAGCAGAGGCAGCCATGCTTGCAGAGGTACTGCCCAGAAGATTTGGGGCGAAGTTCAAGTTTGAGGTCTTGCCCCTTGAATTTCTGCTCTTGGAGAAGCTTCAGAGTGGAGATATTAGAGTTGCCAACAAGCTCAACATGAAGGTGACTGTGCATGATAATTGCATGTCCAGATATTTCCATGGTAAACCTCAAGAGGTAGTTCGTGAGATTGTGAGCATGACCGGTTGTGACATCGTTGAGATGGAGCATAGTCGCCTCAACAGTCTTTGTTGTGGGTGGGCAGCGACAATTCCCACTTTATATGGGGAAGGTTCTGATAACCCGCTGAGCACCTTGATGTATTTGCTGCATAGCCTTTATCGCCGCTTACAAGAAGGCGAAGCTACAGGGGCAGATGCTATGGTAACCTCTTGCCCTGCCTGCTACATATTTCTTTCGTTGATTAAGGAGCTAACAAACTCAAGGATGAGAATCTGTCATCCGCTGGAGATCGTGCAGATGGCGATGGGAGAGAAATGCTCCAATAAGACCCGGCAGAGATCATGGGAAATCCTGGCAGTCGCCACCAACCTTTTGCTGAAGTGGGCCACGTCCTCGGAGAACCGAAAGCGGTTCTTTCCCAAACCCATCAATGTATCTGAGCTCCAGGTATTACCAAAGCCCTCCGGAAATGATGTAAGGCGGGTGAAGTGGATCGCCTTTTTCTATAATAGCATCCTGATGCAGAACCCGGTCTCGAAGGCTTTCATAGGTATATTGACCAAGACTGGAATTGCGGCTTACAGGGTAGGGTTACGGAGGAGGCTGCGAAATGCCCTGTCAGAAGCATGACTCCAGTTCTAAGTCAGACCTTTGCGGGGCATAGGTAGTCCATCGTTGCTTTAGTCGGGAGGTGGAGATGAAACTTGAAGGTAAGGTTGCTATAGTTACCGGCGCTAGCCGCGGAATCGGCAAAGCTATCGCGCTTGCCCTCGCCAAGGAGGGAGCCCATGTAGTTGTAGCAGCGCGTACTGAACGTGAGGGTGGGCCTCTCCCCGGAACCATCCACAAGACTGCCGATGAAATCCGCGCTTTGGGAAGATATGGTCTGGCCATAAAGACTGATATCACTAAGGAAGAGTCAGTTGAGGAGTTGGCCAGGAGGACATTGCTGGAGTTCGGAGCCATCGATATATTAGTCAACAACGCTGGAATAAACTTCCCCGGCAAGGTGCTTGACATACCTGTAAAGCGATGGGACCTGGTCATCGCAGTAAATCTGCGCGGCACTTTCCTCTGTACCAAGGCGGTTCTTCCTACCATGGTGAAGAGGAGAAGCGGAAGCATCATCAACCTGTCCTCCGTGGTTGGTACCAGGATGATAATGTTCGATGTAGCCTATGGAGTTGCCAAGGCTGCTATTGAGCGCTTTACACATGGGTTGGCTGAAGAACTAAAAGAGTACAATATAGCGGTAAACGCACTCTGTCCCAGCCTCACCGATACCGAGGGGTTCGGGCAATGGATGCCTGGTGTTGACAGGTCAGGCTGGCAGAGGCCGGAGATGTGGGGTCAATATGCGGTTTTTCTGGCTAATCAAGACGCAAGCAGTCTTACCGGGAGGGTGCTGAGTGCTGAGGAACTTGCGGAACTGGGTGCTGATGTGTGAGCTGACTGTGAGCTGATACTGGCTTTTCTAATCCGACTTTCCCACCACTATTTTACCTGTACCTTTACAATAGAGACACTTCTCTTTCAATATCGGATGGTCATCACAGTAAGGGCAGACGATTCTAAGTTTGCTCGTATCCTCCATACCTAGCTCTTTAACTTTCCAGGATAGATCGCTATCCGACCGAATTTGGGCTCCTCCGACGTTCGTGACCAATTTACAGCCCATTTTGCGACAAGTCTCTGCTTCGGGAATGTTTTCCGGCCCTGTCCGGGCACCGCCTTTCGCAAATATGTCGGGCTTGATCAGTTCCAGCGTCTTAGATACAGTCTGGTCTTCATCCACAGAAGCAATAACTTCATCAACTCCCTTGACGTTTTCCAGGATTTCTTTTCTGTCCTCAAATGGCCTGAACACAAACCCCTTTTTTCTGAGCAGGAAATCGTCGCTATTCAAAATCACCACCAGCCTATCGCCCAGTTTAGCCGCTTCACTAATGTATCGAACGTGACCGACATGGATAGGGTCAAAAGCTCCACTTATGGCAACTGTGACAGGTTTCTCTTTCATGGCAACTGCGCTCCTCTGATTTTAGATAATTACCCAACTATATTCTAACATAGTAGTAAATCACGGCAAGTTATGCCCCTGTCTGTCTCGCCACACAAGTCGATGATTTGTTCACTGACCTGCTGTTGACCCACATGAACCTCTCACCCTTAAATAATACGGCCTTCTGCAATACATAGTCAAGCCTAGCTTGACAAAAACTGGCCTGCGAATTAAAGTCTCAGTTACTGGAAGTCGCCAATCTTGCTAAGATTGAGTGCCATGATAAGCTCGCAAGATGCCAAGCTGACCCAAAGGGAGCGCGAAGTCCTTGCCCTGGTTGCCCGCGGTCTTACTAATCAAGAGATTGCCCAGCAGCTTTTCATATCCACCTATGCTGTGAAAGTATGTCTTCATCAGGCATGCGTCAAGTTGGGAGCGCGGAACCGGGCACAGGCAGTTATCTTTGCCTTCAAGAAAAGTGCCATAGACACGCAGGATGCCTTCTCTCTGGAGGAGGTAGCGGATTTGCTTGCCTCTCTGGGGCCGGAGGCGATACAGACGGTGGCCCAGCTCGTGAAGCAGAGATTGGAACAAACTCACACCTCCTCGCACATCGGAGCGCCGCCTCTCACCGGATACTGAGTTTTATTGGACAGCCTTTAACCTTGCTCTTCTCACACTGCTCGGTTCAAGTACACCAGGGGGTGATGATAAAGTGTCTCACAGGATGAAAAGAGTTGTTCTCCCTTTCACAGCCATAGTGGGCCAGCAAAACCTCAAACAAGCTTTGTTACTGAACGCTATTAACCCCAGCCTGCTCGGAGTCCTTATCAGAGGGGAAAAGGGTACGGGCAAGTCCACCGCTGTGAGGGCTTTAGCTGACCTCTTACCCGAAATAGAGTTGGTCAAATGCCCGTTCAACTGTAGCCCCGGCAATCCCGCCCTTCAATGCGACCCCTGCCATAGGAAGTACCTCGCGGGCAAAAATCTCCCCACAGTGAGAAGGAAGATAAAAGTGGTAGAACTCCCCCTGGGAGCGACTGAGGATAGAGTGACAGGTACTCTGGACATAGAGAAAGCGTTGAGAAGGGGAATCAAAGCCCTTGAGCCGGGGATACTTGCTGAGGTTAATCAGGGCATATTGTATATAGACGAGGTCAATCTGCTGGACGACCACCTGGTAGATATTCTGCTCGATTCCGCAGCTATGGGGGTGAACATCATTGAAAGAGAGGGCATCTCCGTTTCGCATCCCTCGAAATTCATTCTGGTGGGGACCATGAACCCGGAGGAAGGTGAGATACGTCCCCAGCTTCTGGACAGGTTTGGGCTCTCCGTAAATATAACAGGAACAAGGGCAGTTAAGGAGAGAATCGAAATAATAAATGTGGTGGAGGAATTTGAAAGAAATCCGGAGGCGTTCGCCAGAAAATACGAAAGAAAGCAGCAAGAACTCAGGCAGAGGATACTTAAAGCTCGGGAGCTTCTAGGTGACGTAAAGATTTCAAAAAGGCTTCTCGAGACTGTAGCCGAGATTTGTCTAGAGTTCGAGGTTCATGGACATCGGGCGGACTTCCTCATCGCCAGAACTGCCAGGACTACAGCTGCTTACAATCGAAGAAAGAACGTTAATGAACAGGACATAAAGGAGGCCGCAGAACTTGTACTGCCTCATAGGGTAAGGAGGCTGCCCTTCGAGGAACCAAAACCGGTAACCCAGAGGGTAAGGGCGATCTTAAGAGAAAAGAAGAGGCCTGCTGCTAAAAACAAAAAGGCCCATAATGAGTCAGAGGCATCGGGAGATGACGAGGAAAGCGATTACCTTGTGCAGATTGACGAGACTGAGGATGCAGGAAAGAGAGCCTTCGGCATTGGAGAGCGTAAAAAGGCAGAGCTAAAGCTAAATAAGGACAAGAAGCGAAGAACAGGCTCAGGGAGGAGAGCCCGTACCCTGAGCACTCACAGGGGCAAATATGTAAAAGCCAGACTGCCGGACGGGAAGACCACTGACATAGCCATCGATGCCACCATAAGGGCTGCTGCAGCGAGAAAAGGCACCCTGAAGATAGATAAAGAAGACCTCCGGGAGAAGGTCAGAGCAAAGAAGATTTCCTCAGTGATTGTATTCGTGGTCGATTGCTCGGGTTCCATGGCGGCGATGAAGGGAATGGAACTGGTTAAGTCAACTGTTATGTCCCTCCTGGAAGATTCCTACCAGAAAAGAGATAAAGTGGGTTTCATAGCTGTGGCTGGAAATAAAGCGACCGTTCTGCTGCAACCCACATCCAGTGTGGAATTGGCTGCCAGGTATCTCAGAAATCTCCCCACAGAGGGGAAGACACCACTCTCCGATGGACTTTACCAGGGTCTTCAGGTTATGAAGACCCAGCTCTGGAAAAACAGGAACATCATTCCTGTTATGGTGCTCGTCTCTGATGGAAGAGGCAACGTACCGCTAATCGAAGATGTGAAGCAAGAGATTATTTCTCTGGCGAGAGAGATTAGAAAACAGGGTATAAACCTCGTGGTCATAGACACCGGTGATGGTTTCCTCAAGCTGGGATACAACAGGGAGATCGCGGAGGAGGGCGGCGGGAAATACTACAGGCTGAATGAGCTGGACTCTCACAGGGTAATCGGCATTGTCCGAGCCCCCGTAACGCTTGCGATGAATATGGACATCGTCCCGGGATATTCGCCTCGTCTTTTGCCGGAACAGGGCAAAAACTAAACGAAAGTTAGTTGAAAAAGACATAACTATGTAGTACCTTACTTCACACCAGCAGTTCAACAGAAAAACCGCCAAACGGCCACGGCAATCAGGTTTTCAATTTTGCTCTGCTTCGATAGGGGAGCAGACCTATGTGACGAGGAGAGAGGGGAGGCAAGGCGAAAGGCTGCACCTACCCCGATTCGCGATAAACGTTTCTGTGGGCATACAACCCAGTTCATAGATTGTATTCAAGGCGAGGACAATGTATCAGGGGGTGTAGCTATGGCTAAGGGAAGTATAGCCAAAGGAAAAGATTTCGATGCCATCATTGTAGGTGGTGGGCCCGGGGGTCTGGCGGTGGGGTGTCTGCTGGCTAAGGAAGGCATAAAATCTGCAATCATCGAAAGGGCGCCTGCCCTCGGCGGAAGATTCCGTTCCGTCAAATTCCACGGTTGCCGGGCAGATAGTGCCGTCCATTTCTTTGCATCTCAATTTGGCTCGGCGGAGAAAACCTTCTGCTACAAACTATTCAATCATCTGGGATTGCCTCTTAAAAACAAAATGGTGCCCTGGACTATGGGATTAGTCACCAAGGAAAAACCTGGCAAAATAGATTACTTCGCTATGGACCCCAAGCTGGGCGCCGAGAACTTCTTCGAGTTCTTCGCCTTCGCTACCGGGGTAAGCATGAGCGATGAGTCAAAGAAAGAGATCAAACGAATTGCCGCCATCACGGAGGACATGTCTCTTGAAGAATGCCGTAAGGTAGTGAACGTATCCTTCGCTGACTGGGTCGACAGGAATGTCGGAGACCCCATAGTACAGGCTATTCTCGGCGGAATGGCGCCTATTATCGGTGCTCCAGTTAAGGATGTAAACTTCGGCATGGTTGCTAATTCCTTAGGCACCTTCAACCGCGTGGGCTCAATACATATTTGGTACCCCAAGCCAGGGCCGCTCGAGGATGCCATAATCGCCCCCCTCGCTAAATACTACAAAGAGCACGGGGGCAAAGTCATCACCAGTAGAAGGGTTAGAAGCATAAACATAGAAAACAGAAGAGCAACCGGCGTGGTGGCTCAGGATGACAATAACTGCAATATGCTCGAGGAATACAGCTCCTCAGTGGTTATATGTGCCATACCCATCTTCGAAGCAGTCGCCAGAAACGTCATTAGACAGGAGTACCTCAGGAAAGACTGGGCCGAAGCCATCAGAAAGTGCGGCGAGCTTGCAATCCACGACCTGTCTGGTTTTTTCCTTCTTCGTGAAAAGGTCATACCCGAGAAAGGGTATGGCTGGATCCATGTCTTCGATTTCGACTATGGCCTCCCCACCTATGTCGGTGACTTGTGCCTGGGCTCTTATACCAATGCCAAGGTGCCACCGGGGAAACAGCTCGTGTGCTCCATGATCCCTGGTTCCTTGGAAGCGACCAATTTCGGCCTCACCTCTCCTATGGAGAAGGTCAGAGAAGCACACAGAAGGTGGAAGGAAGCTGTGGAGAAGGCGTTCCCTGGCTTCAGCAAAGCCATTCAGTACGAGGGTATGAACCTGCAGCTCAATTTCACAAGATACGCCTACGCCGTAGTACCTGTAGAAATCGACATGCAACCACCTAATGTCAAAGGACTTTACCTCGCAGGAGACTCCATTCGCTCCGTGAGCACTCAGATGTCCGACAAGTGTTTCCACATAGCATTCCCTATTTGCGAAAGGGTACTAGACTACCTTAGTTCTTAGAATAAAGAATGTCAAAATAGCAAATTGAGAGGAGGGGGCGATGCGCAAACTGCTGCGTGTGAATCTTTCCAAGGGTGCCATAAAGGAAGAGGATATCCCAAAGGGGATAGCCCTGGATTATGTAGGAGGGCGGGGCTTCGGCAGTAAGTACCTTTACGACGAGGTTCCCGCAGGCACAGATCCTCTGGGCAAGCAGAACAAGCTGCTGCTGGGCACAGGGCTCCTGGCAGGGACAGGAGCTCAGTCGCTTTCCAAATGGATGGTGTACACCAAGAGTCCTCTCACTGACACCTTTACCCGCAACTGCGGCGGCGGCGATTTCGGGGCCTGGCTCAAGTGGGCGGGATTAGAGCTCATAATCCTTGAAGGTAAGGCTGCAAAACCGGTCTATCTGCACATCAAAGACGGTACTTGCGAAATCCTCGATGCCAAAGATATCTGGGGAAAGACTGTCAGCCAGGCCCAGGACTATTTGAAAAAGAAACATGGCACCAGAGCGCGCATGGTTTGCATCGGCCCTGCTGCCGAGAAGATGGTGCGCTATGCCGGCATCTTCTGCGGCCGGCGTACTGCAGGCCGTAATGGAGTGGGCACAGTCATGGCTTCCAAGAACCTGAAGGCCGTGGTGATAGAAGCCGAACGAAAGGAAGAGCTGGCGGATCCGTCTGAGTTCAGCAAGCTGGTGAAGCAGCAGGTGAAGGGTTATAAAGAGGGGCTGGGCTTCGAGCCGTTTCGTGATTACGGCACGCCCATGGGTGTTGATCTCCCAGGTTTCGCGATGGGGTCTTTCCCGGTGCGAAATTTTCGTTCCAATGATCTGGAAGGCTGGGAGAAGCTTTCTTTCTTGCAGTATGCCACCATCACGCAAAAGCATTCTGGCTGCTATTCCTGTGTGCTGAAGTGCGGGAAGATTCGAACAGTGCCGGATGGTCCCTATGCAGGGATAAACAGCGAGGGCCCCCATTATGAGACTATATGGGCTTTCACCGGCTCTACCGGATGCACCGACCTTGGGGCTACTGTAGTTGCCAGCCATCTCTGCTGTGAACTGGGTTTGGATACTATCAGCACAGGCAATTCTATCGGCTTTGCCTACGAGCTATTCGAGAAGGGAATCCTCACTACCAGGGATACGGACGGCCTGGTTCTCAAGTACGGAGACCCGGAGCCCATGCTTAAACTTATCGAAATGATAGGTAACCGCAAAGGCATAGGCGACATTCTTGCCGAAGGGGTAAAACGAGCGGCTGAGCATATCGGCAAGGGGTCTGAAGAATATGCTATGCATGTTAAAGGACTGGAGATGCCGGGGTATGAGCCGCGTGCCCTGAAGGCCCTGGGCATGCATTATGCCTTGAGCAACGTAGGTGCCAACCACTGCTATGGATACGCTCAACAGGAGATAGGCTACCCGAGGCCGCGCGTGCTTGATGCTGCGGCTGATGAGGGCAAGGGTGATGTCATTAAATACAACCAGGACTATGTAGCGGCTATAGAATTGGTGAATGCCTGCACGTTCCCTGCCAGTAACCTGGACCTTTATGGCCTGGATCTCATCGGCAATATGCTCGTAGCTGCGGTGGGAGAGCCTAGGTTTGGCAGCGCAGACTATCTTTGGCATGTGGGTGAGAAAGTTTACAACCTGGAGCGCTGTTTCAACATTCGAGATGGGTTCTCGCGCAAGGACGATACCTTGCCCAGGAGAATGTACGCGGAGCCCTTGAAGGGCGGCATGCGTGACGGCGAGGTTATCAGAAAGCCGGATGTAATCATAGATGAATACTATGAGGCCAGGGGTTGGGACAAGAACGGCATACCGACCAAGGCCACCCTCAAACGTTTGGACCTTGATGAGGTAGACAAAGATATCGCAAGATTCCGTCGCTAGATTGTAGGGGCGCGGTTACCGCGCCCAGAAGTAGCGTCGTGACTCCCGTTACGACGTGTAATTCGTT
>JACWAE010000058.1 GCA_014874385.1 Dehalococcoidia bacterium | reverse complement strand
GGCTCCGGGGGCCGGGGCTCTGCTCGCCGATTGGGGGGCAGATGTAGTGCACATCGAGCACCCGGTGACGGGCGATTCAATGCGGGGCCTGTCGAATGTGGGAGGTTTGGCTGTGGACTGGCTGTTTGAGCTGGATAACCGCAACAAGAGAAGCATGACGCTGGATATAAGCCAGAAGGAAGGGCAGCTTGTCCTTTACAAGTTAATAGAGGGGGCCGATGTATTTATCACCAGCCTGCGCCCCAGCGAGCTCGAACGCTACAACCTGGAGTATGCAGCGCTTTCCAGGCTCAATCCCAGGCTTGTCTATGCCAGCTTAACCGGGTACGGCCACAAGGGACCCGATAAAGAAAGGCGCGGGTACGATGTGAGCGCCTTCTGGGCCCGCTCCGGCTTCATGGCTTCCATCAGAGAGCCGGACATGCCCCCGCTATTCCCCAGAGGAGGCATGGGAGACCACACTGCCTCAATAGCGATGGCCTGCGGCATAACCACCGCCCTTTACTCAAGAGAGCGCACCGGCCTGGGGCAGGAGGTTGATGTCAGTCTATACAACACCGGCGTCTGGGTATTGAGCATCGACATGAGCTGCGCGCTGGCGACAGGTGAATATGCCCCCTTGCGCCGAAGGTCGGAGACACCCGCAATGACCAATGTCTATCAGACCAGGGATAATAAGTGGATATACTTCGTGCATCTGCAGCAGGACCCGTATTGGTCGAGGTTCTGCCGGGCGCTCGGGCTGGAGCGCATCGAAAAAGATGACAGGTTCAACTCCATGATGCCGCGGATGATGAACAATGACGAGCTTTTCACCATGGTCGAGCAAGCCATGGCTACACGGACATTGGAGGAATGGAAACCGATACTTGATGAATATGAGCTGATCTATGCGCCGGCGCAGGACCCCACAGATGTAGCTAAGGATGAGCAGGCCTGGGCCAACGATTTCTTTGCCACAGTGGAACACCCCACCCTAGGTAAGATAAAACTGGTGGCCAACCCGATAAAACTGAGCAAGATGCCATCCTCTATCAGGACGACGGCACCCCAGTCCGGGCAGCACGCAGAGGAGGTTCTGCTGGAGAACGGCTACACTTGGGACGACATCGCGCGCTTCAAGGAGCAAGGTTTAATCGCCTAGCTTTGTATATGTCATTACCTTGAAAATAGCCTTTTTACCGTTCGCCCTGAGCCTGTCGAAGGGTGAATGGGTTATATCTGTCCCGTTCATGGTTCGACAAGCTCACCACGAACGGGACTATCTCTTCGTTATGCGAGAATATATTTTCATGCTTCGTGGTGAGCATTGCAATGCTCATGACGGATTCTTGCGGAATCAGGAATCCAGCCCTATTCCTCCCTCCCTTGGAGGGAGAGATAAGAGTGAGGGGGTTTTTGTCGCAAATTTTTCCTCGGTTGTAGTTGATGAAGATTTCAGGAATTCGATAGAGTCCAATCTTTAGCAAACCTTTGGGGGGATATTCACACACTTGAATTGTCGTATTATAATAAGCAAACAGGCAACGAATTTGAGGCGGGGTAGATTAAGCGAAGATGCCAGAGCCTACACAAAAAGACCTCACTTTTCAGGATGCTGCAAGTTCCTGGTTCCAGAACCAAGGATTGTTCTCCGACCATTTCCTTAAAGCGCGATTGCCTCTATCGAAAGAGTGGGGAACTGATGAGAAGGTTGCTGATTTTCGCAAGGGGCTCTCGTCTTTATATCAAGCGAAAAAGGCGATATTGCCCAAGCTCAATGAGGCTCAAACAGAGAATGAGTTCATCCAACCCCTCTTAGACCTCTTGGGGTATGCTGACAGCTATATCGTTCAAGCCCCTGCCAAGGTGGGCAAGCAAACCAACCGCCCAGACTATGCCCTCTTCCCTGACAAAGCAACGAAAGATAAGGCTTATCAAAAACTCAACGATAATGACTACTCTCAGTGCATCGGCATAGCCGATGCCAAATACTGGGAACGAGAGCTAGACCTGACCAAATTGAATGACCGCGACACCCTCACCAATCAGAACCCATCCTTCCAGATAGTCAGCTATCTTACAGCCACCCAGCAGAAATGGGGCATACTTACCAATGGCCGCCTCTGGAGGCTGTATTACATTAAATCCCATCTTCCCCTGGGCAACTATTATCAGGTTGATCTGATTCAGCTTCTGGAAGCCCCTGAAGAAGCCCTTAAGTACTTCTATCTTCTCTTCCGCAGGGAAGCCTTAGTTCCTCAAACCGACGGCAAAGCATTTTTGGACCACGTATTTGAGGGAAGCAACGAGTACGCAGTTGAACTTGAAACAGATATTAAGGAACGCGCCTACGATGTAGTGGAGCTTCTCTGCCGCGGTTTCGCTGCCGGATTCACACCTGACCAACTCAATGAGCAAACCCTGAAGGACATCTACAGCAATTCCCTGATTCTACTTTACCGCCTTCTTTTTGTCTTCTACGCTGAGGCTAGAGAGCTTCTACCACTCGCCTCCAGTGCAGATTATCGCGATGAGTGCAGCATGCGTAAGCTGACGCACGAAATTGATGAGACATTGAGAAAAGGGCTATCTCTCAGCTCGCAATCAACACTTTATTACAAAAGCATTGACAATCTCTTCGAGTTGATAGACAAAGGCGACCCTAAACTGGGTGTACCCCAGTACAACGGAGGTCTCTTCGACAAAGAAGAGCATCCCTTCCTGGAGAAGCACTCTATAGCCGATTCATTCCTCGTTGAAGCTATACACAAGCTGGCGAGAATTAAAGATAAGAAATTGGGTCGCGAGGTCGCTGTTGATTACAATACCTTAAGCGAACGCCATTTGGGCAGTATCTATGAAGGGCTGCTGGAGTTCAAGCCTCGCATCGCTCCCTGCGATTTGGTCACTATCAAAGAAAAGGGAAACATAAAATATGCTCCTGCCAAAGACTACCCCGATAAGAAAGTAGCCTACAGGAAAGACGAACTATACCTTGCTAACGATAAGGGCGAACGAAAAGCAACCGGCTCTTACTACACCCCTCAGTATATTGTCGATTACATTGCTGAAAACACCCTCTACCCGCTGATAAACGAAGCCCACGAGAAGGTGAAGAACCTGAAGCCCGAGGTTGAGGGAGAGATAGCGAAGTGGCGCAAGCACAAGGAACAAAAACAAGGTCTGGAACCAGTAGAAAAGTACGACAAAAGCATTGCAGAGGAGCGTGAAAAGCTGCTGAAGCCTTACCTCTCACTAAGGGTGCTCGACCCCGCTATGGGCAGCGGCCATTTCTTGGCACAAGCCACAGATTTGCTTGCCGAAGCCATTGCCACCGACCCGTCTATCCAGTCCCCGTTGGAGCTTACGGAAGAATCGGAACTCGCTTATTATCGCCGGAGAGTGGTGGAGAGTTGCATCTACGGAGTGGACTTGAATCCATTAGCGGTAGAGCTTGCCAAGTTGACGCTGTGGCTGAGCACCATGGCTAAGTCCAAGCCTCTCTCGTTTCTCAACCACCACCTGCGCACAGGCAACAGCCTCATTGGTGCCAGAGTGGCTGACTTGGGTAATCTTCCCTTACCCAAGTCAAAGTCCAAGAAAGCTCAATCATACGAAACAGGGCAAAAACCGACCCAGTTGGGACATTTTGACTGGGCGTTCAATAATAAACTGGCAGTTCTTCTCCAGAATCGAGCGCTGATCGCCCAACTGCCAACCGAGACTCTGGAAGATGTACACAAAAAAGAGGAGTGGGAGCGGGATTTCGAGCGTGATGTGGAGCGATTCCGTATTGTTGCCGACCTTTGGGTAAGCACATATTTCGGCAACACCGTCCCCTGGGATGACTACAATGCCCTGCTGGAAAACCTCCAGTCATCAGAAGCAGAGTGGCAAAAGCTGATACAAAAGAATTTTGTTGAAAAAGCCTTGTCCATGCAGGAAGAGCGCCGTTTCTTCCATTGGGAGCTGGAGTTCCCCGAGGTTTTCTACGATGAGAACGGCAGCCGCAAAGCCAATCCCGGCTTCGACGCTGTGGTGGGAAATCCACCATATGTGAATGCTATAGAATTGAACCGAACGTTATCGCCCTATGAGAAACCGTTCTGGAAAACCAAGTTTACTAGCGCCGCAGGGGCTTATGACATTTATCTTCTGTTCTTCGAGTTGGGGCTTTCGCTGGTAGCTACGAGAAGGATGGTCACCTTAATTACTCCAAACAAGTTCTTGTCGGCACCCTATGCCATAGCCTTTCGAAACATGATCGCTTCTCTCCATGAAGTCGTGAGTCTATGTGACTGTTCTAGGGTAACGGTTTTTGAGGACCCCTTTGTTTACCCTGTTGTGTCAGCATTTAGGCGTTGGGACGGAAAGCCTGACGAATATCCTATAATAGTCATTACTGCAGAGAGCAGTGATAATATGGTGAGTAATGTTGTCGTGCACAACAGCACCCGGCTAACTGCTCTGCCCGACTTCTTGTGGGGATTTCTCCTGTCCTCAAACTTCGAATTGCTCCTGAAGTTGAACATTATATCACAGCCTCTTTCAGAAGTTGCTAAGGTTCAGGCAACCAGTACAGCTGCCGAGTCAGACAAGTTCACGCCTGCGATCGGAAAAAATCCAGGCCTGCACAAACTCAGGTTTATTAATACTGGTCTTATCGACAGATATTGTGTACTTTGGGGGATTGAGTCCCTTGATCACAGAGCAACGCGCTACATTGAACCTTATTTTGATACTGCTAACTCAGTAGTTTCAGAATCTCGACGTCATCTGTATAACCAACCCAAGATCGTTTTTGCTAAGATGGCATTGCACCTCGAAGGCTTTGCCGATTTTAATGGAGAGTTTGCTTCAGCTAATACAAATTGCGCGTATGGTGGCAAGTATAGCCTTGGATACCTATGTGCTCTGCTTAACTCGACACTTATGACTGCGGTTTACTCAGAATACTTCGGCGCTCTTCGGATGAGCGGTGGATATTTCCAGTTCCAGGCTCCGCAACTCGAGGTTCTCCCCATCCGCCGTATAAACTTCACCACGCCGAAAGCGAAACGCGAACACCTCCTGAAGCAAGGCAGGAAGCTGTATCAGGATTACCTCGGTAGCCAGAATTGGGATAAAATTCTCGCCTTTGTAGCTCAGAGACTGCCGCAAAAATCGGATGACACACCCGACATGGGAAATGAGCAATCAGACGTCATTCACGACCTGCTTGCCTTCCTAGCCGAGGAGATGACGCGCTTAAACAAGGAAAAGCAATCGCTGATTAAAAGCTTCCTCGGTTGGCTGGAAAAGGAAATCCTCAAAGACTCGGTGGAGAACCAAAAGAACAAGACAAAAATCAGGAATTTTCACGAAGGCTCTTTTGATGATTTATTAGACGTGCTCAAGAAGAATAAGGTTGTCTCCGACCCCTGCCCCTCAGATATTCGGGACACGATCGAGTCTGAATTCTCACACGCTATGAATGCCCTCGTCCCCCTCAAATCGAGAATCAAAGCAACCGACGACCTCATTGACCAGATAGTTTACAAACTCTACGGACTTACAGACGCTGAAATAGCGATTGTGGCAGGGCAAGACTCCCACGCTTGATGAGGCAACCTAACTCCTCGGTAGTTGAAATCCCCCAACCTAGTTTTTTAGAGCGCTTCTGAATTGATGTTTGCTCAGCTTGCCGTTTCGATATCCCCATTTCGGAGCGCCGTTTTTGCATTCTAGGGATGTTAATCCCCCTTACTCTTATCTTTCCCTCAAAAGAGCCAGGGAATTTGAGCATAATCCCCCTTGCCCCCTTTAAGAAAGGGGGGATAGGCGAGGGCACAGCACGCTGTGCCGCTACGCTACTAAAAGACCTCGGGAGTAACATAGGGACGTTCGATTGAACGCCCCTTGCTAGATTCGGCACTTAGCTAAGCGCCTTAAAAGCGATTGTAAAGGAAGTGCCAATTTGCTATACTAATTTATTATGGTATGAATAGGTGCATGGCGGGAAACCGTGCCGACGAGGGCTCATCTGGGAAGCCCTCGTAGAGTTTAAACAAGCATATAATGTCAGCGCAAAAAGGTGTTGCTGCTATGAAGTTATGGAGAACGCCCTTCGACCAGGAAGAAAAAGCCACCAAACCCGCAACAGTACTAATCGACAAAGAAAGATGTAAGGGATGTGGCTACTGTGTCGAGTTCTGCCCCAAGGAGGCCCTCAAGATGAGCGACGAGCTGGGCCCCAAGGGCTATACCATCGCCAGAGTGGCAGACAAGAGCAAGTGCCTGGGCTGCGGGCTCTGCGAGATAATCTGCCCTGAATTCGCCATCATACTGGAGCAGGGCGAAGATAAGAAGTAACAGGTTCTGTTTATGTCTGATAACGGAGTGCTCAGCGGAACATTTTTCATGAACGGCGATGAGGCCTGCGCCGAGGGGGCTATCAGCGCGGGCTGCCGTTTCTTTGCCGGCTATCCCATTACCCCGGCTACCGAAATAGCCGAGAGGATGAGCAAGCGTCTCCCCCAGGTAGAAGGCGTATTTATCCAGATGGAGGATGAGATAGCCTCCATGAATGCTGTGCTCGGCGCTTCCTGGGCAGGGGTAAAGGCAATGACAGCAACCTCCGGCCCCGGATTCAGCCTGATGATGGAAAATCTGGGCCTGGGAGTTATGCTGGAGACACCATGCGTCTTAGTCAACGTACAGCGTGCAGGACCCTCCACCGGCTTGCCCACCCTGGTAGGGCAGGGAGACATGATGCAGGCACGATGGGGCTCTCACGGCAGCTACGAAATCATTGCGCTGGTGCCCAGCTCTCCGCAGGAGATTTTCGACCTTACTATCACAGCATTTAACCTGTCGGAGAAATACCGGGTGCCTGTGCTCATCATGTCCGACGAAGCTGTGGGACATATGAGTGAAAAGGTGGTGGTACGGCAGGTAGCGCCGGATGACCTCGCAGTCCGAAAGCGGCCGCGTGTAGCGCCGGAGAAATACCAGCCCTATAAACCGGACAAAGACCTGGTTCCTCCCATGGCCGTAGCCGGTGAGGGCTACCGTTTCCACGTTACCGGACTTACTCATGACGAGAAAGGTTACCCTGAAATGACAGCCGAGGCGCAGGATCGGCTGGTGCGCCGTCTGTCGGATAAAATCAGGCTCAACAAGAAGGACATAATAAAGTATGAAGAGGTCAGCACCGAGGATGCGGAGGTCATAGTCTGCGCCTATGGAATCACAGCCCGTATTGCCCGCCGTGCAGTGCAGCAGGCGAGGGATAAGGGAATTCGAGCCGGGCTGCTGCGGCCGATAACGATATGGCCCTTCCCCGAGGAGCGCGTCAGGTCTCTGGCCAAACAGGTAAAGGCTTTCGTAGTGCCGGAGATAAACTACGGGCAGATAGTATTTGAGGTAGAGCGGTGCGCTGCCGGTAAGGCCAAGACAATTCTTCTGCCACACATGGGCGGCGCCGTGCATCTTCCCCAGACCATTCTGGAAGCTATAAGGGAGGCAGCGCAATAGCAGAGATGGTTACCGTTACAAACAAACCCATTGACTCGTATCTCAGGGTAGACAGGATGCCTCACATCTGGTGCGCCGGCTGTGGCATAGGGCTGGCAACCTCATGCTTCATCAGGGGCATTGAGCGTGCGGGACTCGACCTGGACAAAATAGCCCTGGTCTCAGGAATAGGCTGCACCGGTAGAGTTGCTGGTTATGTCAAGTTAGACTCGTTTCACACCACACATGGCCGCGCTCTCCCCTTCGCTACCGGCTTGAAACTGGGCAACCCTGAGCTGAATGTGGTGGTATTTTCGGGGGACGGCGACCTGGCAGCTATAGGAGGCAACCACCTGATCCACTCCGCCCGGCGCAACATCGACATAACTGTCATCTGCATAAATAATTTCAACTACGGTATGACCGGCGGGCAGATGGGACCCACTACCCCGCTCGAAGCCCGCAGCACTACCTCGCCCTATGGCAACTTCGAACAGCCATTCAACCTGCCCTACCTTGTGGCAGCCAGCGGGGCCACCTATGTCGCCCGTTGGACAGTGCTGCACCTGCGTCAACTGGAAAGGTCCATCGCAGAAGCCCTGGCCAAGCCCGGGTTCAGCTTCATAGAAGTGCTGAGCCCCTGCCCCACGGTATACGGGCGGATGAACAAGCGAGCCCGCGGGCTGGACGAGATGCACTATTATCAAGAAAAGAGCGTAATCCGGAACGGAGCAGACCCCAAAGATACAGACATAGCTTTAGACGGCCCCATTGTGGTAGGTAAGTTCGTTGATATAAAGCGCCCCACTCTCTGGGACTACCGCAGGCAAGTGCTCGACAAGGCGCTCCAGAAGAAAAAGGCTTAGCCAGCAAGAAGCATCGTGGCTTGAAGAGGCGACAGTGCGGAGGGAAAAGATTTGGGCAGAGTCGAAATAAGAATAGCAGGGTTTGGCGGACAGGGGATCGTGCTGACAGGGCATATCGTAGGCCAGGCTGCCTCTATATATGACAGCGGGTTCGCCACCTTCACCCAGAGCTATGGGCCTGAGTCCCGCGGCGGCTCCTGCACCGCCGAGGTGGTAATCTCCGACGAGCCCATTGACTACCCCTACGTGCAAAGCCCCCGGGTGCTCATTATCCTGTCGCAGGAGGCATATGCCAAGTACGTAAACAGCCTGCCCAAAGGTACCCTGGCAATTATAGACTCGGACCTGGTAAAGCCCAGTCCGCCTCACAACCCCGTACCGCTCTCTATCCCGGCTACCCGCATGGCACGGGAGATGGGACGTGCGGTGGTAGCGAATATCATCATGCTGGGGTTTCTAGCAGCCGTAAGCGATCTGGTTTCCACTGAGGCGCTTCGCAAGTCCATCCTGGCCTCTGTGCCCGAGGGAACGGGAGATTTCAACATGAAGGCGTTCGAGCTGGGGTATGATTACGGGCAGAAGCACAGAAAGCGGAGCTAGGGCAGAGATGGCCAGGAGTGTTGCTGTAATCGGTGGCGATGCGGGGGCAGCGCAGGCTGCTCTCAGCCTGGCGGAGATGGGCGTAGAAGTCGCATTGGTAACTTCCGCTACTTCGCTGGGTTCGGATAACAGCGTCCCCAGTGCCTCTTCACGGGATATGCTCCGCATCTGGCCCCTGCTGCTGCGCGCCGCTAGCCATCCCCTGGTAACCCTGTACACCAACTCGCGGGTTGAGTCAATCAGAGGAAAACAAGGGAAGTTCACCATAAGAGCCGTCAGGCAGCCACGCTATGTGCGCGAGGACCTGTGCACAAGCTGCGGCCGCTGCAGTGAAGCTTGCTCGGTAAAAATTCGTTCACCGTTAGAAGGGCAAAAGATAGTCCATAGCGCTATACATGCACCCTTTCTAGATGCCAAGGCGATACCCTCAGCCTACTACATAGAGAAGAATGGAGTTGCTCCCTGCCGTGCAGCGTGTCCCCTCGGCATCAAGGTGCAGGGATTTATCTCCCTGCTGTCCAGGGGTAAATCGGACGAGGCACTCAGCCTGATAAACGAGGCTGCACCTCTGGCGGGTATACTTGGCCGCGTATGCACGCATCCCTGCGAAAGCAGTTGCAAGCGCGGTGAAGTCGACAATCCTGTATACATCCAGGCGCTGCATCGCTATGCTGCGGATAATGCCTCCGGCATTAAATACAGTCGCAAAGCACCTGCGACCCCCAGAAAGGAAAAGGTGGCTATCATCGGGAGCGGGCCCGCCGGGCTGACTGCGGGCTGGGAACTGGCACGTCACGGATATGTCCCCACTATATTCGAATCTCATGCAGTAGCAGGGGGGATGCTGGCAACCGGCATCCCCAGATTCCGCCTCCCCCGCGAGGTGCGCGATAGAGAGGTAGAAGCAATCAGAGCGATAGGCGTAGATATAAAGACGGGAATAACTGTAGGCCGCGATGTTACATTATCAGACCTGAAGGCGCGAGAATATAAGGCGTTCTTTATAGCAATAGGCGGTCAAAAGAACAACAGGCTGGACATCCCGGGCGAGGACCTCGATGGAGTGGTGGATGGCATCTCGCTGCTGTTTGCACTGAATCAGAAAGTCGGTGTATCGGTAGGCTCCAACATAGTAGTCATCGGAGGCGGCAACAGCGCCGTGGACTCAGCGAGGACGGCAAAGAGAGGCGGCAAGGGCACAGTACGGATACTCTATCGCCGTACCGAAGATGAGATTACTGCGGTAAAAGAGGACATCGAGGAAGCTATTAAAGAAGGCATAACTATAGAATACCTTACAGCGCCCGTCGAGATTTTCGGCGACGGGAACAAAGTAACGGGGATACGATGCCAGAGGATGAGGCTCGGTGACATAGGAGAAGATGGCCGCCGCAGACCGGAGCCGATACCGGGCTCGGAGTTTGTAATAGATACTGACAAGGTCGTGGTAGCAATCGGCCAGCGTCCGGACACATCTCTGCTTAATATAAAGGGGCTCGAGACCGCCAGCGATGATGGGACTATAAAGGTTGACCCCATCACCCTTGAGACCAACATTCCCGGCGTCTTCGCCGGAGGGGACTGCATCATGGGGCCCAACAATGTCGTGGAGGCTATGGCTGCCGGGCTGCGAGCGGCAGAGTCTATCGACAGGTATCTAAGGGGACATGATTTAAAAAAGGGACGCAGTGTTGAGAAACCTCGGGTTGCCCAGGTCGATGTACAGGAAAGAGAAGCCTCTCGACACAAACGAGCCCACATGCCCCTCATACATTACTCGAAGAGAATGGGCAGCTTCGAGGAGACATCGTCCGGGCTGCCCCGCGATATAGCAGAGCAGGAGGCAGGGCGCTGTCTCAACTGTGCCCTGTGCAGCGAATGTCTGGAATGCGAAGAGGCATGTGAATTAGGTGCGGTGTTCCACAGAAATGATATTAAAAATATAGAGATAGAGGCTGAGGTCATAATCAACTTTGCCCATGACAACTCAGGCAAAACGACTGCTCGCAAGTCCACAAAGCCGGGGATATATACAGTAAAGGCAGGTGATAACGGCAACCTCGGCAACAAGCTTGCCCAAGCTTCAGCTATCACTATGGAGGCTGCAGCAGCTCTGAAGTTGAGAGAAGAAGTGTATCCGGCAGAACCCGATGCTGCAAGCGGATTCGATGCCCAATCGGAGCGCGAAACCCTTGAAGCAACGCCGGGCAGTTCAGACAGGGGCCGCATCGGCCTGGTGTTATGTAGCTGCGGCGGCAGCATCAGCTCTGTGATAGATTTCGAACAGGTTCTCAGGGAAATCAAGCTGCTGCCTAACATATACAGCGTCCAGGAGGTAGCACAGGCATGCAGCGAGGAAGGCGCGCAGCAAATCGCAGCCAAAGCCACCGAGTCCAAACTGGGCCAGGTTGTCCTCGCAGCCTGTCGCTGCTGCAATCTGGAGCAGATATGCTTTAGCTGCACCGACAGGCGTGTAAGGTGCCAGCACCATCTCAACGACAGCCTTATCTCCTCCTGTGGCATACCTGTTGAGTTCGTGAACATTCGGGAACAATGCGCCTGGGTACATAAAGACGACCCCGCAGGTGCTGCCCGCAAGGCAGTAGAGATAATCACGGCAGGGGTTGCCCGGGCCAAGGGAAGTATGCCGCCAATCAAAGAAGAACGTACTCTGGAGAGCAGCGTGCTGATATTGGGCGCAGGGCTTTCCGGCCTGGCGGCGGCAAGCGCCCTGGTATCTCAAGGTTATTCGGTAGCCCTGGTCTCCGGCCCGGGTACTGAGAAAGCCACCAGGAGGCATTCCAAGTATATGGACAGAAAGTCCAGCCTGCTGAAACAGCTTGAGGAGCAGAGTATACATATCATGTCCTGGCCCCAATACCTGGAATTAGAAGGCTCAGCAGGTGATTTCGAAGCTGTATTGAAATACCCTGCGCAGACCAACCACATCAGGGCCGGTGCGGTGATTCTTGACCCGGGAGAGATAGCTGCGGAGACGCTCCCTGCAAACGATGCTATTCCGAAAAGCAGCCTGCTCAGCCACATTCTTACCTGGGAAAGACGTCCTATGGGCAAGGCTGACACGGATTCTGCCTTATTCAGAGAGTTCTCCATAAAAGAGACGGCAGGTATATTCGTAGTCTCCTCAGGCAGGGCAGAGCCGCCAGAGGAACAGGTCGTTAAAGGAACGGCCGCAGCAGCCAGGGCTGCTGCTTATCTAGCACAGGGCATCTTAACCCCGCGTGTGACTGCGATTACTATAGACAGCAGGCTCTGTCGCGGCTGCGGCGACTGCGCCGCTATATGTCCCTACATAGAGATGAGAGTAGAGAGCAGTGGCACAGCCTGCGCTCATATTGACAGGGCACTGTGCCTGGGCTGCGGGGCATGCATCGCCCGCTGTCCCACCGGGGCCATATCTCAGCCTGTCCAGAGCGACAAACAGATAACATCCACACTTGAGGCTTTGCTGGGGACAGCCTACAGCGCGAGTGGTGTTACATGAACAATCCCGGAGCAAATGTAGTGGTCTTTGCCTGCAACTGGGACGGCCTTAGCTGTATAGAGGCGGCAGCCCAGAAGGGTCTAAGCTACCCTGCATCTGTAAAGGTAATCAGAGTAAGCTGCCTCTCCAGAGTGCATTCCGGCCTCATACTCAAGGCCTTTGAACTGGGTGCAAACGGGGTGATGCTCCTGGGATGCAACCCCGGCGGCTGCCATTTCGAAATCGACGCTGACCTCATCGAGCGGGAATACGAGAAGACAAGGAATATACTGGGGCTGCTGGGATTGCAAAAGGAGAGATTGGCCCTTACTCGTCTGTCCGGCGGGGATGGAGCGGGCTTCGTGAAACGGGTGACGAATTTCATCGCAGGCATCGAGCAGGCAGAGCCTGTCACTTCGCGATAGAGAGGATAGAACCTCAAGGTGCAAAATATCGAGCGAGAGATAAAAGACACCAACATACGACTCTGCCTTGACTGCGGCAAGTGCACAGTAGTATGTCCGGTCGCCCAGCATGACCCGGCGTTTAATCCCCGTCTCATAGCCCAAAGAAGGCTGTCGCAGAATAGCCACGGGTCACGTGACGAGACAATCTGGTCATGTCTGAGCTGCTATATGTGCGTGGAGCGCTGCAATTACCATGTTAAGTTCCCCGTGTTCATCCACGCTTTAAGAGCCGAATCGCTTGCAGAAGGTACACAGATACAGTGCAGCCACGGCGGTGCAGTCCAAACAATGATGCGTTTGATGGCCCGCGAAGATTTGCAACAGAAGCGCCTGGACTGGCTGCCAAAAGATGTCGAGCTATCCAAGCAGAGCGACACATTGTTCTTCGTGGGCTGCGCGCCTTATTTCGATGTTCTGTTCAGCGACCTGGGCGTGAATACCCTGGAGGGGGTAAAAGGGGCGCTTAAGCTGCTGAACCGTGCTCGGGTATCATTCAACATCATTGCCGATGAACGCTGCTGCGGGCGGGACCTGCTCCTCCAGGGAGACAGAAAAGGTTTCGCAGCGCTGGCAAAGGCAAATATGGAACAGTTTGCCCGTCACGGTGTGAAAAGGATAATCACAAACTGCCCTGAATGCTACCATACACTGAAGGTTGATTATCCTGACATGCTCGGTGGCACGGGCATCCAGGTAATGCATCTGACACAGGTGGTAGCGCCGCTCCTGAAAAGCGGTAAGCTATCTTTAGGCAAGCTTGAGAAGAAGGTCACCTATCAGGACCCCTGCACCCTGGGGAGGTGTTCCAGAATATTCGATGAGCCCCGCCAGGTTCTCGGTGCAGTGTCAGGCCTGCAACTGGTGGAGATGGAACAGAGCCGGGAGAAGGCGCTCTGCTGCGGGGCACCCTCGTGGCTGCAGTGCGGTGCGGTGAATCGTCAGATACAAAAACAGAGATTCACACAGGCAGAGGCTTCCGGAGCGGAGATACTGGTGACCGCCTGCCCCAAATGCCAGATACACCTGAGATGTGCTCAGAAAAGCAGCGATGGCAAAGTTGCCACGGTTGAAATCCAGGACCTGGCGAGCCTGGCTGCACAATCCCTGGACTAGGAGGTGAGTCTGTTGGCTGAAGAGGAAGTGAGAATAGGGGTATTTGTCTGCGACTGCGGACTTAATATAGCAGGGTCAGTGGATACCGAGGAGGTACGACGCTTTGCGGAGAAGCTTCCCGGTGTAGTAGCATCGGTGAGAAACCGGTATACCTGCGCCGACCCCGGGCAGCAGGAGATAAAAAAGCACATCAAGGAACACAGGCTGAACCGCGTGGTGGTAGCCTCCTGCACGCCAAGGCTGCATGAGGTCACCTTCCGCAACTGCATCGCAGAGGCCGGACTCAACCCCTACGTTCTGGAGATGGCAAGCATCAGGGAACATGCTAGCTGGGTGCATTTGCATGACCGCGATGCTGCCACGGAGAAGGCAAAGGATATCGTCAAAATAGCAGCGGCCAGGGCACGCTTGCTCTCGCCGCAGCACGAACTGGAGATACCTGTCACCGACGCCGCTCTGGTCATCGGAGGCGGTGTTGCCGGCATCCAGACAGCCCTCGATTTAGCCGATGCCGGACACCAAGTCTACCTGGTGGAAGAGCAGCCCTCGATAGGCGGCATCATGGCGCAACTGGACAAGACATTCCCCACTATGGACTGCTCTATATGCGTTCTGGGGCCTAAGATGATGGACGTGGGACGCCATCCCCGCATCGAACTCATGGCCAACAGCACCATCGAAGAGGTATCGGGCTACGTGGGGAACTTCAAGGTACGTGTGCGCAAGAGGGCTCGCTTCGTGGACGAAACTCTGTGCTCAGTATGCGGCAAGTGCGCTGAAGTCTGTCCGGTGGTGATGCCCGACGAGCTACAGCAAGGATTCTCCTCGCGCAAGGCCGCATATATCCCCTTCCCGCAGGCTGTGCCCTCGTCCTACCTCATCGACATGGAGCACTGTCTGGGGAATAACCCGGTGGCCTGCGCCAAGTGTCTGGACGCCTGCGATAAGTACTGCATAGACCTGCACATGCAGGACAAGATTGTCGACCTCAACATCGGTACTATCACAGTAGCCACAGGGATGGGTATATATGACCCCACCCCTCTGGATGAGTATGGCTATACCAGATTCGAGAATGTCATCACCAGCATGGAGTTTGAAAGGCTGATATGCGGCGGCGGGCCTACCGACGGCCACCTGATACGTCCCTTCGACCATCAGGCTCCGAAGCGCATCGGCTTCATACAGTGTGTGGGCTCGCGGACAAAGAACCGGGGCAACCCCTACTGTTCCAACGTATGCTGCATGAACACGATAAAAGACAGCCTGCTCATCAAAGAGCATTACCCGGATGCCGAGATATATGTCTTCTACATGGATATACGCGCTTTCGGCAAGGGCTTCGAGGACCTGTTCCGGCGCTCCAAGGAGATAGGAGTTCACTATATCCGCGGCTTGCCCGGAGAGGTAACCGAAGACCCGGCCACAGGTAACCTGCGCCTGAAGGTAGAAAATACCACGTCGGCACGTATAGAGCAGTACGACCTGGATATGGTGATTTTATCGGTTGGCCTGGAGCCCAGGGGCCACCTGAAGCGGCTCACCAATATCCTGAACCTCTCCCAGACCAGCGACGGCTTTGTCATGGAGGCACATCCCAAGCTGAGGCCTGTGGACGCGCCCACGCCAGGCATCTTCTTCGCCGGCTGCGTGGAAGCGCCCAAGGACATTAAGGACAGCGTAACTCAGGCCGGGGCAGCAGCAGCCAGGAGCTCCATCATACTGAATGCGGGCAAACTCACCAGCGAGGCCATCAAGGCGATAGTAGACCTGACAAAATGCAACTCCTGCGGCGTCTGCGCCAGGGTCTGCCCCTATGGGGCCATAAAGGTGGACATCAAAGCTAAAACAGGTGCACAGATAACTGCTGCGGCTTGCGCCGGCTGCGGTGCCTGCGCCGCAGAGTGCCGCTTCGATGCCATCACCATGCAGCACTTCAGCGACGCCCAGATTATGGCGCAGATAGATGCCGCCCTGGAAGAGGAGCCTGAGAAGAAGATAATCAGCTTCCTGTGCAACTGGTGCAGCTATGCCGGAGGCGACCTGGCGGGGGTATCCCGGCTGCAATATCCGCCGAATAACCGCTTCATCCGCACCATGTGCAGCGGACGGGTGGCCGAGAAGTTCATCCTCCATGCCTTCGAGAAGGGCGCTCCCCTGGTATTGGTCTCAGGCTGCCATATCAACGACTGCCATTACATCAGCGCCAATCACTGGACCAAACGCCGCGTCGAGAGGCTGTGGAAACGTATGGAGAAGCTGGGAATCCGCCCCGAGAGGCTGCAACTGGAGTGGATCAGCGCTGCCGAGGGGCCGAGGTTCGCCCAGATTATGCGCCAATTGGAGGAGATGCGGCAGAAGGTCACGCCCGAGGAGATAGAGCACACCAAGAAGGTGCTCAAAGAGCAGAGGCTGGCCAAGGAAAAAAGGGGACAGAAAGAAAAGGTCGCAGAGCCGTATATCTAAATAATCAGGGCGGGTTTGAAACCCGCCATTACCCCGTCATATATGTCATTGTCCGCCTCTGGTGGACGAAGCAATCTCATCAATACACCTGTAGTTGCCCAATTCATTGGGCGGTTCTTGCCTGATAAATCAGGCAACTACAATATTGAAATGTCCTCGAAATGATATGGCACTGTATATGGTTAGATGCCTGAGCGCAGAGCATGGCCTGGATATAAAAAGGGCACGGTGCACCGTGCCCCTACAAGTTGAATATACAGGCTTTATCAGAAACCTACCACGCACCCTGGCACTTTAACCAGCAATACCGGCACACAGGTAGAGCGCAGGACCTTATCAGCCACACTTCCATAGGCCCATCTGCTGACCCCTGAACGGCCATGGCTGGCCATGATGATGAGGTCAACCTCGTTCTTGTTAGCGAAATCTACAATCTCTTCGGCAGGCTTACCGAGGCGGGACTCTATCCTCACGTTAAATCCCTGGTCCCGCAGTTGCTTCTCCACGTCTCCCAGATAGATATTGCACTGTTGTTCTGCATTGGTCGTCATGCGTTCCACATGTCTTTCCCAGCTTTTACCCTTGCCTTCGGGATAGTCAGCAAGAATGCTCGGGGCATCGCAAACACGAAGCAGAACGATCTCCACCGCACTGCAACCTCTGGCAATAGTCTCAACATGCGGGAGAACACACTCGGCCAGATCCGAACCATCCAGAGGAACCATTATCTTCTGGTACATTGACTTTTACCTCCATTACGCGTCTTTCGCAGCCCTGGAGATGAGCTCTTCCAGCACCCTGGCATTGTTGTGCTCGGTATCTTTAGCTGCATAAATAAGGGTAACATTGCCACTCGCAGCCGATTTAGCGATTCGCTTCAGGAGCGCAGCTTTTTGAGGGTCAGCTAACTCTTGAGTGTATCTCCGCTTAAATTCCGGCCATTTCTCCGGGTCGTGGGCAAACCACTTGCGCAGCTCATCGCTGGGAGCCACATCCTTCATCCACTCATCGATGCCCGCCTCCGCTGAACGCAAACCGCGGGGCCACAGCCTGTCGACAAGTATCCTCACTCCATCTCCGACCTCTTTGCTCTCGTATACCCTTTTCACTCTCAGCATCTCAGGCTGCCTCTCTGAGCTATAATAACAAAACGGAGGTTAAGAAACCATAAAGTAGGGAGGGAAAAGCTTAAAAAGTTGTGACATTTTGCGGTCTGGCTTCAAGCCTTTCTGTCGCCCTTGACCCCGATGGTCACTTCCTTGAGTGGAAGCTCCTTGCCGCTTGAGCGAATCGCCTGCTTCGCCATGTACATCAAGCCAGAGCAGCAGGGCACTTCCATATGCACTACTGTCAGGCTCTTCACTTCGGAACGGCGCAGGATTTCGGTCAGCTTGTTCAAATGGGCCTGGAAATCGTCCAGCTTGGGGCAGGCCACCAGTAGAGCATGTTCCTTGAGGAAATCATGGTGGAAACCTGCGTAGGCGAAGGGGACACAGTCCGCAGCCAGCACCACATCAGCTCCTTGAAGGAAAGGCGCACCCGGCGGAACGAGTGTAAGCTGCACTGGCCAGTGCCCCAGCAGCGAGCGATGGCATACCGCTTCCTCAAGGGCAGCCCCGGCTGTCTCTTGCCGGGCGAACTGGGTAACCATAGTTCCGGGGCATCCGCAGGGTAGCTCCTCTTTCGTATGCTCTTTTTCGTGCAGATGGTGCTTCGCATCCTCCTCGCTGAACCCCTCCGCCTCCCTTTCCTCGATGGTGATAGCTCCCTGAGGGCATTCGCCGAGACAAGCGCCGAGTCCATCGCAGTAGATATCTTTAATCAGCCTTGCTTTGCCGTCGATAATCTGAAGTGCTCCCTCGGCGCAGGCCGGAACGCAAGCGCCGCAACCGTTGCACTTCTCCTCATCGATTTTCACAATCTTCCTCAATACTCTGGTTTGCATCTTGCACCTCCTTGTTTAGTTAACCAAAGATTCTTACTATCTCTCAAGACGATAATAAAGCTCAGCCGCAAGCCTTACCATGATTTAAATCATATAGTCGCCTGCCCCACTTATCCCCTGCAAGTAGACCTCCCTGGCCCTGGCTTTTCCGCTGGGGGTGAGAAATACCTTCTCAATGATTCTGCTCAGTTTGCTCTTGTCCCGAATATCATACTCATCCTTCAAATTCACCAGCCAATCAGCATCGCAGACTATGGCGAAATTTTTGCTGCTCACCTTTCCCGGGCTATGATGATGCGCAATAATCTCACAGATTTCTTCAATCTGCTTTTGCTCGAACCCCAACTCTATCAGGATTCGCCGCGCAATAGGCGGCCCCTCTATCTCCTGATATTTGCCGGAAGTGCTGCCGTACTTCTTCTCAGCCTGGTGTATCCCTATATCGTGAAGCACGGCTGCTCCGATAACCACCGGATAATCCCCTGCCTCGGATTTCAACAGCTCCTCAGCGTATTGCGTAACCCTGATGGCATGGTTGATCCTTCTAGAGTCGCCGTCGAAATAGGCCTCCATCGCTTTTATCAGTGCTGCTTTGGTGGTGTTCACTTTCGCCCTCGCCTTCATAACAAATAATGAACCATTAAGTCCAGCCGGCCCCGTTTGACCAGATACAATCCGGAGAACCTCATGACCTCCCGAATCTTCTCTCTATACCCCGGCGCATAACAGTGTGTCTTACACTTTTTACATGTCGGCTTGGGGTCATAGGTACAGAGAAGCAGCTTCGCTATACCATGGTGCAACAGCTTGCTGCAGTCCTTACATAAAATCAGGTCTTTGTGTCCCAAACTGCTGCGCAACCTCCCATCCTTGATGGGAAATGCATCCCTGACTTCCGTTCGGTGATGTTCCCGGCAATAGATAGCTATGAATTGACTCAAGACCTTTATATCTTTCCTTTTCTTGTCATCTAACCTTTCGAATAAGTCAGGCATTTTCTATTCCACTCTCCGATCAAGTTGCCACAGCCGATGTCAAGGGAAGCACCCAAGCTGGCAGCTCGATATCTTTATCTTCAGCATGTTCGCCGCATCGCCCACCTGCCTGGGGCTGACTTTAAGCTTTTTGGCTATCCGGAACGCTACAGCGCAGGGAAGCTTGCCGTTAACCAACGAGGCCCGCATTTCCTCTTCCAGCGACCTGCCAATGTCGCCCTGAGAACCGCTCATAGAGCCGGCCATAGTCGTTACCTCCTCACTTTTCGGATTGCTCGCAGCCCTTCATCTGCTTCCATCTCTCCTCACCCAGGCACTGACGCGCTGAGGCACACCAGTCTATACAGGAGGGCAATTTCTCTTTGTAAATCCACTCGCCGCACTCATGGCACTTCACCCTGGTCTCATTGGAGAAAATCTCCTCCTCAGCGCCGCAGTTAGGGCATTTGTACAGTTCCACCTTAAGCCATCTGAAGTCTTGTCCGGGACATCTGACCGTCATCTCAACACCTCCTCAATCGGCACCTGCCGGTATGTTTCACCTTGCAAGACCATGATAAAGCCAGGGAAGAGGATATACTATGATTTAAATCATATAAAGGAGGGGATTTTGACGACCTATACCTGCGGTGGCCCTTCGCTCAATAATCTGAGCTTGGTCTCATCAAGGATTATAGTCTTGCCTCGGACGGAACGGATGATTCCACCGTCCTTGAGGCGGCTCATAAACCTAATGGCTGTCTCCGTGGTGGTTCCCGCCATATCAGCGATCTCCTGGCGGGTGAAGGGGAGCGTGGGGCCGAGCTTCGAGGAAAGCATGAGCAGCGTCCGGGCCAGGCGCTGCTCTACTCTCTCGCCTGCAAAGTCCCTGAGGCGGCTCTGAGCCTCCCTGAGCCGTCCTCCCAGTATATTGATAATCCTCAGGGCTACCTGAGGATGGCCAGCGAGAAAAGACAGGAAGTCCTTCCCCTTGATTCCTAAAACTCTGGTCTCATTTAGAGCTTGGGCCGAAGCCGGATAGGGTTTGTTCTCGAAAACAGCGACCTCGCCGAAAATCTCGCCGGGGCCGAAGAAGGCTATGATGAACTCTTTACCCGACGAGGAATGCTTCAGAGCCTTTACCTGCCCTTCAGCGACAATGTAGAACCAGTCAGGGGCATCCCCTTCCCAGAAGATGAACTCGCCCGCCGTGAAGCTGCGCTCTATGGCAAGATTAGCCAGCTCGGCAAGCTCATCGTTACCCAATCCGAAAAAAATAAACGATTGTTTTATAACCTCAGCCTTGCCGGTGTTTCGCAAATCAATATACCTTTTCGCAACCGGTTAATTTGAATCTGTTCAAGATTTTGGATCTGCTTCGACAGGGTGCTCCCCGCCCTTCAGAGGCAGGGTGAAGTAAAAAGTAGAACCTCGGCCGGGTTCCGACTCTACCCAGATGCGGCCGCCATGAGCTTCCACAAGCCTGCGACACACCACGAGCCCCAACCCAATACCCTTAACTCCGTCAAGCCTCTGGGCGGCCAGGCGCTCGAAAGGACTAAACAGTTTGGCCTGGTCGTGAAGAGAAATGCCTATACCCTCATCGCTGACCCCGATAAGCACGTGTTTGTCTTCCAAGCGAGCGGAGACTCTTATCTTACCACCATCGGGCGAATACTTGACTGCGTTCTCTAAGAGATTGTGCAAGATACGTTCCAGCCTCAACTCGTCGGCATGAACTGGAGGAAGGGCCCTGGGTAGGTCAGTCTCGAAGCTGTGATTCGAATATTGCCGCTTTATCTTTTCGACCGCGTCTTTAACTACATTCTTGACATTGACCGGCTCTCTACTGAGAAAGAGACGGTCGGCCTGCGCCCTGGAGAGCTCGAGAAGGTTCCCCAATAGATAAGATAGCGATTCTGCTTCCCAGGATGCATCCTGCAGCAATTGGCGCACCTCATCTCGAGAGAGACGCCCTTCTTCGGTCAAAGCTGTGTTTACAGCTCCCATGATCACTGTTAGGGGGCTGCGCAGCTCATGAGAGACCAAGCCGATAAACTCATCCTTCAACTGATCGAGTTTCTGGCGCTCGGCAATATCCCGAATATAAACCAGAGCCTGGCTTAAACGCCCATTTATATCATAGGTCCCCACAATCTTGGCCCATACCGGTATTGTCCGGCCACCATGAGCCAGAAACTCAAATTCGGTCTCAACGAGTCCCTTTTGGGTGAGCTGATCATAGTAGAACGAAAGCTTGTCTGGCAGCGCGCTTGCCAGCAGCTCTCGGAAGTCCTTCCCCTTAAGCTCTTCTCTGGGATAACCGAGCAACCGACATATCTCTTCATTGCAATCAATGATACGCACTTTATTATCTACGGAAATAACCCCGTCAGGGGAGGATTCCACCAGCATACGATAGTTTGCTTCCGATTGCCGCAATGCCTCCTCAATCCGCTTGCGCTCGGTTATATCCCGGGCGACCACAACCACCTCGAAGGGATGTTTATCGGGTATCTGAGTGATAGAGTATTCGACATCTATTACGCTGTCATCTTTCCTTTTGACCTTGGCTGAACCCTGAAAGAGTCCTCTCTCCTTTAATGCCTGGGTAACCAGTTTCGTAAATTCCGAGGGGCTGATGCCGGTGTGATAGAAAAAACTTGCATCCTTGCCTATCAATTCATCCTTCGTATAGCCGTATATTCGCTCGACTCTGTCATTGCACCAGGTTATCACCCCCTCCTTAATCTCAAAAACCGCATCAGCAAGATTGCGTACCAGTGCAGAGTAATGCTGCTCCGACTCCCGCAATGCTTCCTCGCTTTGTTTCAAGTTTCTAAATACGAGATTGTAAGGCTTTGCCAGTCCCGTCCATATGATGGCCCTGTACATGAGATAAACTGAGACAATCTTGAGGAGATGCCCGATCATATTGGGTGTGGTGTACGGTTCTGTGTAAAGCGTGAACGCCAGCTCAGAAAATATGGCCACGCCTATAGAGGCGGCCAGAAATCGAAATACGCTCGTGTCGAAATCTCTACGTCTTCGATACAGCAGAAAGATCGACGCCAGGAAGATGAAGGAAATGACATACTCGCTTATTTTCTTGAACGGGGTCAACCCCACCCCATTCACGTAGCAAACGGGGAAATTGTCCCAATAGAAAATGGACATGAACAAAAGGGTAGTGACCACAATGAAGCCAAGAAATACATAGGGAGGTCTCAGCTTTCGGCCGATAAGCAAGGGCGCAACCAGGAAAGAGACGCTTTGGACATAACGGGCGGCAATCCAGAGTTGAGTAGACGGATTGCTGCCATATCCCGGAAATACTCCCATCCCCTGGTATGCCAGTGTGTGAACCAGGTCTATGGCGCCGATGAATAGGTAGGCAATGCCCAGGAACAGAATATAGCTGTTATCGATAAATCGGCGCGTGTTCCAGGTAAGCACAAAGATGCCGAATGCTACAACGACGGCAAATATCTCAGCAAGGCTGTGGAAAAGCAGATAGCTATAACGGCTAGTCAGGTATAGCCCGAGTAAGGCCAGCGTACCCAGCAGGATAGTCACGTATGGGCGTTTATTCATTTGCATGGTCAACCGCGAGATGACGCTCATACCTAATCGCTCCTAGCAGGATGATAAGCTCACAGCATTCAACCGTCAAGACCACCGACAACCTCTAGAACAAGACCTTTGACAATCGTCGAAGATAGCGGTATCATTGGAGACTATAATAGCGCATCTGGAGAAACTGCTATGAGGCAATTTCGCATACTGGTAGTCGACGATGAAAAGCGCATCCTTAATTTTCTTAATTCCAAACTTAAAGCTTCCGGGTATGAAGTGTTGACAGCTAACGATGGTGCCGAGGCCCTGGAGCAGGCCCAGGCCCAAGACCCCGACCTGATATTGCTTGACATCCTCATGCCCAAGATGGACGGCTTTGAGACACTCAAAAGGCTGCACAGCTTTTCGTCAACGCCGGTTATCATCCTTAGCGCCAAAGGGGCTGATATTGACAAAATAAGAGGCCTTGGCCTGGGTGCCGACGATTATTTGCCGAAGCCTTTTAACCCTGATGAGCTGGTAGCCAGAATAGAGGCGGTGAAGCGTCGGATTAAACCTGGCGAAAGACATAAAACCACAGAGTTGCTATCTCTAGGTAATCTAACCATCGACTTCAAAGCGCGTAGAGTTAAGCTCGGCAAGGAAGAAAAATACCTGACCCGTATAGAGTGGCTCTTGCTGAGTGAGCTCGCCCAGAATATGGGCCGGCTGATGCCTTATGAGGAACTCCTCTCCCTGGTATGGGGGCCAGAGTACCGTGACGATGTTCAACTCCTCAGAACATGGATCAGTCGGCTGAGATCAAAGTTGGAAAAAAATCCCGACAATCCTCAACTGATTTCCACAGTCCCCAAAGCGGGCTATATCATGAACAGGAATCCCTCTTGAACAGAATCAATCGACCCCTTTAACACCAGCCTCAAATCACGTTCCAAGTGCAAGCTAGGGACAACGTCCCAAAATGTGATAATTATTTAATCTTTTTTGTCCCCATTTTATGACTTCTTCATCACCAACTCGCTATCATAACTAATATAAAAATTCACCAATTATAACCAAGGCGAGATGTATCCACCTTAGAGAAGGTGAGTCTGCGGTGAGCAAGATTGTTAATCTCACCCACACAGACTATATGCACTTAATCTTATTTACTAGGAGACCGAGAAATGCTTCAAGGAAAACGCATAGCTATTCTGGCTGAAGAAGACTTCGAGGATTCCGAGCTTGTTGAACCTCTGAGGGCAATGAAGGATGTCGGTGCCAGAGTTACCATTGTAGGGAGCGGGTCACATGAGACCTACAGGGGGAAAAGGGGTAAGGCAAAAATCAAGGCGGATACTACTGCCGACAAAGTCAACGTAAAGGATTTCGATGCCATCATCATCCCCGGTGGTTATGCTCCTGACAAAATGCGCCTGCACCAGCCCATGATAGATTTGGTGAAAGCGGCATTCGATCAGGGCAAGCTGGTAGCGGCTGTTTGCCACGGGCCTCAGATGCTTATCTCAGCCGGCATCGTCAGAGGACGCCGTGTTACCTCCTGGCCTTCAGTGGCGATAGACTTGAAGAACGCCGGCGCAAACTGGGTTGACGAACCGGTAGTACAGGATGGGAATTTAATTACCTCGCGTAAGCCGTCCGACCTGCCTAGGTTCAATAAAGCAATAATTGATGCTCTAAGAAATTAAAAGCGATTAGGCTTCGGTGGTGGGGGGGCGGAGTGCCTGTGGGGGCATTACGGTAACGCCCCCACAGGCCTGGGATCAGGGACACCCCAGCTCCGAAATTTCGCCTGAATACTTGGGGCATCGGTACTGAAAAGCGTTTGTGAACTTCTTAATGTCACTCGACAACGTAGGAAGTTTTCTATTGAGTTTTGTACTGGGTAGGGAGAATAGAGATGAAAGCGGGAAATATCACGCCGGGAAACACTGTATTTATAGTCATATCCTTTGAAGGCAGGGACCCCTACTCCCTGGCTGGCGGGCTGGGTGTCAGGGTGACAAATCTATCTGAGACACTGGCAGACATGGGCTTCCCTGTCCATGTCTTCTTCATCGGCGATCCCAAGCTCCCCGGGGAGGAAGTATGCCAGGGCGACAGATTGGTGCTGCACCGCTGGTGCCAGTGGATAAGCCAGTATCACCCTAACGGCGTCTACGACGGGGAGGAGGGCAAGCTCAACGACTTCAACCGGTCTCTTCCTGCATATATAGTGGAACATGTCGCAGCACCGGCAATATCCCAGGGCAAGCTGGTAGCTATCGTGGGCGAGGAGTGGCAGACCACCGAGGCGATGTGCCGCATCAGTGACCTCCTCCATCAACGCGGCCTGAGGGATAAAGCGATATTATTCTGGAACGCTAATAATACTATGTCATTCAACCGCATCGACTGGGGGCGGCTGAACTATGCTGCGACCATCACCACAGTCAGCCGCTATATGAAGCACATCATGTGGGGCATGGGCTTGAACCCACTGGTCATCCCCAACGGTATCCCCAAGAGATTGCTCCAGCCTGTGGAGGAGGACAAAGTCCAGCAGCTAAGGCAATGTTTATCCATCGAAGACGGCACGGTCCTGGCCAAGGTAGCCAGATGGGACCCTGACAAACGCTGGCACATGGCTGTGGAGTCTGTAGCCAGGTTAAAGCAGCGAGGCATGAGGGCAGTGCTCCTGGCCAGGGGAGGCCTCGAACCCCACGGTATGGAGGTGCTGGGCAGGGCTAAGTCACTGGGTCTCTCTGTGTCTGAGGCAAGGACAACTGATAACAACAATGAGTCATACTTCCATACCTTGCACGACAATTGCCAGGCGGATGTAATCGATATCAAGTTCCACCTGCCCCAGGACTTCCTGCGCATCATCTACCGGGCCTCGGATGCAGTCCTGGCAAACAGCGGTCATGAGCCCTTCGGCATAGTCGGGCTGGAGACTATGGCAGCCGGAGGCATTGCCTTCACCGGCAGCACCGGCGAGGACTATGCCATCCCGTACCACAATGCCTTCGTCCTGGAGACCTCCGACCCCGGGGAGATAGAAGGCTATCTCGCGCACCTTCAGGAATACCCTGAGGAAGGAATCAGGATAAGAAACGAGGCCCGGCGCACTGCTGCCTATTTCACCTGGGAAGCGGCTGCGGAGAACCTCATCAGCAAGCTGGAGAGCCAGGCACGTATCCAGAGGGTATTGGTCGGACACCGCCCACCCCCACGTCCTGAATCCAAAGAGCCTATCGAGCAGAGGCCGTTAGAGATAGAAGCAGGTAAAATCGGCACAATAGAGTGTCTCAGCCATACAAGCCCCAGTTGGGAAAGAGGATGGAGATGCAGGCCACCTGCTCTCTATAGTCGGTTGCTAAGAATTACAGAAAGGTGAAATTATGGTGAACATTAATTTCATGATCGGCGGTGAGGCAGGGCAGGGAGTTCAGTCTGCAGGCCATGTTCTGGGTAAGGTTCTGGCCCGGGGCGGTTATCACGTCTTCGCCGACCAGGACTATGAATCACGTGTTAGAGGCGGCCATAGCTTTTTTCGTGTCAGGGCCAATGATGCTGAGGCCAGAGTTATTTCCGAGCTGGTGGATGTACTGATAGCGCTGGACAAGGAAAGCATAGATTTGCATCAGAAGGAAATGACAGACCGGGGGATCATAATCTTCGACGGAGATAAGGTCAAGAATACAGGGAGAAGTAGCAGCCTCTTCTCGGTGCCTTTAGAGCGGATAGCGCTGGAAAGCGGTAAAAACAAGCTCATGATAAACACCGTGGCGCTGGGGGCAGCTCTCGCTTTAGCAAGCTATGACAAACAAATTTTGAGCAATGTCATCTTAGAATATTTTGGTGCCGGAGACGTGGGGAAAGAAAATGTTGCTGCGGTTACGGCAGGTTATGATTATGCCAAGGCCAATTTCAAGAACGACTTCAGCCACAACCTCACTCCCCTTGGAGATGGCAGGAGAATGCTGCTCTCGGGCAACGAAGCCATAGCACTCGGGGCCCTGGCTGCCGGCTGCAAGTTCATGGCGGCATATCCCATGACCCCGGCTACCTCCATTATGGAATATCTGGCAAGCAAGGGTAAAGACTTCGATATAGTCGTGGTGCAACCTGAAGACGAGATAGCAGCGATAAATATGATTATAGGTGCTTCGTTCGCGGGTGTGCGTTCCATGACAGCTACTTCGGGGGGCGGGTTCTGTCTCATGGTCGAGGGCTTGGGACTGGCGGGGATGACAGAGACACCCATTGTAGTAGTGCTGGCACAGCGCGCCGGGCCGGCTATCGGTTTGCCCACCAGGACAGAGCAGGGTGACTTAGAGTTTGCCATCCACGCTTCGCACGGAGAATTCCCCCGGGCTGTGCTGGCACCGGCCACTGTCGAGGATGCTTTCTGGTTGACTGTCAAAGCCTTCAACCTTGCAGAAAAGTATCAAACGCCCGTAATTCTGATAACTGACCAGTATCTGGCAAGCTCCTACGCCACGGCTGACAAATTCGACCTTTCCCAGGTGACCATAGACAGAGGTCTTCTGCTTTCCAGGGAAGAATTGGCCAAGCTGGGAGAATATAAGAGACACCAGATTACCGAATCTGGCATATCGCCCAGGGCTATCCCTCTCGAAGGAGGAGCCCTGGTAGTGACCGATTCCGACGAGCATAACGAAGAAGGGCACTTGATTGAAGACGCCGAGACCAGGACCGCCCAGATGCTGAAGCGGCTGCGCAAGATGGAGGGCTTGAGGAAGGATATCGCCGAACCGAGGGTCTACGGCGCAGCCCAACCAGAGATAACTCTGTTAGGCTGGGGCAGCACCTACGGCGCTATGAGGGAAGCGGTTGACCTGGCGATGAAGGACGGCCTGGCAATCAACCTCGTCCATCTCAGCGAAATTTGGCCTTTTCCTGTAGAGGCAACAGCCCGAGACCTGCAGGAAGCTAAAAAAATCATCGCAGTTGAGAACAACGCCACCGCTCAGTTGGCCCACCTGCTTCGCGCCGAGACGGGGTACCAGGTGACAGGCAAGATACTCAAATTCGACGGCCGTCCTATTTCGCCGGCACATATATTGAAGCAGCTCAAGCAGGAGGTGCGTTAGAGATGGTGAAATTAGCTGACTATGCAGGTGGTCCCAGCGCCTGGTGCCCGGGATGCGGTAACTTTGGTATCCTGATAGCTGTGAAGCGCGCCCTGGTAGAGCTGGACATAGAACCATATAAAGTCCTGATGGTCTCAGGCATCGGCCAGGCAGGCAAGCTGCCTCACTACACCAGAGGCAATGTTCTAAACGTCCTTCACGGCAGAACTCTGCCACCGGCAACTGCCGCCAAGATAGTCAACCCGGAGCTTGTGGTTATCGCCATAGGTGGCGATGGGGATGGCTACGGGGAAGGCGGGAACCATTTCCTCCATGCCCTGCGCCGCAATCACGATGTTACCTACCTGGTACATAATAACCAGGTCTATGGCCTTACCAAAGGGCAGACGTCTCCTACCAGCGACCAAGGCTTCGTCACCAAGACCACTCCGCAGGGAGCGTCAGCGCCAGTTTATCCCTTAGCCCTGGCCATAGCCGACGAAGGCAGTTTCGTAGCCAGGGGTTTTGCCGGCGATTCGGAGCACCTGGCAGGGCTGATCAAGGCCGGGATTCAACACAAGGGCTTTGCTCTTATTGACATCTTGCAGCCCTGCGTTACCTTCAACCACAAGAATACGTACGCCTGGTATAGAGAAAGGGTTTACAAGCTGGACGAGTCGACTTACGACCCGACCAATAAGATGGCCGCTTTTGAGAAGGCTCAGGAGTGGGAAGACAAAATACCGATCGGTATTATCTATAGAAAGCCGAGAGCGACCTTCGAGGAACGAATGCCAGCCTTAAGTAAAGAGCCATTAGTCAGGCAAGAAACCGACCCCACCCAGGTAGAAAAGCTGCTCAAAGAGTTTGCATAGCAGCGAGGCCTGCAAAGACCTGCCCCATACTTTTTCGATATACATAAGCCGATTCCCAAAACATACCGTTATGCCTCCCCTTCGGCACCTGAACGCTCACTAGTTCATTGACTTACATGATATAATCACGTACGAAGCATATTCCAATGACTCCAACTCTGTCTACCACGTACTTACCCCACATCACGGATTGTCAAATAAATCAGGTGGAAAGGAGAGGGGAAATGTTCAAGGACTTTAAAGAGTTCATCATGCGGGGCAACGTGATCGACATGGCAGTCGGCATCATAATCGGCGTAGCCTTCGGCACCGTGGTCACATCACTGGTGAGAGATATAATCATGCCTCCCATAAGCCTGGCTCTGGGCAGAGTTGATTTCAGCAACCTCTTTGTACTCCTGAAAGAAGGCCCCCAGGCTGCGCCCCCGTATTATAGTCTTGCTGAAGCCCAAGCTGCCGGCGCTGTAACAGAGAATTATGGTTTCTTTATTATCACCGTATTCAGCTTCCTGATAATAGCCTTCGTGATTTTCCTGATGATACGAGCAATCATGAACATGCGCCGCCGGGCAGAAGCCCCCAAGGAAGCAGCAGCCCCGACAACCAAGGATTGTCCTTACTGTATATCCAAGATATCGATTAAGGCCACTCGCTGTCCTAACTGTACTTCGGAACTAAAAGCTGCTTAGATAGTGCAGGAAGGGGAAATCTCCTTGTCTTCTATCTAACGGAGAAACGAGTGTGACTGGGAAGCCCCATAGTGATGGTTGCTGGCGCGAGTTATAGCCACGTGACCTTTATATTGGATACGAGAACGAGTTTTACTTGTAATCTGTGATAAACAGTTGACATCGTGGGTGGGAATGCTTTATCGCTTGCAATCAAAAGGAGGTGGACCAATACAAGCCTATTGTGTTAAGTGCAGGACCAAGAGAGAAATGAAAAATCCCAAGGTCATTATCATGAAGAATGGCAGGCCGGCAACTCAGGCTATTTGCCCGGCTTGTGGCACCAAGATCTTCCGCATCGGCAAGAGCCATCTAGTCAAAGGTTAGTAGGCAATCTTTTTGGTAGCTTCCATGCTAATCTATACTCTTTGAGGGTGTTGAGTGGCATAGAGCCGTTGGATTGTGATTGCTATCACGCAAGCAAGACTTGACACTAATATAGTCTCATTTTATAATTTTGGGGCATTGAACTATAGTGGAAAGGAGGTGAGATTACAATGCCAGTTGTTGATTGGCCAGCTTTAGGTCTATATATGGGAATAGCAAGCCTTATATTCGGTGTTATTGTTATGATTTTCCCCAAGATACTCAACTATTTGGTTGGTATCTATCTTATCATCATCGGTATAATGGCTATCATAGGGTATTTCAGGTAAAGATGACTCTGGTGGTATTAAGTTGGCCACCGGATGTTGTACTCGAGAGTCCCTGCCATTTCCGTATAAGCAATGAAAGGAGGCCAATATGCTCACCTTATTATTAGTCATTGGTATTATTCTGTTAGCTTTGTGGGCGCTGGGTCTAATCACTCGCCGTACTCTGGGCGGGGGGCTCCATATATTACTTGTTATTGCAGTTATTCTTGTAATTCTCTGGCTGGTATTTGCGATATTCCGATAAGCCCGACGAAGGACAGAGTTCCACGGGCAAGCCCCTGGGTATCTACGTCTTTTAACCATTCCAGCCTTTACGTAAGTCTTTCCCCAATGACAAAGAGCCGTATAGGCACTGTTCTGGGTAAGAGTGGTGTTTTGAGCTCCCGCTTAAAATCGGCAAAACCATCCCAAGCAGGGGCGGGTTTGAAGTCCACCCCTGCTTATATGTGATAATTTTTTAACCTTTTTTATCGCCATTTTATGACTTCTTGATACCTTACCCCTATTATTGATAATGTGGGAGTGGATAGCGGAGGCGGTGATAGAATCAACAGAAAGGGGTTAAGTCATGGCGAAAAAAGAGGAACCGAAGAAGGTGGACTTAGTTTGTGCCGCATGTGGGCGCAAGGGTTGTATAGAGGTGCATTCCCCCATGGCAGAGGCTCTACATGCGCGAATGCCTCAATATAGAGCTGCGGAGATATTGTGCGCCGAGTGCAGCGCCCTGAGGCGGAAGCAAGACCTGTGGTCGGTGACGCTGGGGAAAGAAGCAAAGTAGATAATTCCACCGTAATCAGATGAGTTATCTAAGGCTACGACATAATTGACTTGTCAGCGTAAGCTATTATGGCCTGCGTGCGCTCAAAAAAGCATGGGGTTCTGCTACTGAGTATGGTTACATAGGGGTATAAGGAGGGATATTAATGCTGGCTATTGCTAACAACATAACCACCAGGAACAGAAGGGTATCCGAAGCACTCAAACTGCGCCCTGCCGAATCAATCAGCCGGAAAGTAGCAGATAGGCTCATAAAGGAACGTATCGATTTTCTGCAGGAGCTGGCAGGGGACTGTGTAAAAGCGGGTGCTGACATATTGGATGTCAACCTTCAGCAGCGACACGATGGTCCTGAGATGATGAAGTTCGCAGTTGAAACGATTCAAGGAGCAGCGGACTGTCAGCTATGTCTGAGTTCAAACAGGGCTGATACCCTGGAAGCTGGTCTCCGGGCCTGCAAGCGCCCCCCAATCGTGAATTACGTGTCACTTGATGAGGAAAAGCTCAAGGAGATCCTACCCCTGGTTGCACGATACAAGGCAGAGGTGATTCTTAATGTCTCCAGCCCCACAGAACTTAACAGCACAGAAGATATATTGAAGTCTACCGCAGTTTTGGTAGGGGCTGCCAATGAGTCCGGCATCTCGAACGAATACATCTTCATAGACCCGGGCGTACTGCATGTTACCAGTGATGTGGGCCAGCGCCACGTAAAGAATTTGCTTGAGCTGATTCCCGCCTTCTCCGAGATATTCGACCCGCCGATAAGGACCACATCGTGGGTAAACAACGTGTCCGCCGGTGCGCCGAGGCGGTTGCGCCCGGCCATAAACAACACCTTTCTTGCTGTGCTCGCCGGGGCAGGGCTGTCTTCCGCTTTTGTTGATGCCCTAAACAGGGAAACCATGAGGACAGTGCGTTTGATAAGAATCCTCAGGGACGATGCTATATACTCCGATCGCGATGCAGAACTGTGCTGAGAAGCTAAATTATAGCAACAACTCTAGAGGTCACTGTGGAGTGCATGTGGTATGAGCCTTGCTAATTTAGTGGAAGGAGTAACCAGATGCTAAAGGGAGGGATACCTCTGGGTAGAGTCCTCGGTGTCTCGATAAGGCTGCATTATTCCTGGTTTATCATCTTTGTGTTGGTAACCTGGGCGCTGGCAGCCAGTTATTTCCCGACCGTCTACCCGGACTGGAATCAAGCAACCTACTGGGGCATCGGCCTGGCCACCAGCCTGCTTTTCTTTGCCTCGGTGCTGTTACACGAGCTCTCTCATAGCGTGGTGGCTCAAGCCGCGGGTATCCCGGTGAAGTCCATCACCTTATTCGTCTTCGGCGGAGTATCACAAATCAGCAAGGAACCCCAACGTGCTGATGTCGAGTTCCGTATGGCTCTGGCTGGCCCCTTCAGCAGCCTGGTCATTGCAGGCATATTCTGGGGCATACATATCGCTACAATAAATGTGAGCCAGCCCGCAGCGGCCCTAGCATATTGGCTTGCCTGGATTAACGCTGTCCTCGCCGGCTTCAACCTGATCCCCGGATTCCCTCTGGACGGCGGGCGTGTGCTGCGGTCTATACTCTGGTGGCGCAGCAAGAATCTGCGCAGTGCCACCCGCATTGCTTCAACTATCGGCAGAGCCACGGGCTACCTGTTCATATTCGGCGGTATTTTCTGGATCTTCTGGGGCAACTGGTTCGATGGCCTGTGGATAGCCCTCATAGGCTGGTTCCTGGAGAATGCAGCGGCAGGAAGCTACCAGCAGGTGGCCCTTCAAGATATGCTTCGCGGCCACAAAGTCAGTGAGGTCATGACCCGCGACTGTCCCACGGTTTCTCCCAGGCTCACAATTGAGCAACTGATTCATGACTACCTTCTCAACACCGGCCGCCGATGCTTCCCGGTAGTTGAAGGCAGCAACTTAGTAGGGTTGGTAACACTAAATGACGTAAAAGGGGTATCTCGTGAACATCGGCTTACCAAGACTGTGCAGGAGACCATGACGCCCTTAGATAAACTTAAATCTGTTCGGCCGTCCGATGACCTCGCCGATGTTCTGCAACTATTGACCACAGAAGATGTCAACCAATTGCCGGTAATAGAGAACAACGCCATCGTCGGCATGGTAGCGCGCGACAACCTGCTCTCGTTCATACGGACACGCTCTGAGTTGGGGATGTAGGTTAAAGCCATCCAGGGAACAAGCATTTTAGATTTAAGGAGGCAACTTCAATGAACAATAGAATGCTGGCTGAAGGAGTTTTCTTCATAGGAGCCATCGACTGGGACAGGCGGCTGTTCGACTCGCTGATACCGCTCCCCGATGGCACAAGCTACAACTCATATCTTATTAAGGGCAACGAAAAGACGGCTCTCATCGATACGGTAGACCCTACAATGACAGGGGTTCTGATGGGCCATCTGAACCGGCTCGAGATTAAGAAGATAGACTACGTTATCGCCAACCACGCCGAGCAGGACCATTCCGGCTCTCTGCCCCATGTCCTCGAAAAATACCCCGAGGCCAAGCTCGTTTGCACGCCCAGGTGCAAAGAATTTCTCATGGAACTGCTCCTGATTCCTGAAGGGAAATTCATAACAGTCAACGACAAAGACACCATTTCCCTGGGAAACAGAACGCTGGAATTCATCCATGCTCCCTGGGTTCACTGGCCCGAGACAATGCTCACCTACCTGAGAGAAGACAAGATACTATTCCCCTGTGACCTCTTCGGCTCTCATCTGACCACAAACGAGCTATTTGTAACCGACGAAGGACAGGTCTATGAGGCAGCCAAGAGGTATTTTGCGGAAATCATGATGCCATTCTCGTCGCATATCCAGAGGCACCTGGAGAGACTGAAGAGCTATACCATCAATACCATAGCGCCCAGCCACGGCCCCGTACATAACAAGCCTGAGTTCATCTTGAAGGCTTATCATAGCTGGGTCTTCGATGACCCCAAGAACATTGTGGTAATACCGTATATCTCAATGCATGGCAGCACTCAGAAGATGGTGAGGCATCTTGTCGAGGCCTTAACGGAAAGAGGCGTTGCTGTAAAACAATTCGATCTCACAGCAACCGACCTCGGGAAGCTGGCGATGTCGCTGGTGGATGCGGCGACGATTGTAGTGGGAGTTCCCACTATCCTGGCTGGCCCGCACCCCAATGTAGCCCACGCCGTCTTTCTGGCAAACGCCTTGAGGCCTAAACTGAAGTTCGCCTCTATAATCGGTTCCTATGGCTGGGGAGGCAGAACGGTTGAGCAGCTCGACGCTATGATGGCCAATCTGAAGGTAGAGGTACTGACGCCGGTGCTGTGCAAGGGCTACCCCAAGGAAGCCGATTTCATAGCCCTGGACAATCTTGCTGAGTCTATCGCTCAGAAACACAAGGAGAATAAGTTCGCCTGATTAAGAGGCGCTTATCCACGATGGCAATAGGCACATTTATCGACAGAGGGCGTCAGCCCACAATGACAGAGATAGTTACTGCGATTGGCTCCAAACGCCTATTGTGGGAAAATCTAACTAGTCTCATTGCGGACAGCTATAAACTCAAAAGCGATTTCGCATTTTATGGCAAGAATTACGGGTGGGCCTTGCGGTTCCGCAAAGGAGGCAAAGCTCTATTATCACTGTATCCCAATCAAGAGAGCTTCACCGCTCAGATTATTATAGGCCAGGAACAAGCGGACGAGGCTTTGAGTCTAGGTCTCAGCAAAAAGGCGATAAAAATTATCGAAGATGCCCATCCCTATCCAGAGGGACGCTGGCTCTTCATCAAAGTAGAATCCGAGCAGGACCTGAACGACGTCAAGAAGCTGCTCACGGTTAAGTCACAGCCTGTAAAAAAGGTGTAGTTGCCCAATTCATTGGGCTGACGTGCCTGATAAATCAGGCAACTACAGTTTATGGTAGGGCTCACGGTCAAGTCGCAGCCTGTACAAAAAGGAAAGAGTGGCTAGTTCTCATGTCGTTGCGAGGAGTCCTTCCCTGAAGGACGACGAAGCAATCTCTACGTGGTCGTCGATATGAAGGGGCGCGCTGAGATTGCTTCGCTACGCTCGCAATGACATACAGATTCTCTCTCCCCTGGAGGGAGAGAGGCAGAGTGAGGGGGATAGACATTTCACCCTCATCCTTCGACGAGCTCAGGATAGGCTCTAGCCTCTCCCGTCAAGGGAGAGTAATTTGGAATAGACGCAAGTACCCTTTTATGCCACTCCTGCGAAAGCAGGAGTCCAGGTGGTTCTCCTGGATTCCCGCTTGCGCTGAGAATGACATATAATGGTTATATGGGTAGATTGGAGCAGATGCTCCAGGCTACCCCACGAAAAATAAAAGGAAATAAACTAATGGCCATAGACCCCATATGCGGCATGGAAGTGGACGAGAAGACGGCTCTCAGCGTAGAGTACGAGGGCAAGAAGTATTATTTTTGCAGCCCGGGATGCCGTGATAAATTCCTAGCCCAAAAGGGATTGATTTCGCCTCCATCTGCTGAAGCAAAATTTCCCCAAGAAGGCAGTGAGCAGAAGCCGGAGAAAGCTGCCTTACAGATTACCGGCATGCACTGCGCCTCCTGCGCTGCCGCCATAGAAGACTCCCTGAATAAGGTGGAGGGAGTCTCTAAAGTAGCGGTGAACTTCGCCACTGAGAAGGCGTATGTAGACTACGACCCGAGTAAAGCAAGCCCTCAAGCGCTGGAGAAAGCGATAAAAGAGGCGGGGTACGGGGTGCTCAAGGAAGAGGCGCAGTCACTTAACCTCAAGGTCATCGGCATGGACAACGCCCACTGCCTGGGCACTGTCGAGGCGGCTCTTAAAGGCGTCAAGGGCATAATCTCCAGCCAGCTTTTCCTTAACGAAAGGGCGAAAATAGTCTTCGACCCGGCAGTGACTACCAGGGAAATCATCAAAAAGACGATTAAGGAAGCCGGATATACCCCTGTGGAGGAGACCACAGTTGACCGCGAGAAAGAGGCACGCCAGCGCGAGATCAGGACGCTGAGGATTAAGTTCATTGTGTCCGTGGTTTTCGCCGCCCCTCTGCTCTACTTTTCTATGGGCCCTCACGTAGGTCTGCCGGAACCATCAATCCCCGGGTGGAGCATGGCCCTGCTTTTGTTGTTGCTCACCACACCCATAATCGGGGCAGGCTACCAGTTTTACACCGTAGGGATCAGGGCTGTGGTCAAGAGCCGCCGCGCCAGTATGGATACCCTCGTCGCGCTGGGCACCGGCACTGCTTATCTCTATAGCCTGGCGATATCCACCCTAATCTGGACGGGCAACCCCAATTACACCAGCCACGACCTCTACTATGAAGTGGCGGGACTGCTTATCGTGTTCATCCTGCTGGGAAGAATGCTGGAGGCCCTGGCTAAGGGGAGGACCTCGGAATCCATCCGCAAGCTGCTGGAATTGCAGCCCAAAACAGCGCTGGTGGTCAGAGATGGCAAGGAGCAAGAGGTTCCAGTAGAGGAAGTAATAGTTGGGGATGCAGTCATAGTTAAGCCGGGAGGCAGAGTCCCTGTGGACGGCGTGGTTCTGGAGGGAAGCTCCTCAGTCGACCAATCTCTCCTGACCGGCGAGAGTATTCCTGTAGAGAAGAACATCAACGATGAGGTCATAGGCGGCACCATGAACAAAAGCGGCTGGCTCAAGTTCAAGGCCACCAAGGTAGGCAAGGACACCGCCCTGGCCCAGATCGTAAGGCTGGTGGAAGAGGCTCAAGGCAGCAAGGCGCCGGTGCAGAGGCTAGCGGACACGGTATCAGCCTATTTCGTACCAACCGTCCTTGGCATCGGTTTGGTCACCTTCCTTGCCTGGTATCTATCCGGGTCAGCTTTATCATTCAGTCTCACCGCATTTATCGCTGTAATCATTATCGCCTGCCCCTGCGCACTGGGCTTGGCTACGCCTACTGCGGTGATAGTAGGCACAGGCAAAGGCGCAGAAAGCGGCATCCTCATCAGGGACGCCGCCACCCTGGAGAAGGCCTGCCAGGTGGATACCGTAGTCTTCGATAAGACAGGAACCCTGACTCGAGGCAAGCCCGAGGTCACCGACATTATTCCACTCTCCAACCCTCATTCTGCCGAGGAAATACTCAAACTGGCTGCGGCGGCCGAGAAACGCTCGGAGCACCACCTCAGTGAGGCTATTGTCAGCAAGGCTGAGGAGAAGAAGATAGTTATCCCTGAGATAGATAGCTTCTCAGCCATCGCAGGCAAGGGCGTGGAGGCCAAATACAACAGCACCGCTATCCTCGTAGGTAACAGAAAGCTGTTCTCCGATAAAAGCGTAGACACAAAAACTGTTGAGGAACGCATCGTCCAGCTTGAAGGTGAGGGCAAAACTGTGGTGCTGGTAGGGATAGAGGGCAAGATTATCGGCATGATAGCGATTGCGGATACTGCCAAGCCTTCCGCTATGGAGACAGTCTCCTGGCTCAAGCGACAGGGGAAGCAGGTGGTGATGATAACCGGCGATAACCGGCGAGCGGCAGAGAGCGTAGCCCGCAGCCTCGGAATCGACCGCGTCCTGGCTGAGGTGCTGCCCGAAGACAAAGCCAACGAGATAAAAAGGCTCCAAGAGCAGGGCGAAAAAGTGGCTATGGTGGGCGACGGCATCAATGACGCTCCGGCCCTGGTTCAGGCTGATGTCGGCATCGCTATCGGCTCGGGGACTGACATAGCTATCGAGTCCGGCGGCATAGTGCTGGTTAAGGACGACCTCCGAGATGTAGCCCGAACATTAGACCTTAGCTGCTACACCATGCGTAAGATAAGGCAAAACCTGTTCTGGGCTTTTTTCTACAATGTTATCAGTATACCTATAGCTGCCGGCATACTTTACCCGTTCTACGGCTTCTTGCTCAACCCCATAATCGCTGGTGCAGCTATGGCTTTCAGCTCGGTGAGCGTGGTAACCAACTCACTGAGTATGAGGAGATACAAGGTTCAAAAGATGTTGAAGGGCGAACGTGCCTGATAAATCAGGCAACTACAGTCTTACTTGATGGGAGTGTAGTTGCCCAATTTATTGGGCGGCTTGCCTATAAATCAGACAACTACAGTCTAGGAGGGAAAGCATGGAAAAGAGGCGTATGAAAGCAGTCGATGCCCTTAAGCTGGGTATCGAGAGGGAAAGAGGGGCTAACAAATTCTACCGGAACGCGGCCAAGGCCACCAGAGACCAGAACGGCAAGAATATGTTTGACTGGCTGGCTAAGGAGGAACTGAGACACCTGGCCAAGCTAAGACAGCAGTTGAAGTCCGTGCTGGACAACAACAAATGGCTGGAGTGGAAGAGGGTGGCCACTGCTATAAATAAAACAGAGTTCCCCTCCATCTCAGAGGCTACCGGCACAATCACTGTAGACGCCGGCGAGATGGATGCCCTGCGACAGGGAGTCAAATCCGAGCAGGACGCCATCTCCTTCTATAAAGATGCCGAGGACAGCACGCCCGACCTCAAGGGGAAAAACATGTTCCAGGCACTGGCCAAGGAAGAGGAAGGACATTTGTCGCTGCTGGAGGAGGAGCTGCAGTGGCTCACCCAGTCGCGAAAGTACTTCACACTACACAGGTTCGAGCTGCGCGCAGATTAATAAAATTTAGGGGGGCATCCTTCTCAGAAGGATGCCCCCCTAAAACGCAGAATCCAAAGCCAAACCTAACCATTCAGAAGAAGCTGGTCTGTGATCTTGCTCCTTATGTCACGCCCGGCAAGAACTCGATAGTAATATTCCATCTTCTCGTCTTCACTCAAATCGCTCATCTGTATTGCCTTATAAGCGTTGAGTATCACCTCTCGCTGTATCAGCAGCCCCTGATGTACCAGATTGATGTCCCACATCGGCCTGCGGCTGGCCCACCAGAACTGGTCGCTCTGCAACGCTTTATCCAGCAGGCCTCTTGCTAAATCAGCATGAGAGTTGACAGGCTCGCCCCCGGACACCTTGAGTGCCATATAGGTCATATCCATAGCAATCTTGAGATGCTGCCACTGCAATTGATGCAGCACATTGCCTTTCCCATTCCATAAAGGATAAGGATTGCCGTCCTTTATATCGCCCAGCGTAGTGCTCCACGACGATGCCCGCGGTTCGATAGATTGGCCGGGCGGGAATATCTCCATGAGTTCGCTGATGGTAACTACCTCAATATCCGTCTTATCATTTTTAACGGCCGCCCCGAATATCTCCTTCTGTGTATCTACTATACGCTGCAAATGCTTGCCGCTTTTGCCGATAGGCTCCATCGGCTCCAGTGCCTCGTAGACCTCACCCAAAAACAGCTTCTCCCAGTTCTTAATATGGTGTCCGAAGGTCTCAGCATCCATAGCTGTTATCACATAGATATCCTTATGGTCCCCTTGAAGCTGTCTCAATTGTTCAAGAAAACCACTGGCATCGAGATCATGAAACGATACCTTATTACTTAATATGTCATCACGAAAGAACGCCACCAGCTTCTGCCTGCCCGCCGATATGCCATGTACGATATTATTAGGCCATGCCACAGGACAGGCAACCCCACTCATGATAATCCACTTGTAGCCTGCCTCAAGGACTGGCTTCACTATATCCCGGCTATAGGCCATCTCGGGTGGGAAAAAACCCCGCGGAGAATAGCAATCGCCGAAGAACTGCCTGTTGGTCTGATTATTGAGCACTATCTGCCTCAGCACCTCATCCTGCCCTATGAGAGGCAGAATAGCGTGATACTTCGCCGAACCGGTGAACTCCAGCCGCCCCTTCTCGCACAAATCGCGCAAACCTGCGATGACATCCGACATCCCATGATCGTCCAGCAGATCAGTGAGAGCGCCATTGATATTTACCGTGACTTTGGCATGTGGCAGCTCATGGAACAGCTTCACCAGAGGCCTGTAGGATTCCTCGCATATCTTTCTCAACACCCAATGGGTCTGGTTAGTCGGCTGATAGAAATGCAACAGAGGTGCCCAGTAAATCATGATGCCACCTTTCGCATACTGTCGTTTGTCTCCTTAGCTCAATGCCACGCTCAACGCTGTGGCTAACCTGACTACATCCCGGTTGGCCTGCCTTAATCGTTCACTTAATAGCTGCGCCAGATTACCCATTATTGGTCCTTAAAATTCCAAAAACTGCTATCCAATACTTTTACTTTCACTCTTCCTCAGCCTGTCACCTACGTAAATCCAACGGTGGACATATTATAACCTGACCTTAACAGCCTGCTTATCTCCCCCTGCTCAGCTTCATCTGTTACAGACTCTATCTCAGATAGAGTCTCACCCTTTTCGTTCGTACCGTACTTCCACCTAACCACATAGCCTTTCACATTGATGCTCCCCAGATGATAAGCATAGCTACGGTCACAAAATGAAACCGCCGAAGCCTCCGATTTTAAATACAGAACCTTTCGCCCCTGATAATCCAATAGCTCCTCGGCTATTCTATAAGACCTTCCCTCGAAACCGATATCCTCATCCTCAGCTACATGCACATAAATTTGCTTCACGACCAATAACCTTCGCTTCCGAAAGATTAGGCCCTCGGAATTCCCATTTTACTAGACTCATTTTACGTTAAGGGTTCGCCGCAGACAAGGGAGGTTAAGAGGTCATCTTTACAATAGCGATCCTTCCACACTCACATAGTGGAAGATTGGCTTTCCTTCCTGATGTCCTCATTTCTTAACGAATGTATCAAATCTTTACAGGACGGGTCCCGGCCTAAAATGTCTTTTACCTCCTCACTCGTTAAACCCTGTATAGCTATAACCTTATTTCTGCTGGACTGACCTCGAATAATGTCAATAGCACTTTTAGATATCCCCAATGTCTGAGCCATCAACTCCGTCAGCGCTCGATTGGCCTGACCTTTAAGGGGCAGCGACATTACTTTGGCGTAGAGAACACCCTCCCTGAAGCCAACTATCTCACTTCTTTTGGCCCCGGGCTGCAAGTGAATCTCAATCGTCGCTTTCCTATCTGAGATATTTTTCATGGAATCAATTTCCCTGTTTTAGGCAGGGTGACGGATAACCCAACTAAGCCAGGACAACGCCACAAATAGATACTAATGAGGTTCCCTGCTCGTCGGCGGGACACTGAGCATAGCCAGTAATATCACCGCTGGCTTTCCCTAAAAGCCGTAGTGCCAGATATATTGCGGACAGGCCGCAGATTCGTCTCCGGTCCCCCTCTTTTTTTACTTGCTGGAACACCTCTTCGGCATCCCCCCTGGCAATGGCAGACATCAGCTCATTGTCGGCTGACAAAATTCTGGATTTCTCGAGAACATCTATCGGGTAGCGATCCCCAAAAGCCGGCCCCACGTGAGCCAGGTCACCGGCAGCTATTATAAGAGTGCGTCTATTAGCAGTTGCATTACTCAATGCCTCGATGAAGCGAGCGACCTCATCATCGTCACTCGGCTTTCTATCCCCTTCTATAAACCTCTGGAAGGAGCCGCAGAGAACAGGCACAAGCTCACAGCCCTTATCCTTCACCAGGTAGTGCAGCCAGACAGCAGCCGCCTCCACAGAGTGCTCGTTGCGATGATTGAACTCCTCAGCGAAAACCTCTTCTTCGCCGAGGGCAGAAGCCACAGCATCCACCACATCACCGGCCGTTGCCAGCACACCCCAGGGTGTAGCATAACTCTGCCTCGTTAGAGTAACCAGCTTCTGGCCATTGAAGTGGTTGGTGCCCAAAATAATGGCAACCTCCGCAGCCTGCGCTGCTTTGGCCGCTCGGCGCCATACCCCGGCGTAAACAGTTCCTCCACGCTGATAATCGATATGGGGGCTCACCAGCCCACGTACCTCGTCAGCTTTGAGCTTATTATCCGCATTTGGGAGCAGGGCATCAAAGTATCCGCACAACACTTGCTCCAATGAACCTGAGTTAGCCGGATACACCCTGTCCGCCATGGTAGGCAGACGCGAGGGCGCAGTCCTGAACTTCTTCACAGCCTCCTGATATACCCGGGCAAAGTGTTCATTATCTATCATGAGCGCTCTATCAAGGGCAGCGAACATCCTTTCCAAATAATCTGGCCCTACTCGCAATCCAGTCCTCAGCTCCAGAACAGTTCTCAAAGCAGCAATATCGCGAGTTCCATCACACAGCTCCAGTACCGGCGCTAAACTTGCTGGGAGAACTATAGCGCAATCGCCAAGTCCACATGGGTCAGAGAGGATAAGCACCTGCTGACCGTGCTCGTGGCCACGGCTGACCTGTACATGCCTCAGTTTTGGCCTCATCCCACCTGTCATATTTTTCACCGTAAAAGGGCTACATAGCTATTCAGAGTTACGCCCAGTGAATCGGCCACCGGCTTACACTTAGCCTTGAGAAGATAAAACACCTTGCCCTGGGGAGGCAGTTCCGAGAGGGTTTCCCAGTAGCCCATACCCTTTGCCAGCACAAGGTCAGCAGTCTCAAATTCTGCCTTAAACTCCTGGGAGGCCATAGCCATATCTACCCCTGGAGTGTCAGTGCCGGTGGTGATTACCCTGGATAGCTCCTCTGTCAGACCGAACTTCTCTAAATCATCAAGGGTAATATCGTTCTGGACAGGCGAATATTTCACCACATAAGTAACAGGGGCAAAATCCTCCAGGCTCTCCACAAGAGGCAGATCGAAGAATACTTCGCCGGCATTGTCCGCCAGGTAGAGGATACTTTCTGCCTTTTCCAGTTTTTTCTCTAACTGCGGTGTGTCGTCGATAGCAAACTCAACGGGCAGCCGCAGGCCTTCCTTGATCTGCTTCATATCTTTAAAGAAATCTATATTGTTTCCCCTAACTGCCAATATAATACGGTTCCTTAGATTCCCCTCATGATTGTTCTGCCACCCTCGACGCAAGCTCTTGGCCAGACCCACTTCCGCTTCTTTCATGCGGCTGTAAGGGTCAGCATTCCCGGTCACCTCTCTCACCACACGATGCAGCATCGTAGCAACAGCGATGGAGGTCTTGTCAGTAGAGAACTTACGGCCGAGGAGCTTCAGTCCCTGGTCTATTGCTTCCACTCTCAACCTATAATCATCGGTGGCCAGCTCGGCAGCCTGGCGCACCAGATTAGCGAGGCAAGGGTAGCACTCCTTTGTAGCTTTCATTTATATCTATCGCCCTTGGTATTATAGCGGTGCCTCAACCGTTACTGTAGTGCCCCTTCCAGGCTCCGACTCAATCTTCAGGCTCCCGTTCAGCAACTGGATCCTTTCCTGCATCCCGGCCAGGCCCAGCCTGCCTGCTTTAACCAGATCGCTCATTATCTCAGGGAGAATAAAACCTTTACCATTATCCTTGACCGTTATCCTGGTTTTCTTATCCTCGAACTCTACTTTAACCTCAGCCTCGGTTGCCTGAGAATGCCGTCGGACATTGCTCAGTGCCTCCTGGGCGATGCGGAACAATACCAGTTCCACTTCAGCAGGAAGTCTCCGTTCGGTTCCGTATGCCTTGACTTCTATACTTATCCCCGAAGGGACCTGAGAGGCCAGCCATTCCAGCGCCGGAAGCAGGCCCAGCCTGTCCAAGGTAGCAGGCCGGAGGTCGTGGCTCAAGCGCCGCACGCCTTCCATTATGCCAGTAGTCTGCTGCCTCAGCTCCTCCAGCTTCGCTTTCTCCTCCTGGGACATCAACTTGCTGCTGTAGGCAAGTTCATCCAACTGACGTGCGAGGACAACTAGATACTGCATGGTATCATCGTGAAGCTCACGGGCGATGCGTTTCCTCTCCTCTTCCTGAGTCCTGGTAATCTGCTGCAGGTAGAAGTGCAGGTTTTCCTTCATTCGCTTCTCTTCAGTCACATCTCGGGCAATATGCTGGAAGGCTACAGGCTTACCGTCCTCTGTCACCAAGTTGGTGGTCATCATCAGTATTGCCTCTGTGCCATCCCCCCTGACTATGCGCTGCTCATACGGCTGCGTCAGAGGTACATTGGCCAGCAACCTGCGCCTTATCTCCTTGGCCAGATTGAGTCCTTCGCCGTTAAGAAATACGCTCACATTCAATTTATCAGTTTTAGCCATTTCATCCAGAGTATAGCCTGTGAGCTTCTCGCTGGCCTTATTGGCAGCTATGATATTGCCTTCCAAATCATGAACCCAGATGCCATCGTTAGCGTTCTCGAACAGCTCGCGGTATCGTTCTTCAGAAGCGCGCAACTGCTCGGTGAATCCCCGCTGCTGCTGATACAATCGCACGTTCTCTATAGCAACTCCAACCTGATTACCGATGTTTGTAAGCAATTCAACCTCATCTTGGTTGAATTTACGATACCCTCGCATGCTCACACAGAGTGTGCCCATGACTTTATCTTTGGACTTCAGGGGAACAATGAGCATTGAACCAATACGGTCCTCTTTCAATACCGTCCTGGTTAACCGGGGATCGGCAGAGGCGTTTTCAACATAGGTTGGCGCGCCAGTCTGGGCTACCAGTCCATTTAATCCTTCTCCTATTTTTAACCGATCAACGCCCTGCGCGAATTCTCGAGAAACACCCCTGTAAGCAGCAAGTGTAAGATCGCCGGCTCCCTCGTCGACGAGAAATACTTGCGCAACATCGACCTTCATCACTTCGACAACACTGTCGATGCTGCTTTTCAGGACAGGGTCCAATTCCAGAGACTGGGAAACTACAAGAGCGGTTTGGTTGAGCGCATCGACTTGCATACGCCGTCTTCGCTCCTTCTGCAGCGATGTGAATGTGAAGCCCACCAGAATGCCCACGAGAAAAACGGTGCCCGATTCGAACAGGGCGTCAGCAGTGTGTGGCGAGATGATGACAGCACGAGGTACCATGCAACATAGAGCAACTGTCGAAGCTATATAGGCCCCTTTGGACCCGAACAGGAAGCCGGAAAGAATTATTGGTACGATATATAGTGTCCGCTCAAAGGAAAGTCTATCTAGCCCCAGGTAGTTGAAAACACGTTGTACGAAAGGCGGATGAAGCGTCTCATAGTAGTACGGAATCGAGATAGCGATGAACAGGACAACAATGAGCCAGAAACCAGGCTTACGTGCATTGCTTACCAGCGAGCTTATTGAGCTTGCCAGGAGTCTACGTACCATATCTGAACCTTAAATGACGCCAGTGTGGCAACCATCACGGAATATCCTCGAGAGTTACCCAGCCTTCCTTCAACGCGCGAACTACAGCCTCTGTCCGTGACCCTACCCCAATTTTGCTAAAGATGCTTCCCACGTGACCTTGAACTGTACGCAGGCTTAAAAAAAGCTCGTCGGCAATCTCTTTATTGCTAAGACCTCTTGTAACCAGCTTAAGAATATCCATTTCTCGCTGCGTAAGTATCTCTAACGGCTTCTGCTTTTTAGTTTTACCAGGAGAGGACACAAAATGGTTCAACACTTTGCGGGCAACTAATGGATGAAGCACAGATTCACCGGCGTATATGGCTCTAACGGCGTTGACCAGTTCCTGGCCCCGCACGCTCTTCAACAGATATCCGGCAGCTCCAGCTTCCAAAAGGTCGAAGACGAACTGATCATCGTCATAGGCACTGAGTATCAGCACTGCTGTTTTGGGGCAGGATGCTTTGATTCGTCTTGTGACTTCAATGCCGTCGAGCTTGGGCATAGCGATGTCGATAATAGCCACATCCGGAGCCAGGCTGGTGGCCAATCTCACCGCTTCCTCACCATCGCCAGCCTCAGCGATTACCTTCAGGTCCTTTTCTGCCTCCAGGATTCGCCGAGTGCCTTCACGCACCAACGCATGGTCATCCGCAATCAGCAACTTGATTCGGTCCATGACGACTCCTATTCCATTCCAGGGTATTATAGCATAACTCATTCGGTAGTGCTTGTTCACTGTAGAAACCCGCTGGGTATACCACAATGGAGTGAAGAATAAAGGTAAAAAGGGCCTCCCTTTAAGCCAACAGGACGCCCGAATTTTCACAACAGCATCGCGGTCTGGGATGTAAACCTACGTTGCCCCATCGGGCTTCAGGGAGGATCGAGGCATTTCTGCTGTGGATTAGCGGAGCGGCGGGCGTTAGGACTCTGTTATTCTGCGCTTTACTTGTTGTCCTTCATTATGGCCATAAAACTGAAGGGAAGCATCTGCTTTATTTTCAGACCTAAGCCTTCGAGCACGTTCATTATAGCAAAACCGTACCACACTGTATAAGCTACGTAGAAAACCAATGAAAATATTACAATACCAGCTTTGTCTTTTATGTGTTCGGCTTGTATCCCATAGTAATTATACGCGGGCTCGATCGCTCGCTGCTGCGCTTCTTCTAGAATCTTAGCCTGGTCAAATATGCCTTCGTCCTTAAGGTAACTGTCTAATGCTTTAAACGATTGCCACCAATTGTAAAGTACCTGCTTTCCATCGTAGCCGTACTTAGCCGCTATCTGCTCTCCCTGGTCATGATACATGGCATCTGCATCGCTGAGGCTGGCTTCAAGGATTTTGCCCAAATCCCCATCGATCGTCAGCTTGGCTCCCGAAGTAGTTACCTCCGCGCCGCTCGCCTGATAAAGTAGAGCGGTTTGATTTGCCTGTTCCTCAGTCTTCATCTTGATAGTAACAGCCAGTGGAGTGCCCACATATTTGGCGCTGTCTTCCTCAACGTTCGGTATATAGTAAGCTGAACCCTTTGATATGGAATTATATAGCTCATCTACGTATTGCATCCCATTCTTACCGTCAAAGACCGGTGAGAACATTGTCGCCAGTACGCCCGCAAAAAGCACCAGCATCCCCACACCGGTATAGAACTTGATCTTATCGGGGATCATGTTTTCACCTCTATTCCTTTAAGCTTTTTTATGCTTCGTACGAACGTTCCAATCACCCAGATCGTGAAAATGCCGAGGACGATGAAGAACACCCATATTCCTATATTTGCAAGTAAATTACCTGTGCTCGTCGATATTGGAACTACACCCAACGAACCCAGCTTGCCCGGTAGTGCAAATATGCGATTGGCGAAACCCGCAAGCACAGCCATCGCGTAGAAGCCGCGTATGTGTGTGCCTGGCACAACTCTGGTGACCAGTGCCCCTATCTGTATGCCTATCAGCGAACCCAGCAGCATACCCACAGCCAGCGTATAGAATATGAAGCCGTATATTGCATACTGCACGATCGCTGAGTAACCACCTGTAAATATTATCTGAAAAATGTCAGTCCCTACTGTGGTCGTGGATGATATGCCCAGTGTGAAAACGAACATGGGGAAGGTCAGGAAACCACCACCGACCCCCATGATACTGGCAACAAAACCGACCAGAAGGCCAATGACGGCGACGAAAACCCACGATATCCTGCGTCCACCCGGGACGATATGGCGATCGAACCCTATCATGGGCGGGATATTAACTGACTGCATCTTCTGGGGTAATTTGCCTAGCTCTTCAACTTCACCGCCGCCTTCAGGAGAAACGCCCCCACCGGTTTTCCGGCTCTTGAGGAACTGCCTGAGGGCATAAACCCCCAGGAATCCCAGCATGACTGAGTAGATTGAGGTAATGAACGCGTCGCTCAGAACAGGGTTTCTTTCATAAAGCGCCCTGTTAATAATACCGCCTATTGTTGCCCCTATTAGAGAACCAACCCCGAAGGCTATGGCTATTTTTACTGCCACATTACCCAGTTTTCTATGAATTACCGCCCCCATGATGGCCTTGGCAAAGATGTGAAAGAGGTCCGTTCCTACAGCCAGGATACCTTTGATCCCGAAGCTCATCAGAGCCGGAGTAATAATAAAACCTCCGCCGGCGCCAATGCAGCCGGTTATCAGTCCGGCGATAAGCCCTACAAGAATTGCCGCCAGAAATATGCCTACTGTATATGTAGCCGGGGTGTAAGCGGAGCTTCCTCCCAGCGTATTTGGAAGCGCGCTGTCACCCTGTGCAAAGGCATAGCATGTAAACATGCCAATGATTACAGAAGCCATGAGCAGCGCCAGCAAGAGAAGTCGCTTCCGGTCTCGAAATATGGTATTGGATATATTGATCTCCCACCTGGCATGGGCAGTAGCGCTGGCCATTAAATACCTGCCACATTCATTAAAAAACCGCATTCTGCTCTTATTCCTTTCTGCAAAACATAGACGCGATTTTCGACGTCTTCGCCACTATGCAGGATTAAGGCCTACTTCACCTGTCAATCTATAGTTTCACCTCACAAAAAAGTCCGAGGCTTATATAGTGTTATGGTAATGAATGCCTGCTTGTATTTACCCGGTGTCGATTTCTTGCGGTGCTTTCGCCAGGTGACTCACGACCTCATGAACCTCTGGCTGACGAGAGAGGAACTCCCTGAGTTTATCAGCATCATCCTGTGAGTGTACTACTCCTTTGACGTTGAGCACGCCATCATTGACTTCAACTTCGATCTCATCATCTACAATGTCGGCCTCCATTGCTATCCTGGCTCTCAGTTGGGCAGCGCGTGTCAAATTCTCGATGACCTTCTTCGAGTTGGGGGTTGGTTGAAACTGCGGGAGTGAAACAGTGGCATGTATCATCTCATAAGCATCGGGTATGCTTTTATGGCTCAAATCTATTATCATATCAAAGGCCGAGGCATCGTTGCCATCTGTTTGATAAAGGAATTTTGACCATCTTTCCCTTCGCTCATCAATCCTGTGGATTATCTCTATTGCCTCTTTCTGGTCGATTGCGTACTCATTGCGCTCCATGACAGCTTTTATACGGTATTTCATGTCTGCAGTAACTTTTATGCTCAGGATATGCGGAAAGCCACGGAGTGCTGCCTGTCCGTTGTTCCCATGATAGACCAAGGCTTCATTTTGCGCTTCTTTGCTCAGTACAGCCCGAAGACAGGCAACATAGTGAATCCATTCCAGATTCATGCGCTGTAGCACACCCAGTTGTTTTTGGCGAACCCTACCCAGCTTTTCATCTACCCATCCGTATTCCACCAGTTTTTCGATAATTGTTTCCCTGGACAATAGCTTATACCCGAGCTTCTGCGCTAAGTATTGACCCAGGTCCCTAGCGCCGCTATATGTTCCCCTGGTTAGGGTGATAATTGCCATTTTGTCCTCCTCCTCTTCTATCAGTTCATTTGCATTATTTATCTTTTGCCCATGCGCTGTCATCACACATTATGCCCAATTAAGCATAGGCATTAGTGCCTTGTCGCTTCTTTCAAGCGGCGCTAATTGCGCAGGTGTGCAACCGTATAAATGCCTGTTTATTCGCGGTATGAATTGTGGTCACATCAACTGAAGCAAGCCGGTCGTACATTTAAAAAAAGGGGGGAGTCGCAGACTAGAAGTCCACGTTCTCCCCCACCTCAGGACACACAGTCAATGAATGCTTCTTGTTCGGTCCTAACCCTGTCCTCTAATATTTATCTTTATATCCCTTAATATATCTTATCTTCTATGACCAGAGATAAGGCCAATTGCGATCCTTAAATATTGCGTCTTTGTCATATGTCACATACTTAGTTATGGTGTTCCGGAGAGTGTTCCAGGTTTTTCTTAAGAAATCCAGCATTCCCTTTTTTTCAGTCTCTACTTCTTCCCAGTAAGCCTCTTTCACAGTCAGTTCCAAATATGCTTGCATTACATCCTCCTTTGGTTGCTCTATCTCATCCGGCTCTAGATTTTATATGCTTTGGAGATTTAATCTACGTGAACGGCTATAATTCACCTTGTCCGACGGTTTGCCGCCCTGCTGTGCATAGACAAATGCCTGGCCCCTTGATGTATCTTTATTTTTTGTTAGTCCACAGATAGGGCCAATTCGGGTCTTTGAAAATGGCGTCATTGTCAAAGACTACGTACTTCGATATGGCATTCCAGATTTTCTCCGCGCACCTCTTCATTGCCAACACATCACCACCATCAGCTTCGCTACCCCTCTTTAAGCTGGTTGTGTTTTCGAAATATCCACCCTGTGCTTTCATGGCATCCTCCTTCCAGAAGTCCTTTGATGTTTGTATTATCTCTCGATATCCTGCGTTACACACCGTCCAACCTACGGTTAAATTCTCAGGCATTTATTATGGGCGACGTCTACACTTTCAGACATTTCCCCAGGCATCATGGTCTCTTAGGCCAGGCATTATTGTCATGGAGAGTTTTCACTTTCATGCGCTAGCCTAGGCATAATGGCCTAGTTGTTCAGGCATTATTGCCTACTAAGCCGATTTAAATTGAAAACGCAAATACAGTGTTACTGCCTGTATGGAATTGCGCATAAATACGATGCCATTTCCCAAAAGGAGATAAATAATAGAGGCAAATAGTTATGTGGTAGGGGTGTTATATGGGCAACATTTCGACCGAGAAAATAAAGATCATAGTTGCTGACGACCATACCGTCTTGCGTGAAGGCACCCGGAAAGTCCTGGAGGAGGAGCCGGATATGGAGGTGGTCGCAGAGGCATGGGATGGAGAAGAGGCGGTACGTCTGGCCACGGAACTCAAACCTAATATCGTTTTAATGGATATCGCTATGCCCAAATTGGACGGTATTGAAGCCACAAAGCAGATCAAACACGTATGTCCGGACGTAAATGTGCTAATACTGTCCGCGCACGACGATGACCAATTCGTGTTCAAGCTGCTTCAAGCAGGAGCCGCCGGCTACCTTCTGAAGACCGTTCACACTCAAGAACTTGTTTCCGGCGTTAGAGCCGTTTATCAGGGAGAGTCCGTGCTTCATCCCACGATTGCCCGCAAAGTATTAAGCCGGATTGCGATGACATCGGGAAAACTCTCGAATATGGCTATACCCGGGGAGTTGACCGAGCGTGAGATAGGTCTCCTCAAGCTGATGACCCGTGGTCTCACCAACAAGGAGATTGCCAGCGAGCTGGGACTGAGTATACGCACGGTTCAGGGACACGTGGCGCAGATTTTCAATAAAATGGGGGTTAGCTCGCGAACCGAAGCCGTGGTCCGCGGGTTGCAAAAGGGCTGTATTACCCTAGAGGACGTGCCACAAGCTACACCAGAAGTGTAAAAGCTATGTCAAGGCCATTATATTACCGTTTATATAGTTGAAGCCAGCCTGGCAACCAAGGTCGTAATTTGATAGTTAACTGAAATGGGAAAAATAGGGGGCAAATATAAGGCACAAGTTGGAAGAGGCTCCAGTTGAATCAGAATGTAATAGCCAGGACAAACGAGGTTGAAATTATAGATGAGCTAGGAATAAGCATGAGTGCTTACCCTTCCCGATGTCAGACAGGTAGAAATACCTGCTTCGATTCAGTAGGAACAGGCACTACTGCGGAAGTTAGTTACTCCTTCGCAGTGATAGTATAAATATGAAGGTGATAAAGAGGTTCAAGAGATGAAAACTAGAGTAAGACGATTGCTGGAACAAGCTCCGGGCAAAGAAGAAGAACTTGCCCGCGAAGCCGGAGCCGACTTCTGGGCCGGCAAAACGGCCTGCTGGGAGATGTGCCACTGTCCACCATCTATCAAGAACGAATGCCCGGGCTCAACCTACACCTTCCTCCCCTGCTGGGAAATCGAAGGCACATTCTGTAAATTGCAGAAGAATGGAGCCATCGTTACGGGGACAGACACCAGCATTTGTGCAATATGCCGGGTATATAAGAAATACAGCGGTGGCAGGACTATCGAACTGAAGCTCCCGGGAAAAGGCATTGACAGCGCTATGAAACCCCGGCAAGGCAAGAGGAGCTAAAAAACGAACGAATGGAAACATAACGCAGTGCGCTTCACATGCATTGCCTATAAACAAAATGATAAATAAAGGGGATGAGAGATGGAATGGTATTTCATATTAGGCATAGTTCTGGGAATAGCTCTCGTCCTTCTTGTACTTACTCTGGTATGGTACCTGAACGTCAGTGGTCTCTATAAAGTTTTACGTGACTCAAGGAAACGGCAGAAAAGGATAGCAGCAGCTTCCAAAGAAGTGCATAAGGCTGTTTAGGGCAAGACACATGGCGTTACAGTTTCCGAGCAAAAGGCTCTTGCTGGAAAGGGATAAAACAATAGCTGACTGAAAAGGTGGTTGGTGGGGTCTATATGGGAGAGGGCAACTCTTTGTAGAATGGCGGTGATATGATTGATTAAAAGAGTTCTCCCAAGGGACTGTACGGTGGGGGGGCAAGTAGAGCCCCCTATTTTTATTCGTTTTTTAAGACTGGCTGAGCTCATGTAATTATATATTTAGGGGGTGCGCGATGGAGACTAAAGAAAAAGAAACAAAGGCATTTATAGACGAAATCTGCAGCATCCCCGGCGGCGAGAAGATTCGCCTGTGCATTCAATGCGGCACCTGCTCCGCGTCCTGCCCCAATGTTAATAAGATGGACTATACGCCTCGTCAGATCATCGCTATGGCACGCGCCGGGATGAAAAATGAAGTGCTGTCGAGCAACTCCATGTGGTGCTGCGCCTCATGCTACCTTTGCACAGTGCGCTGTCCGAGGGATATCAGGCCCACAGAACTGATGCATGCCCTGGAATCTATGGCTATTAAATATCCTTCTAAAAATGCTTCCATCACAACCCCCGCTATGTATGCAAGCTTTAGCGACTTCGCCTATAGCCTGGGCAACGTCCCCGATGTAGGTTTCATGGCCTTGTACTATTTACGCAGCAACCCGCTGCGTGCTCTAAAGATGTTACCTGTAGCGCTCAGCCTGCTCAGACACAAGCGCCTGTTTCTTAAAACCAGAAGATTGAAGCCAGAGGCGGAGCGTCAGCTCAAAACGATCGTGGATAAGGCTGAGGAACTGGCAGGGAGGATATAAATGAGAAGACACTATACTTTTTTCCCGGGTTGCTGTCTGGATGGAAATGGTGTGGCGTACGGCTTGTCCTTACTAGCCGTAGCCAAACCTATGGACTTAGACCTCATCGAACTTGAGGATTGGAACTGCTGCGGGTCAACACCCCAAGCCTCAGTCAGTGAAGTAGCTTCGTTATGCCATTCGGCTCGCAACCTGGCTCTAGCTGAAAAGAAGGGACTTGACATTGTAACGGAGTGCAGCGACTGTTATCTCATGTTGTGTAAAACCAACCGTCGCTTCCAGGAAAATACCAAGATGAAGGCCATCCTGGATGCGGCATTGGCAGCCGCCGGCCTAGAGTACCATGGAACCATGAGGATACGTCATATACTCGATGTTATCGCTAATGACATAGGCTATGACGAAATCAAATCCAAGGTCAAGGTAAATCTGGGGGAACTTAAGGTAGCTCCCTACTATGGCTGTCAGGTAGTGCGTCCCCTGCCTAGCTTTGACCATCCGGAAGATCCCCAATCGCTGGACAAACTGGTTGAAAGCCTGGGAGCGAAAGCCACACCATTCCCGCTAAAGACACGCTGCTGTGGCGGCTCTCTAATATTGTCGGAAGAGGACCTCGCCCTACAATCCATACATAGACTGCTCGAGAACGCAGTCAGCAACGGAGCAGAATTAATCGTCACTGTTTGCCCGTTATGTCAAACAAATCTTGATCTCTATCAAGGGAAGGTTAATAAGAAATTTAAAACCAATTACAAAATCCCCGTCTTATTCTTCACTCAGCTCATGGGTATAGCCTTCGGAATAGATAATAAGACCCTGGGCATTGAAAAATGCATAGTCTCAGCCGATAAAGTGCTCGCCAAATCGCTGAAAGGTGCCGAGGGGGGATAAAATGGAACAAAGAATCGGTGTATATGCCTGCGACTGCGGAGCAAATATAGCTAGCACGGTAGATGTCCCTCAGGTAGTTGAATTCGCCAAAGGCCTGCCTGGAGTGGTAATAGCCAGGGAATATAAGTTTGTTTGCTCAGACCCCGGGCAGGACATGGTCAAGAAGGACATCAAAGAGCAGAAGCTGAACCGTGTAGTGATATCGTCCTGCTCGCCACGCCTCCATGAGGTCACCTTCAGGCGCACCTTGGCTAGTGTTGGTTTAAACCCGTATCTAATGGAGACGGCCAACATCCGCGAGCAAGTGGCCTGGGTGACCGAGGATAAAGAGCTAGCAACCCAAAAAGCCAAGGCTCTGGTGAGCGCAGCAGTGAGGAAGGTCTCCTATCACCAGCCGCTGGAGATCAGAGAGGTCTCCATGAACCCCAACACCCTGGTTGTAGGTGCCGGCATCGCTGGCATTCAGGCAGCTCTCGAGATCGCTAACTCAGGTCATAAAGTCTACCTGGTGGAAAGGGAGCCATCCATCGGCGGCCACATGGCTCAGCTCGACAAGACCTTTCCTACCCTCGACTGTTCGGCCTGAATACTCACTCCGAAGATGGCCTCGGTGAGGTCACACGAAAACATTGAGATGATGACATACAGCGAGGTGCTGAATGTATCAGGTTACGTAGGCAACTTCAAGGTCAAGGTCAGGAAGAATCCACGCTATGTTAACGAGGACAAATGCACCGGCTGCGGCGTCTGTAGAGACAAATGTCCCATAAAGGTAAGCAGTGAATTCGATGCTGGGCTTGGCATCAGGAAAGCCATATACACCCCCTTCCCTCAGGCAGTGCCTAATATACCTGTAATAGACAAAGAGCACTGCACTTTCTTCCTGAAGGGCAAGTGCCGCGCCTGCGAGAAATTCTGCGAGGCCAAGGCCATTGATTTCGAACAAAAAGAGAAGATAGTCGAGGTGGAAGTCGGCTCCATCATAGTTACTACCGGCTTCGATTCCTTCGACCCGACACCCATGACTGCGTACGGCTATGGACGCTACCCCAATGTCTACACAGGCATTGAGTTCGAGAGAATGAGTAACGCCTCCGGTCCTACCAACGGTAAAATTGTGCTCAAGGATGGCTCAACACCGAAGAACGTAGCTATCCTGCACTGTATGGGTAGCCGCGATAAGAATTACCACGAGTACTGCTCGCGAGTCTGCTGCATGTATTCGTTAAAGTTCTCCCACATAATCAGAGAGAAGATACCCGATGCATACATCTACCAGATGTATATAGACATGCGCTGCTTCGGCAAAGGCTACGAGGAGTTCTATAACAGGCTTCAGGAAGAAAGAGTCCGCTTTATCAGAGGCCGCGCCGGTGAGGTCTCCAATATAGCCGAGAAACCTGGTGAGGAGGGCAAACTCATCGTGCTATGTGAGGACACTCTCGTCGGCAAACAGCGCCGTATCCCAGTCGACATGGTCATTCTGAGCACGGCCATCGAGCCACGCGCCGATGTTGGTGCGGTTGCAAAGCTGTTCTCGCTGAGCAGGACCGCCGATGGTTTCTTCCTGGAGAAGCATCCCAAGCTAGACCCCGTAGCTACCAGCACCGATGGTGTCTACATTGCTGGTTGCTGCCAGGGCCCCAAGGACATCCCTGACACAGTAGCTCAGGCAGCAGCGGCAGCAGCGCGTGTTCTATCCCTGATCAGCAAGGGCAAGGTCGAACTCGAAGCCACCACATCGGTCATTGACGATAAACTCTGCTCCGGCTGCAAGACATGCATCGACCTTTGTCCATACAAAGCCATCACTTTCGAGGAAGCTAAAAAGATCGCTGTTATCAATGAGGTTCTGTGCAAAGGCTGCGGCACCTGTGCTGCCGCTTGTCCCGCCGGAGCTATAGTGAGCAAACACTTCACCACTGAGCAGATTCTAGCACAAGTAGAGGGGGTGCTGATATGAGCTTTGAGCCAAAGATTGTGGGGTTCCTGTGTAACTGGTGCTCCTACGCCGGGGCAGACCTGGCAGGCACTTCACGAAAGAAGTATGCCCCCAATGTGCGGGTAGTAAGGGTAATGTGCAGCGGCAGGGTAGACCCGACCTTCGTAGTCAAGGCATTCCAGTGCGGGGCTGACGGTGTGCTTGTCTGTGGCTGACACCTCGGAGAATGCCATTACCTGGAAGGTAATGAGAAAGCCGCAAGACGCATACCCTTGCTCAATAAAATGCTGGGCCAATTCGGAATCGATGAGAAGAGATTGAGGTTGGAGTGGGTTTCCGCCTCAGAGGGAGACCGCTTTGCTTCCATAGTTAACGATATGACAGAGCAAGTAAGAGCGCTGGGCCCCTTGGACTGGAATCAAGGAGGGAAGCATGGCTAAACTGAAATTAGCTCTTTACTGGGCTGCTGCCTGTGGCGGCTGTGATGTCGCTGTACTTGATATCAATGAGAAGATTCTCGATGTCGCCAATCTGGCGGACATAGTGTTCTGGCCGATAGCGCTGGACTTCAAATACCACCATGTTGAAGCCATGCCGGACAAGTCCATTGATGTCTGCCTGTTCAATGGCGCTATCAGAAGCTCCGAGCAAGAGCATATAGCTAAAATGCTTCGCGCCAAGTCCAAGGTGTTGGTATCATTCGGCTCTTGCGCCTGTTTCGGCGGCATACCAGCGTTAGCTAATTTCGCTACCCGCGCTGAGATCATGGAGAGAGTTTACATAGAGGCTCCTTCGAACGAGAATCCCAATAAGACGCTTCCACAAACAAAGGTAAGCGTACCCGAAGGCGAGCTAACGCTGCCCGAGCTTTACGATAACGTGCTGACCCTGGCTCAGGTAGTGCCCGTAGAGTACTTCGTGCCCGGCTGCCCGCCGACAGTAGACCTGATCTTAAAAGTTGTGAACGCCCTGGCTACCAACAGTTTACCGCCCGTCGGCGCAGTTATCGCCTCAGATAAGACGCTATGCGACGAATGCGACCGCAAGAAAGAGAACAAGAAGATAACCAAGATATACCGAACTCAGGAGATTATCCCTGACCCGGAGCGCTGTCTGCTGGAGCAAGGATTGCTATGTATGGGCCCCGCCACCAGAGGTGGTTGCGGCGCACTATGCGTCAAGGTCAACATCCCCTGCCGCGGCTGCTTCGGGCCACCGCCTGGGGTCGCTGACCAGGGGGCAAAGCTGATTAGCGCTATAGCGTCGATTTACGAAACCAATGGCAAGCAAGATATCGAAAAGATGGTAAACGAGCTGGTCGACCCTGCCGGCACCTTCTACAGGTTCGGCATGTCGGTTTCAATGCTGAAGAGGAAAATTCCCCAGAAGCGCTAGATAGGGGGAGGATAGGATGAAAAAGATCACCATTAACCCCATAACCAGGCTGGAAGGGCACGGCAAGATAGATATTTTCCTCGACGATGCTGGCGATGTTGCCAATGCCTACCTCCAGATTCCTGAACTCCGCGGATTCGAGAAGTTCTGCGAAGGCAGGCCGGTCGAGGAGTTGCCGCGGATAGTACCCAGAATATGCGGTGTCTGACCGGGGGCACATCACATGGCCTCGTGTAAGGCCACAGACGCTGTGTACCACGTTGAACTACCGCCGGCAGGGAAGAAACTGAGGGAGCTTTTCTACTGCTCACATATGATTCATTCTCACATCGCCCACTTCTATGCGCTGGCCGCTCCTGACTTCGTCATGGGGCCTACCAGTGACCCTGCTCAAAGAAATATCCTGGGAGTGATATCCAAGGTTGGACTTCAGGTAGGCGGTGAGGTGATAAAGCATCGTGCTTATGCACAAAGCATCCAGGCAGCCATCGCCGGTAAGGCAACCCACCCCGTAGGCGGCGTTCCGGGAGGCATGAGCAAGTCCATCACCGAGGAGCAGCGAAAAGACTTCGAGGAGAAAGCTAAATCCTGTGTCGAGTTCAGCAAATTCAGCCTGAAGCTGTTCAACGATGTAGTTCTGGCTAATAAAGATTACCTGAATATAATCACCGGCAATGTATATACCATGAAGAGCTACTACATGGGACTGGTGGATAGCAATAACAAAGTAAATTTTTACGACGGAGACGTCCGTGTAGTTGACCCCGATGCGAAAGAGGTCGCCAGGTTTAAACCTTCACAGTATCTGGAGTATGTAGCAGAACATACAGAGCCCTGGTCATACCTCAAGTTCCCCTTCCTTAAGAAGGTAGGCTGGAAGGGTTTCACCGAGGGTAAAGATAGCGGAGTCTATAGAGTCAGCCCGCTGGCAAGGCTCAATGCAGCCGACGGCATGGCAACACCCTTAGCCCAGGCCGAATATGACAAGCTGTATAAGACACTGGGCGGCAAGCCCGTCCACGCCACACTGGCATTCCACTGGGCTAGGCTGGTAGAGCTTCTATACGCCTCAGAGAGATTGCTGGAGCTATGTCAGGACAAAGAGGTCACCGACCCCAGGGTGCGCACCATACCCACCGCTACGCCTGATGAGGGAGTAGGTATTGTGGAGGCGCCTCGCGGCACCCTTATTCATCACTATCAGACCGACAAGAACGGCATCGTCACCAAGGTCAACCTAATTGTTGCAACAGCTCATAACTATCCTGCGATGCAGATGTCAATCAAGAAAGCAGCCCAGGGCTTGATTAAGAAAGGTACGGCTGCCAGTGAAGGGCTGCTAAATATGGTTGAGATGGCATTCCGGGCTTATGACCCGTGCATGGCCTGTGCCACCCATACGCTGCCAGGCCAGATGCCGCTGGAGATAGTGATCTACGACAGCAAGGGAGAAGTGAAAGAAAAACTGAGCCAGAACCTAGGATAGGGCTGCTTGGGAGATAAGAGCAGCCGCTGTCTGTCTTATCCAAAGAAAGGAAAAATGAAGACATTGATTCTGGGGCTGGGCAACCCGATACTCAGAGATGACGGCGTTGGTAATCGCGTCGCTCAAGAATTGGAAGCCAAACTGGCCCAGCGACAAGATGTAACGGTTATGGAGACCAGCTTGTCAGGTCTTAGTTTGATAGACCTGCTGGCTGGCTACGATAAGGCTATTATTGTTGATGCCATTCAGACAGCAGAAGGGAAAACGGGCCAGATTTATCGTCTAAACCCTGATGCTTTCAATAACACGCGGCATGTTTCTTCGCCCCACGATGTAAACTTCGCTACTGCGCTTGAGCTTGGTAACAAACTGGGCATAGCTATGCCCAAACAAATCATTATCTACGCCATAGAGGTGAACGATGTCAGCAACTTCGGTGAGGAATTTACGCCCGGGGTACAACGGGCGATTCCTAAATGCATTAAGCACATCATTAAAGAGCTAAATGGAAACCACTAGGGGAGGTTCATATGGCTAAACCGACAGTAAAAGAGAAAGTCCCCACAGCAGAAGGACGAGGCACCGCAGGCGAGATATTTCGCCAGGTCCAGGCTGCAATCGATGAAAACAGAGGGCAGGCCGGGGCATTGATCCCGGTATTACAAAGAGCACAGGCATTAATAGGCTATCTACCATTGCCCGTCTTGCAAACCATCTCTAGAGACCTGAATATTCCACTCAGCACAATATATGGCGTCACCACCTTCTACTCGTTCTTCACCATGGTTCCCAGAGGCAGGCATATTATCTCCACGTGCATGGGCACATCCTGCTATGTGCGCGGCGGCGAAAGGATTCTGAATACTCTACAAAAGGAATTGGGCATAGCGCCGGGCGAGACAACCAAAAACGGTCAATTCTCACTGGAGATGGTCAGATGCCTGGGATGCTGTGGCCTGGCTCCCGTGGTATCAGTTGAGGAGAAAGTCTACCGCCGGATGAGTCCCACAAAGATGAAAGAGGTCTTGAGCTCTTACGCTTAGGAGGAGATATGGCGAAGCGTCTATCATCAGTCGATGATCTCAATACACTAAAAGAGGCAGCCCAGAGTAAACTGGCCGAGCGTGCCAAAAAAATCGAGGTCAAGGTTCACCTGGGCACCTGCGGTATAGCTGGTGGTGCCAAGTTTGTTCAAGACGCCTTTGTCAAAGAGGTAAACTCTCGCAAGCTGACCAACGTGGTTATCACCGAGGCTGCCTGCATCGGGCCATGCGAGCGTGAGCCGGTAGTTACCGTTGTCCATCCCCAGATGGGTAGGGTGATCTACGCTAACCTTACGCCCGAGCAAGTGCCCACTATAGTAGAACAGCACCTCATCAAGGGCGAGGTCGTTAAAGAGTGGCTGCTCGACCTGGAGTCGCCCACCTTCAAACTCCAGAATATCCGGATTATGCACAACCAGGATATGGACCCCAGGAGCATTGAGGAGTATATCGCCAGAGATGGCTACCAGGCCCTGGCTAAAGCCATAAGCAAGATGCAGCCCCAGGAAGTCATCGATGAGATAACCAAGGCTGGCCTGAGAGGGCGCGGCGGCGCCGGATTTCCCACCGGGACGAAGTGGAGCTTTGTGCGCAGGGCCGTGGGCGATGAGAAGTTTGTCGTCTGTAACGGTGACGAAGGCGACCCCGGCGCTTATATGAACAGAGCTGTTTTGGAGGGCAATCCTCACTCCATCATAGAGGGCATGGCAATCGGCGCCTATGCCATCGGCAACGTACGCCGCGGCTATGCATATGTCCGCGCCGAATATCCCTTAGCCATTCAAACATTCAACCATGCCCTGGATGAAGCCCGCAAATTAGGGCTTCTGGGCAAAAACATACTGGGCACCGACTTTGAGTTCGACCTGTCTGTCTTCCCCGGCGCGGGTGCTTTCGTTTGCGGTGAGGAGACAGCCCTGCTGGCATCCATCGAAGGCAAACGAGGCAATCCCCGCCAGCGACCCCCATTCCCTGCCAATAAAGGGCTGCTGGATAAGCCTACCACGTTAAATAACGTGGAAACCTGGTCGAACGTGCCTCAAATCATCCACAAAGGTGCTGACTGGTTCGCCAGTGTAGGCTCCGATAGGTGCAAGGGCACCAAAACATTCTGCCTGGTAGGCAAGATAAATAATTCGGGGCTTATCGAAGTACCGTTGAGCACGCCGCTGGGACAGATCGTTTTCGACATCGGCGGCGGCATACCCGAGGGCAAGAAATTCAAGGCTGTTCAGATAGGTGGGCCTTCGGGCGGCTGTATCCCTATAGAACATCTGAATACTCCTATAGATTACGAGGCCGTTACCGCCCTGGGAGCCATCATGGGCTCGGGCGGCCTCATTGTAATGGACGAGAACAACTGTATGGTGGATGTAGCCAAGTTCTTCCTGCAGTTCACCAGAGACGAGTCCTGCGGCAAGTGCACACCATGCCGCGCCGGCATCCCCAAGATGCTGGAGATATTAAACAAGATAACCATGGGCAAAGGCACGATGGAGGACCTGGACGTACTCAGCGAGCTGGCTGAGATGGTGGGCTCTGCCTCGCTTTGCGGCCTGGGCCAGACCGCTCCCAACCCGGTGCTCAGCACACTGCGACATTTCCGCAGTGAGTACGAGGCACACATTATCGACAAGCACTGCCCCGCAGCAGTATGCCAGCCCTTATTCAGGGCTCCTTGTCAGCATACCTGCCCTGTGGAGCTCGACTGTCCGGGCTATATAGCCTTGATTAAAGCAGGCAAATATGCCGATGCCTACAAGTTGATCAGACAGCGGCTGCCCTTCCCCATGTCGGTGGGCCGAGTCTGCGACCACCCCTGCGAGGTCAAGTGCCGCCGCGCCCAGGTTGATAAGTCGATATCCATTAGAGACCTGAAGCGCATGGCTGCGGACTATGCTTACGAGAACGGCGTCAAGTTCGTGCCTCCCATGAAGCCCAGAAAGCCGGAGCGAGTAGCCATCATAGGCGCCGGGCCAGCGGGGCTAACCGCAGCCTATGAGTTAGTCCGGGAGGGCTACAATGTAACCGTTTTCGAGGCATTACCTGTAGCCGGCGGCATGATGGCGGTGGCTATCCCTGAGTACCGCCTGCCTAAGAAAGTCCTGCAGGCCGAGATAGATAACATCCTGAAGCTGGGAGTGGAACTTAAACTGAATACCAAGGTTAATGATGTAGACAGCCTGTTCAAAGAAGGCTACAAGGCGGTCTTTCTTTCCTGCGGCGCTCACAAGGGAGACAAGATGGGTATCCCCGGCGAGGATGTCGAAGGAGTCTACGATGCCATAGACTTCCTCAGAGAGTTGAGCTTGGGTAAGAAACCGAAGGTCGGTAAAAAGGTGGCCGTAGTTGGCGGCGGTAACTCGGCTATAGACGCTGCCCGGTCAGCCGTAAGGCAAGGTGCTGAAGAAGTGCATATCCTCTACCGCAGAGAGCGCAGGGATATGCCAGCCATTGAAGAGGAGATAGAAGCAGCCGAAAAAGAAGGCGTCCATATCGACTGTCTGGTCGCCCCCACCAAGGTGCTGAGCCAGAACGGAAAGTTGACTGGACTGGAATGTGTACGCATGGAGTTGAAGGGGTTCGATTCCAGCGGCCGCCGCACCCCGAGTCCCCTGGCCGGTCCGGAATACACCTATCCTTTGGCAGTGGACACTGTAATTGAGGCTATCGGACAGCGGCCCGACACAGCCTTCATAAAAGACGGCGGGGTCAAAGTGGGTAAGGGAGGCACCATTGTAGCAGACCCGCGCACCCTGGCCACCGATAAGCCCGGCGTTTTCGCCGGCGGCGATGCTATGACCGGACCCAAGACTGTGATCTGGGCGGTAGCTGCCGGACAAAGGGCTGCTACGTCCATTAAGCGATATTTGCAGGGTAAACCGCTTTCTCCATTCGTAGAGAGAGACGGCTACGAGCCTATAGAAGTCCCTCAAATAGCTCCTACTGAAGAGGAGGTCAAGGAGAGAGCAAGAATGCAGCCTGCCGAGATAGAGACCAGAGAGCGAAGGTCTTCTTACAAAGAGATTATGCTGGCTTTCAGACCAAACGAGGCCAGAGAGGAGGCCTCCCGCTGCCTGCGATGCGACCTCGAAGTAGGAGGGGAGGAGTAGACCGATGAGCGATAGAAAAGAAATTACTCTGACCGTCAATGGCAACCAGGTAAAAGGTAAAGAGGGAGACACTGTTCTGGAGGTCTGCCGCGCCAATAACATCTATGTCCCCACGCTGTGTTTCTTAGAGGGCTTATCCAATGTCGGTGCCTGCCGTCTGTGTGTGGTGGAGATAGACGGGGAACGGCGCATCAACCCGTCCTGCACCTATCCCGCCCGGGATGGCTTGGTGGTTAGGACACATACCCCGAACCTGGAAAAATATCGCCGCCTTATCCTGGAGCTGATGTTCACTGAACGCAATCATTTCTGCTTCTTCTGCGCCGCAAGCGGAGACTGCGAGCTGCAGTCACAGGCCTACCGCTATCAGATGGACCATGCGCGCTATCCTTACACCTTCCCATCGCTGCCTACCGATACCCTGAATGATTTCCTGGTCATAGACCACAACCGCTGCATACTCTGTGGCCGCTGCGTGCGTGTCTGCGGCGAGGTGGTGGGAAACCATACACTGGACTTCAGCAGGCGCGGCTGGCGCACCCTGATAGTAGCTGACCTGAACCAGCCTCTGGGCGAGTCCTCCTGCATTTCATGTGGAGCCTGTCTGCAGGCCTGCCCCACAGGTGCTATCTTCAGCAAAGTCAGCGCTTACAGAGGCAGGACCAGTGAGGGAAAGGTTATCCGCAGCATGTGCAGCCTTTGCGGCGTCGGCTGCGAGATTGACGTACTGGTCAAGGACAATAACATGGTGCGTATCGACGGGGCCAACCTCACCGGACTAAAAGGGCAGCTCTGTCTTATGGGGCGTTTCCAGCAGGTCTATAACGAGACCCCGAGGGTGACCACACCGCTTATTCGAAACAAAAAAGGAAACCTCGAACCAGCATCCTGGGAAGATGCTTCTAAACTTATCAATGACAAAATCAAGGACTACAAGGCTCGCTACGGAGCTAACAGCATAGCTGGTCTCGCCTCCAGCCTGTGCCCCAATGAAACCCTGGAAGCTTTTGCCAGGTTCATGCGCAATACTGTGGGCACCAGCTATATTGACACGCTTGACGGCTCCAGCTATAGGACTATAGCCCAGGGCATCAGCGCTTTCTCCAGGAATGGTAAGGGTCTTGAGATAGAAAGCCCCCTGGAGGCCATCCTGGATGCCGACTGCGTGCTGGTGGTCGGCTCTAATCCTTTGGAGACCAATCCAGTAGCTGGGTGCTACATACTGCGCGCCAAAACTCAGAAAAAGGCGAGCATCATAGTCATAGACTCTCGCCCGAACACCTTCGGTTTCCGCGCCGATATCTGGCTGCGCCCTAATGCTGGCAGCGAAGAAGCTCTTCTGGGTGCCCTGGAAGGACTGGTAGCTAAGAAAGCCGGGCGCACAGAGAAATCGATGAGATTCGTCTCGGTAGCCAAGGCTGTGGGAGCGACGGGCCTGGACAAGGATACAATCCAAAAGGCCGCGGCTATGCTTAGCTCTGCTAAGAACCCGGTAGTGGTCTACGGCGAGGGTGTATTCTCTGCGAAGAATCCCAAGCTCATCGCCCGCGTGCTTGACCTGGCTAAGCTGGCGAACCATGACGGCTTGAAGGTTATCTCACTTAAGCCAAGAGGTAACAGCCGCGGGGCCTGGGAACTCGGTCTCGCTAACCATAACGGAATGGCCAAAACCAAGCCCAAAATGGTCTATGTCCTGATGTGCGATGATAAGTTCGAAATGGGCGATTGGGTGGCTCAAGTAGATCAGGCTGAGTTCCTGGTGGTGCAGGCAAGCTACCGCTCCCAGTTGACAGACTGCGCCGATGTGGTGCTGCCTTCGCCCATCTGGGCAGAACGCAAAGGCAAGTACGTCTCTCTTGATGGCAAGGTCGGCCATTCCCAAAAGTTGCTGGAGCCACCTTCGGGCATCAAGGATGACGTTGAGATTATCGCCAAACTAGCTAAGGGAATATAAGCAAAGATACCTTGCATAGATGGAGGTTGCTGCTATGGCAAAGGTGAAATTGGCTACTTCCTGGCTTGACGCCTGCGCTGGCTGCGAAATGTCCTTGCTGGACGTTGACGAATTTATCATCGACTTAGCCCAGGCGGTGGAGTTCACCAGAAGCCCGATAACGGATATTAAGGAGTTCCCCGAAGTAGATGTCGGGCTCATCACCGGGGCTATAGGCATGAACGAGCAAGAGGAGGAGGCTAAAGAGCTCAGGGCGAAGTGTAAGATACTCATTGTGCTGGGCGACTGCGCCTGCTTCGGCGGCATATGCGCCATGCGGAATGCTTTCCCCAAGGAAGCAGTGCTGCGGCGTGCCTATATAGAGTGCGAGAGCGTAAAAGACGGGAAAATACCGTCCTCGCCGGAGATACCTGTTCTTCTGGAAAAGGCACTGCCTGTGAACGCCGTGGTCAAGGTGGACTGCTTCGTTCCAGGATGCCCGCCTCGAGCCAGGGATATCAAATACGCCCTGACTGAACTCCTTCAAGGACGGATTCCTGTATTGCCCAGCGACATGATGCGCTTCGACTAGTTGAGGAGGTACTGAAATGGCTGGAGAAAGCAAGGTCATAGAGATAAAACCGCTAACCCGTTTGGAAGGCCATGGCAAGGTAACTATAGAGATAGATGGAAAAGGAAACGTGGCCAAGGCTCGCCTCAATATCCTGCAAATGCGCGGGTTTGAGAAATTCTGCGAGGGCCGCGTCATCTGGGAGATGCCCCAGATCACTCAAAGAGCTTGCGGCATCTGCCCGGTAAGCCACCACCTGGCTTCGGCCAAGGCTGGCGATGCCATACTGGGGGTAGAGCTGCCGCCCACCGCTAAGCTGCTGCGAGAGCTCATTCACATGGCACAGTATGTGCAGTCACATGCCCTGCATTTCTTCCATCTGGCCAGCCCTGACTTCATCTTCGGTATGGATGCCGACCCGGCCATCAGGAACGTTGTTGGCCTCATCGGGGCGAACCCGGAGTTGGCCAAGAAAGCGGTATGGCTCAGAGCCTATGGACAGTCTCTCATCGAGACCCTGGGCTCCAAGAGAATCCACCCCAACTTCGCCATACCCGGTGGCGTCAATACTGCGCTCTCGCCCAAGGCCAGGGATGAGTTCCTGAGTAAAAACGGTGAGGCCATTGCTATCTATCAGTTGGGCCTAAGTATCATCAAGGATATTGCGGGCAAGAACAAAGACCTTATGGCAAACTTCGCCAGCTTCCCCTCAGCTTACCTGGGCCTGGTCGACGGCAAGGGCAACCTGCAGCTCTATGATGGCAAGCTCAGGCTGCTGGATGCTAAGGGCTTTGTCCTGGAGGACCAGGTAGAGGGTAAGGACTACCTCTCCATCGTCGAAGAACGAGTGGAAGACTGGTCATACATGAAGTTCCCCTGCTACAAGAAGATGGGCTATCCCGGCGGCATGTACCGCGTCGGCCCGCTGGCCAGGCTCAATGTAGCTGATAACATTACCACACCGCTGGCGAACAAAGAGTTCAAGGAGTTCAAGAAGCTGGGCAACGGCGGCATGGTGGAAGGCTCGCTGTTCTTCCATTACGCACGCCTGATCGAAGGCCTATATGCGACAGAGAGGGTAAAAGAGCTGCTTCAGAAAGAGGAAATCTGCGGCACCGAGCTGAGAGCCTCCTCATCCAAATATAACGAGGAAGGTGTCGGGGTCCTCGAAGCGCCTCGCGGCACTCTGTTCCATCACTTCTGGGTAGATTCCGCCGGCACCATCAAGAAGGCCAACATCATCGTTGCCACTCAGAACAACAACCTGGCGCTGAACCGGGCAGTCTACCTGGTTGCCAAGGACTATGTCAAAGCCGACAAGCTCACCGAGGGCATGCTCAACCGCGTAGAGGTAGCCATCCGCTGCTACGACCCATGCCTCTCCTGTGCCACCCACACTATAGGCCAGATGCCATTATCCATAGAGTTGGTCAGCCACACCGGAGAAGTGCTAGACGAGGTACACACAGACTAGATTAGGTACCATAAGAGGTTAAACGTTGAAGGGGGCAGAGCCACTTCGTGGCTGCCCCCTTTTTTATTACGGGATACTCCGATAGCGTCTGACTGCAAGAGGCAGGAAGATTAGCAGAATCCCGCCAATCCAGGCGAAGCATTTCCATAATGGCGTTATCAATTCGCCACCCAGGGACAGAGCCCGCACCGTGTCAGCTGCTGCGCTGACCGGATTTATTTTGGCGAAGGCCTGCAACCAGCCGGGCATTGTCTCTATCGGCACAAACATTGAGCTGGCGAACACTATGGGGAAGATCCAGACAAAGCCCGCCACTTGAGCCGTCTCCACGTCCTTGACCGACATGCCGATGAACGCAGAAATCCATGTGAAAGCGAACCCAAAAAGCACAGATAGCATAGCAGCAGCAACCGCGAAAGGGGCTCCATTATGAAATCTGAACCCTATGATGCTGCCGACGCCAATCATAAGCAGCACCAGGAATGTATAGCGTAACGTATCGGCCAGAGTGCGACCGGCAAGCACCGCGGGACGTGCCATAGGCAGAGAGCGAAAGCGGTCTATCATACCGCGTGACAGGTCTTCAGCCAAACCAACGCTGGTCTGAGAAGACCCGAAGACAACTATTTGCACCAGGAATCCGGGCAGTAGATATTGAATGTACTTCATTCCACCTGCGCTTAGGGCTCCTCCAAAGACATAGTTGAATAGCAATAGCAACATAACTGGCTGTATAGTAGAGAAGATCAGTAGCTGAGGAAGTCTTACAAAACGGAGAATATTGCGCCATGCTATCACTAGCGTATCTGTAAGGGTCCAGACAAATTTGTAAGTCTGAGCTATTGATTCGTTAGCAATCATGTCACCGCCTCCTTCCCTTTACGCTTGCCACGATGCCTCTCTAAATCTTGTGCCGTCGCCCCAGTAGATGTTTCTGTAGTACGTCCTGTCAACGATAAAAACACATCGTCCAGAGTAGGCTGTCTCAAAGCAAGGTCAGAGAGCGCTACCCCGCCTGCGTCGAGTCGACGCACCACCTCTGCCAGCATCGAGGGTCCCCCAACAACCGGAATGCTGACCTCACCTGTTTCTGGAGTACTCCGAACCTTGCCATCACCACCCAGGGTACCCAGCAACTCCGCGGCGAGTGCAGTCTGGGTACGGTCAGCCACCCGAAGCTGTATAAGGACATCGCCGCCGCAGCATTCTTTGAGATATTGCGCTGTGCCTTGTTCGATGATGCGACCATTGTCCAAGACGGCAATATTATCGGCGAGACGGTCCGCCTCTTCGAGATACTGGGTAGTCAGAAATACAGTGGTACCCTGTTTGACTAGATTCTCGATGATTTCCCAAAGCCCCAGCCGGCTCCTGGGATCCAGGCCAGAGGTCGGCTCATCGAGGAACAGGACTGGCGGCCTGGCCACCAGGCTGGCGCCCAGGTCAAGACGACGACGCATCCCTCCTGAGTATGTCTTTACCCTCCTCTGGGCAGCATCGGTTAGACCAAAACTCTCCAGTAGTTCAGAGGCACGTCTGCGCGCCTCTGAACTACCTAAATGGTATAACCTGCCTACCATCTCCAGGTTCTCACGGCCTGTTAGATTCTCATCTACAGCAGGATACTGGCCTGCGAGTCCTATAATGGTACGCACCGCCGCAGAATTCCCGACAACATCATAGCCCATTACCTGGGCCCGTCCGACGTCAGGGGCCAGCAAAGTCGTGAGGATACGAACGAAGGTGGTCTTGCCTGCCCCATTGGGACCGAGGAGCGCCATAACCGTGCCGGGCGGCACCGTCAAGTCGATACCATCAAGCGCTTTGATTTTGCCAAATGCCTTATGCAGCCCCTCTGCACTGATGGCTGCTTCACCTTGGATACGTGCTGATTTCGCCGGTTCCGTTCCTCCAGACATGTTCACCCCCACTCAAATATTGCCGATGGCATTCTCAAGCGTGCTAACAAAGGGCGGCACACACCCCTAGCCCCAAACTGCCACAGACATGCTATATTAAACCAGTATGCGAATAAAGAAGTCATAAAATGGCGGCGGAAAAGGTTAAAAAGTTATCACATTTTGTGCACGAGGATTTTCGAGGAATTTCAGATGGTGGTTCGCCTTTCTAAGCGTATGCTTCTCCAGGCTGATTATTATGAAAAGCCGACATCCCTGCGCACCTCCCTCATCACCCGCCCAACCGCCCTGGGTATCGCCTTCTCCACCTCCAGGCTCAACTTTTCGGAGAAAGTGACCATATCTTTAGCCTCGATGGCGAAGATAACGACCTCGCGGGGCATTTCCATCCCCAGCTTCCGCCCCATCTCCAGAGCACTGAACAGACCCAGATCATGGACGACAGCCATGTGCCCTATCTTAAAATCCTCAGGCGACAGCTTATAAATATCGCCCGGCTTGCCGCTTTTGGTCTGGATAGCATCGATAATGATCAGCCGCTCATAGCCAGCCACTTCATCAAGCAAGCTCAGCCCTGATAGCGAAGTCTCCTTCACAGTTATATCTGGGTGGCCCTTGAGCCTCTCTTCAAGCCGCTGCGCCACTTTGCAACCCACGCCATCATCGGTGAGAATGGTGTTTCCAATCCCCAGTACCAGTGTTTTCATCTAACCTTCGCACCTCGACCACAAGGCTACTATCCCCCTTACTCGTTGTCAAGGCAGAAGCGAGCACAGAAAGTTAAAACTCCACCATCCGCCCCCATTTCTCCGGAATTTTTGTGGCAAAAGTGAAGATGAGTCAAGTAGAATGTTCTTGACAAATCGGTATGATTCTTATACGATATTCCCTGAGAAGTCGAGGTGGCAGTGGTCCCGTTGTTTATGAGGCGATGGAGCTACGGCCTGACGAGGATATCAAGATGACGTGGCAAGCTTATGGACTGCTTTTCTTAGGTATTATAGCGGCCAGTTTTATCGTCGCCTTTATCGAAGTATGGTGGAAATCCAGACATAGCTATTACATAGGAAGCGCTAAACCCAGAAGAACCAACCATAAATGAAAGAGACGCGGTAACCGCGTCTCCCTCCTTTATTGACCTGAGCCGTCAATCCTCAATGCCCAGAAGACATCTCATTAGTCATGTGTTTTCTTCACATAGACCTTGATCTCCCCACCCTTCTCCTCCATGCCTAAGAACTCATGACCTGTAGCCTTTGCCCAGGCAGGCATGTCCTGCTTTATCCCCTTATCATCAGCCACCACTTCCAGTACCTCGCCCGTCTTCAGCTTTTTAATTTTCTCCGCAGTCTTGACGATAGGCATAGGGCAATAGAACCCCACACAGTCCAGGGTCTGGTCTGCCTTCATGTCCCCTCCTTGGTTCCCATGAGCAAAAGCCCGTTTAGATAAAGAGGGCCACCTTAGATTGGCTGGCCTCGGCCAGGAAGTAGGCGGCACCAGCTAAAGGTTCTGCCTCGGGACGAAAAGCTTCCTGTTCCACGCCCATCAACCCGCACGTAGTGCTGCAGGGTATAAGCTTCACCCCCATCTCATGGGCCATTACAATGAACTCCTCTACAGACGGCATATTTATTTCTTTCATCAGCCGCTTAATCATCCAGGTGCCCAGGCCGAACATGTTGAATTTGGAGAGCTTCAATCGCTTGGAGCCGCCCCGATTCATAATGTTCAGCATCTTCCTCATCAGCCCTTTGCTCTTAATACTGCCCTCGTTTTTTTTAATGACATTCAGCCCCCAGAAGGTGAAGAAAATTTTGACCTCCATGCCCATACTGGCGCCAGTAGTCGCCAGCATGAAAGCAGCTAGGGCCTTGTCAAGGTCGCCGCTGAAGAGCACAATGGACAATTTATCTTGCTCGGCCATCAAATACCCCTCCTCACGGTGATATCAGCACTTAATCTCAGCCCCGCACTGAGTGCATACCTTCTTGTCGCTAGGAGTGGGCTTGCCGCACTTGGGACAGTAGAATACGGTCACTTTACAAGTCGTGCAGTAGGGGAAATTCGCTGTCTTTATCTCCTCGTCGCAGTAAGGGCATACAACGTGCTTCTTCTCTTTTTGCTTCTTCATGCTTTCTTATCTCCTTGCGCCTTCTGTTTGCTCAGATAGTCCTCAATAGCTTTATGTAAAGCCTGAGCACCCAGGTTGGAGCAGTGATATTTGTTCTTGGGCAGTCCCTGAAGTTCTTCGGCAACCGAAGCCGGGGTGATTTTCAACGCTTCGTCAAGCGTCTTGCCCATGGCCATCTCGCTGACCATGCTGGACACAGCGATGGCTGCCCCGCAGCCAAAGGTCTTGAACTTAACGTCTTCCAGACGGTTGTCCTTGACCTTGATATAGAAGGTCATCATATCTCCACATACAGGATTGCCTTCCTCGCCGATGCCATCGGGGTTCTCAATCTCACCCACGTTGCGTGGGTGCATGAAGTGGTCCATCACCTTCTCGCTGTAAACAGGCATATCATTTGCCTCCTTTGCTTGCTTTGATAAATTTGGAATAAAGTGGCGACATCTGCCGCAGTCTATCTGCTATGGGTGGCAGCACCTTCACCATATAATCCACATCCTCATTAGTACTATCCAGGCCGAAGGTGCAAAGAAGAGAGCCCTGAGCCAACTCATGAGATATACCCATGGCTATAAGCACATGTGAGGCTTTGAGGGCCCTCGAGGTACAGGCCGAACCGCTGGATACAGCAATACCTTCCATGTTCAGGAACATGAGCATCGATTCGCCCTCGATAAACTCCACACAGAAGCTGGAATGTCCGGGCAGGCGGTTCTGAGGGTGCCCGGTAACCATTACATGTTCAATGTTAGCTGGCAGCTCTTTAAGCAGGCGGTCACGGAGCGGGGTGAGCTGCTTAATTCGGGCAGACATGTTTGCCTTAGCTAACTCCGCAGCTTTTCCTAACCCCACAATGGCGGGGACATTCTCCGTCCCGGCGCGCCGACCTCCTTCTTGCACTCCGCCATCGAGTAGAGGCATGATGCGCACCCCTCTCCTCACCCATAGTGCACCCACCCCCTTGGGACCATAAAACTGGTTTCCCGCCAGGCTCAAAGCATCCACGCCGAGCTCCTTTACATCCACAGGTATCGTCCCGGCTGTAGCTATGGCATCGGTATGAAAGACCACTTTGTTCTCTTTGGCTATCCTGGCGATCTCTTTTATCGGCTCGATAGTGCCCACCTCGCCGTTAGCGTGCATCACAGAGACCAGAACGGTGTCCTTCCTGATGCTTCGCTTCACATCCTCGGGATTGACTAACCCATACTTGTCTACCGGCACCTCGGTCAGCTCGAATCCCCATTTCTCCAGCGTCTTTGCCGAGTGAAGCACCGAGAAATGCTCGATGGCCGAGACCACCACATGCTTGCCTTTGCTTTGCTGGGCCAGAGCCAGCCCTTTAATAGCGAAACTGTTGCTTTCAGTGCCGCTGCCGGTGAAGATTAACTCCTCAGCATTAGCTCCGATGAGTTCAGCGACCTGGGAGCGAGCAACATCGACGGCCTGCCTGGCAGTATCTCCCCAATCGTGGAGTGAGGAAGGGTTGCCGAAAACCTCGCCCAGGAAGGGCATCATTGCCTCACGTACCTCGGGGAGAAGAGGGGTAGTGGCAGCATTATCGAGGTATACTTTTCTCATATCTCCACCTCATCATTTATCGTCTAAATCTAACATATAAGCCGCAGCCTGACAAACAGGGCTAGGGAAACAATTGAACTCCCTCATCATCCTCAACAATGATAGCATTCTCGGGACAGCTTTTAGCAGCCTCCAACAGGGTGTTCAAATCCACCGACGAGGCATCAAGAACTACCGCTTTGTTCTCTTTGTCAAGCTGGAAGACCGTAGGTGCGAAAGCCACGCAATTTCCCACGCCGATACACGCGTCTCTGTCTACCTTTACCTTCAAAACACACTCCTTGAAAATCTTATTTATCGCCTTCACCTTAAATCATGATAACAACATTGATATAGAGAAGTCATAAAATGAGGACAAAAAAGGTTAAAAATTTATCACATATCAACAGATCTTCAGTTCATCTCCCGCCTTCACCACACCCCCTCGAACCACCCTGGCGAATATCCCCTCTTTGGGCATCACGCATTTGCCTATGAGACGATAGATAGCGCACCCGGAGTGGCACTGTTTACCGATCTGAGTAACTTCCAGCATAACCCCCTGCCCTACGGACAAACGTGTGCCCACAGGCAAGGCAACCAGGTTAATCCCCTCCGTGGTCAGGTTCTCCGCAAAATCACCGGGGCCGATATCGAAGCCCAGTCCCTGCATTCTTTCGATGCTTTCGATTGCCAGGAGGCTTACCTGCCGATGAGTGCAGCAATCGGCGTGGGCATCTCCAACAAGTCCAAACTCCTCCTTCAGGAGCCCTTCTCCAACGTCTTCTTTCCTTGTGCCCTTGTCTTTACTTTTACAAACTGCGATTATTTTAGCCATTTCGGATATTTCCTTATAAATGCCGTTCGTGGTGAGCCCTTCGTCAGGCTCAGGACAGGCTTGTCGAACCATGAACGGCCCTTCGACAGGCTCAGGGCGAACGGGTTAGACCTTACCGATAGCCCTACGCGCCTTTTTTGCAAAGTCGCCCGCAAAAACGGCTGCCCCCAGAGCAGCAGCGAGCAACGGGTCGGGCCTCAAAGCAATAGATTTTACCCCCAGTTCCTTTTCCAGCCTGCGCACTACGCCGATATTCTTAGCAACGCCCCCTGTAACAACAAAATCCCCCACAATCCCCAGACGCTTGACCAGCAAGGCTGCCTGGTGAGCCAGAGCGGCGCTATGGATAGCCAGGACCTCCTCTTTAGACCATCCGTTACGCAGCAGCGCTGAAGCTTGAGACTTAGCGAGAACATCACAGACAACACCCAGGGCACCGCCTAACGGAGGCATACCTCCATCCAGTAAATGTCCGCCTGTCACCGGTTCCTTGTTTATCTCCTCCAGTACCCAGTCTTGTACTCGAGCACGTTTGTCCAAAGGCACGGCAAGCCGTTCTTTGAGCTGTTTGTCACTAACCTTAAGTGATATTGCACCAATATCCTCGAGCGGCAGGCCCAGGTAATCAGCTACCACCTCCATACCGCGACCCTGGGCAGCACCACAAGCATTACAGGGGTTTTCCCGGCAATAACCAGGTTCAGATGCATTAGTCAAAAATGCTGTTACTTTCCCCTCCTGGTTACAATGAATGACAATACAACCGCGACCACCCAACGCCAGCACAGTCCTGGCCGATGGCCCCAAACAATAATTTGCTCCTTTAGCGTGGCAGGCAATCTCACTCACTGTTCTTTTCGCCCCGGAAACGTCAGCTTCCCCGCATCCAGTCCCTACGATGTAGTGAATATCCTCCCTGGACATCCCCACATCGTCCAGTGCCATCTCCAGAGCCATTTGAGCATTATCCTGGTTATCTACGCCGCTCCAGAGAATGCTGTAAGCCAGAAGCTCGCCGTCAGCCATAATCACGGCCTTGGAGGCCGATGACCCGACATCGACCCCGGCGGTAATCATCTCTGCTTTGCGCAAATCCACGTTTGCAGCATGCCATCTATGTTCTCGCCAACTGAAATGTTCCGTGCCCATCTTATATACCTACCAAAATTACTTATGAGTAGTCTTTAGCGCATTGTAAAATGCCTGCCAGAAGGGGTCGACAACAGGGTGCTCGAGCTTCTTCTCCCTCCCCTTCTCCACCAGAATCATGCCCTGCTCAGGATTTACCAGCTCACCAACAATAGATGACCTGATTCCCTTCCGCGCCAGGACCTTCACCACTTTCTCGGCTTTGTGTTCCCTGCAAGCGATAATCAAAGTACCCTCGCTGATAGAGGCATAAAGGTCTATGCCGAAATAGCGGCATATCTCGGTTACACAGTCTTCGACCACAATCCGCTCTTTCTCAATCCGCACACCGAGATTGGCTGCCTGAGCAGTCTCATAAAGTCCACCCCATATCCCGCACTCCGTGGCATCGTGCATGGCTGTAACACCTTCATCTCGAACCCCTACGGCAACGGCAGTCAACGCATCCTGCACCACCGACATCTTGTAAAATACTTCCTGCGCCCGCCTGCTGAAGTCAATGCCAAACTCCTTCTCCAGGAGCCTGGGGAACATAGTAGCAAAGATACCTGTCGCCTCGATAGCCGGCCCCTTCGTAATTATTATCTTGTCACCCGACTTTGCCAGCTTCGGCGTGACGTACTCATCTTTCTCACCCACACAGATTACTGTGGCTCCGCCCACCATAGGATAATGACAGTTTTCGTATCTGGCGGTATGGCCGCAGATAATGGTAATTCCCAGCTTCACGCATTCTCTATGCATCGTGTCCCAGACTATCTCAAGCTGCCCTTTGGTCATCTCCATGGGCAGGTTTAAGTCTATGGAAAGATACCTGGGCTTCAGGCCGCTCGTCACGGCATCAGAGGCCAGGATATGGATAGCAAACCAGGCTGCCCTCTCCCAGCCGTACTCGGGGACGATGAATACCGGGTCGGTGGTCAGCGCTACCGCCTTGTCTCCGATTTCCACTATCCCCACATCCACCCCATGCTGAGGACCCACTATCACGCTCTTGCTTTTGGCACCCAGGCGCGGGTATATCAGCTCATTGAAGATTTGGGGAGAGATTTTGCCAATCTCGGGCAGTTCGCTCATTCTCAGCCCTCCAAGACATCGCCCACAACCGGGTCTACCCGCACTCCCTTGCCCACCACCCAGGCGATTCCTTTTTCAATCTCCTGCTCCTCCCCGTCCAACTCCAGCACCACCCATCCCTTATTCTCGGACACATCAGCACGCCGGATATTAGTCACCACCTTGAACTTGTGTCCCAGGTTATAGATAATAGGCTCCTTAATCAGGTCCGGCGGGAAAGTGAACATTACGCGTCGCTTGGCCATCTCCTTCTCCTTACAGAATTAGATTCGATATGTGTCATAGTCTAACTCAAACCTGCTAATCACTCAATAAGCTTCAAGCTCGGGCCTTCTTTCCGAGCACCTCTTCAAAAGACTCGACTGTGGGCTGGATTACAAAGGGATGAACAACGTCTGCCACTGCCTCCTGCGTTTTGAGCCCGGAGGCAGTGATAGCAGCCACCGTTAAGTCGCCTTTCTTGATAGCTCCCGAAGCTGCCAGCTTCTTCAGCACACCTATAACCACGCCACCGGCAGTCTCAGCAAAGATGCCCTCGGTCTGCGCCAGGAGCTTCATCCCCTCTATAATCTCCTCGTCGCTGACAGAGCAGGCGGCGCCCCCCGATTCCCTGGCTATCTTAAGGGCATAGTAACCATCGGCCGGGTTACCGATAGCTATGGACTTAGCGATAGTATTAGGTTTCACCGGGTGCACATGAAGCGTCCCTGCTTCGAAGGCATTTACAATCGGTGAGCAGCCGGCAGCTTGAGCGAGATGCATATGAGTGTTTACAGGCCCTATCAGGCGCACCATAGACAGCTCCTCCAGACCCTTCCATATGCGTGTGAAAAGTAATCCAGAAGCAGCGGGAGCAACTACGCAGTCGGGAGCACGCCAGCCAAGCTGCTCAGCAATCTCATATGACAGCGTCTTGCTCCCTTCAGCATAGTAAGGTCGAAGGTTTATGTTTATGAATCCCCAATTGTATTTCTCTACCAGCCTGCTACAGAGACGGTTGACGTCGTCATAGCTCCCTTTGACAGCCACCAGAGTCGGGTTATAGATAGCCGTACTTATCATTTTGCTCTGCTCTATGTCAGAGGGGATGAAAACGTAAGACTTCAGATGTGCTTTAGCGGCATGCGCCGCCACGCTTGCCGCCAGGTTACCGGTCGAGGCACAGGCTACAGTAGTGAAACCGAACTCACGAGCCTTGGTGATGGCTACCGAGACCACCCTGTCCTTAAAGGAATGCGTCGGATTGAGGCAGTCATTCTTTATGTATAGTTGCTCCAGCCCCAGCTCCGAGCCCAGGTTATCCGCCTTGACCAGAGGAGTTAAGCCAGTGCCTATGTCCACTACATCACCATCAACTGGCAGGAGCCCCCGATAGCGCCACATACTCAGCGGCCCACCGGCAATTTTCTCCTTGCTTACCCCTCTCGACATAGCTTTATAATCGTAAACTACCTCAAGCGGACTGAAGCAAAAATCACAAAGGTTGAGCGGCTCTAAGTGATACTCACGCCCGCATTTCCGACATCTTAAGCCTCTAACATAAGACACGCTTCACCCCTTCAGGCATGTTCAAGCGCCTGTTTCAAATCCTCTTTTAAATCATCAATGTTTTCCAACCCGATAGACAATCTGATTAGACTGTCAGTGATCCCTACCTTTTTCCTGAAGCTCTCCGGCATCGAAGCATGACTCATAGTAGCAGGGTGCTCAACAAGAGAATCTACACCGCCAAGCGATTCCGCCAGGGAGAAAATCTTGACCCTCCTCAAGAACGACTTGACAGCCCTGGCGCCCCCGACTATTTCAAAGGAGACCATCCCGCTGTAGCCCTTCATCTGCTTTTTGGCGATTTTATAATGCGGATGAGATTTAAGCCCAGGATAAAACACCCTTTTCACCCCAGGGTGCTTTTCCAGAAAGCTGGCTATCGCAGTTGCACTCTGGCAATGTTGAGTCATCCTTACCGGAAGCGTCTTGATTCCTCTTAACACCAGCCAGCAATCGAAGGGGGAGGCGCTTGTCCCCATGGCATTCGAAAGAAATTTAACCCTTTCCGCCAGCTTGTCATCAACGGCAACCACAGCGCCGCCCACCACATCGCAGTGTCCATTGAGATACTTGGTGGTGGAATGTACCACCAGGTCTATCCCGTACTCGATTGGCCTCAGAAGGTAGGGACTGGGCAGTGTATTGTCCGCCACTGTTATCAGTCCGTGTTTTTTGGCGACTCCGGCGACCATCTCGACATCCACTATATTCAGCAGTGGATTAGAGATCGTTTCCATCCATATCATTCTTGTGTTAGGCTTTATAGCAGCCTCAATCTCGGCCTTGTTGTCCATGCTCACAAAGGTGAATTCCAAACCGAAGTTCTTCATCACATTCTCGAACAATCTGTATGTCCCGCCGTAAAGGTCTTCCTGTGAAATCACGTGGTCGCCTTGCTTGAGCAGATGCATGACCGTGGTCTCAGCAGCCATCCCTGTAGCAAAGGCGGAGCCTGCCCTGCCTCCCTCAAGCGCGGCGATGGTATCCTCCAGCGCCTTCCTGGTAGGATTCGAGGTGCGGGAATAGTCATAGCCTCGGGTTTTACCTACGTCCTCGAAGACAAAAGTGGATGTTTGATAGATAGGTGTTACAATAGCGCCGGTGGCAGGGCAAGGGCCGCCTCCGGAATGGATTGCCGTCGTTTCAAACCTCATGTTCCCCTCCTATATGGCAGACCGGGCTGCTTTCACACTCTTCACACTCCAACTGCACAGTGGAATGGCTGATACCGAATTTCTGGCTCAGCATTTGATTGACATCATCCACAATTTGAGTACAATTGCTGACCATCTGGTCCTGGATTAACAGATGGCAACTTATGGCATAGATGTCGGAAGTTATCGCCCATAGATGCACATCGTGAACATCCCTCACACCTTTTATTTCCCGGATTGCATTATTGATCTGGCTCACGTCAAGATGTTTGGGAACCGCTTCCAGAAGGATATTG